>PXFI01000141.1 GCA_003564295.1 Gemmatimonadota bacterium | reverse complement strand
GGGGCCGGGTTCCGGTACTCGGGAAGATTGTAGTTGTAGCTCCGGGAGAACCGGTTGCTGCGATATGAGAGAATGGCCATTTGATGGCTCCTTTTTGTCTGGGTCCTGCTTATATGTCGATTGCTCCGTCCGACGGGTCCTTCCCGTCGTCGCTTCTCCCTACGGAGGGATTGCGAAGAAGGTTTCAACCTCTTCTGGCCTTGATCCACAGCGCCGTCGAGGCACAGGGAAGTGCAGGCAGCTCCGAGGTGCGGGATCAAAGGCGGAGGGATTCCTTCTGAGCCTTGAAATCTAATGGTTTCCGGGGGGATGGGAAGCCTTCGGGGCCCCCTGAGTGTGCGCCATCCACTTCCCCCTGACCGGGATCCCTCATTACCTTCATCCCTCGGGGCCATAGCTCAGTTGGGAGAGCGCCTGCTTTGCAAGCAGGAGGTCGCCGGTTCGATCCCGGCTGGCTCCACTGAAGGTTCTGCCCATGGCCGGGACGAGTCCCCCTCGTCGACCAGCGCCGGGGCGGTGATCGTGGATGCTCGTTGCCGCCGTGCGAGCGCAGTTCCCATGGCGGCTGGATCAGCAGGGGGCCTTCCCCAGGTTTGGCCACTGGCTCAACGAAGGGGGTTCAGGATGACCCTGCCTCGGTCCCACTCCTTCGCTGCGCGAAAATCTCGATGCCCACCTCGCGGATCTCACCGTCCTCGAGCCTCCTGACGCTCAGCATCACATCCCCCGCCCGGATCTCCGCGCCCTCTAGGAAACCCTCCCCGAGCCGTTCCTCGAGCAGTTCGGCGACACTCCTCGCCGGGTCCGGGTCCAGGTGGATTCCGTAGAAGCCCTCGAGTTCACCCACCGAGGTCCCGGGGGCGATCGCGAACACGATGGCCTTCACGGCTTCCGGGCCCTCCTTCTGTCGGCTGAACATGCGGTCCACCAGGGGTCGGACGGAGGGCTTGAGGACCACGAACACATGGTCTCCGGGTCGGATTAGCGTCGTCCCTCGTGGAGGCACGATGACCTGTCCACGGGCGATCATGGCGACGACCGCGGTTTCGGGGAGGGCCAGGTCACGCACCATGTGGCCGGTCACCCACGCGCGTTCGTCCACCGGGTATTCGACGATGTCGCCGTCGATGTGCTTGAGGGAGCTGATCTCCAGGGTGACGGGCGGAGCAGGTCTCCCCACCTCCTGGACGTCGAGCCAGCGGGCCATTACCGGAAGTGACCACCCCTGGGTAAGGGCGGACACGAGCACCACGAAGAAGACGACGTTGAAGAGGACCACCGCTCCCTCGACCCCCAGGAGGAGCGGGTAGATGGCCAGGATGATGGGGATGGCCCCCTTGAGGCCGGCTCAGGAGAGAAAGACGAGTTCTCTCCATTCGAACCGAAAGGGGAGGAGGGCCAGCGTCACTGCTACGGGGCGGGCGACGAAGACGAGGACCCCGGCGATGGCGAGGCCCTCCAGCGCGACATCGGGGAGACGGCTCGGCGTGGCGAGCAGCCCGAGCATGATGAACATGGAAATCTGCGCCATCCAGGCTCCACCGTCGTGGGCCATGAGAATGCCGCGCTTGAACACGACCTTCGAGTTCCCCAGGACGAGTCCCGCGAGGTACACGCCGAGAAATCCGCTTCCGCCCAGAAAGGCCGGGACTCCGTATGCGAGAAGCGCGATCGCGACGGTGAGCACCGGGTAGAGGCCGGCAGCGCTGAGCTCGACCCGGTTGAGGAGCTGGGCTCCGAGCCAGCCCACCGCAACGCCACCAAGGGCCCCCAGGATCGTCTGCTGGAGGAAGAAGCCGACGAGGTTCCACCCGGGATCCATCTCTCCGATGAGGATGGAGACCAGCGCCAGCGTGAGAAGCACGGCCATGGGGTCATTGGAGCCCGATTCGATCTCGAGGGTCGCGGCGACCCGCTCCCTCAGGTTCAGGGCCCTCTCCCTGAGGATCGAAAACACTGCGGCTGCGTCGGTGGATCCGACAATGCTCCCCAGGAGGAGCCCCAGGAGCACAGGGACTCCGAGGATCCAGGCCGCCGCAACGCCCGTGATCGCCGACGTGATGACCACGCCCACCGTGGAAAGTGCGATGGCCGGTCGCCAGGCCAACCGGAAGGCCCTCCACGGGGTCTGGAGTCCTCGAGCCGTGGTCACGGGATTCCTGCCTCCTCCTCTTTGGGATCCTCGGTCGGGGGATCCGTGCGTTCGGAGTCCGAACTCTCGGGGGGGGTGCCCGACCGAGTTCCGAAGTACAGCACCAGTGTGATGAACCCCACGCAGAGGATCAAGGCGACGATGGCCCCGGGATCGGTGGGGAGGTCCCTGAGGATGTCGGACAGCGAGAGCCCTGCGAAAGACACAGGGGCAGCCGCGTCCAGTGTAAAACTGGAGTTCATGAAAGTCTCCGAGTGGTACGCGCACGGAAAGGCAACCGCGGTGCGGCTTCCTGGCCCAGAGCGCACAGGTTGAAGGGGAGGGCAGGGAAGCTGCCCTGGGGGTCAACCGGCTTCGGAGGGAGTGGGTGGGGGGCGTGGGAGGTGCTCGGGCGAGCGGGAGGTGGATCGGAACCGGACAGGTTCGTGACCCGGGAGCGCCGAGAGCTGGACGTGCCCGGCGAGAAAGGCTGTGCCTGCCTTCCCTATTGCCGTGGGGAGGCTTCCCTGACCTCCTCCCCGACTTTGTCCGCGCAGCGTTGCCGGGCGGGTCGGCGATGGGACCACCGCCGGGTGGGACGCCAGGGTGTAGGCAGGAGGTGAAGGGGCCGCAGGGCCACGGAGGCGATCCTCCAACGGGGTGCCGGCATCATCGGCCGGAAATTCCCCGATCTGGAGGCTCCCGAAGACACCGACCCAGGCCACCCAGAAGAGGAGGCTCGCGGCGATCAAGGCCGGACGTTGGCGGGTGGCATCAGCGAACATATGTTGAATAAAGACCATCAGTTCGATGTCCGTGAAGCCGACGCCGGTCCGTCGAGAACCCACAGGGTCAAAAAAGACCGAGCCGCACCTTGCGGAGCCGGTCGACGTGAGTCTGTATGACAGGCCCCGTGTCGGGCGCTGACCCGGCCCGCTGGGCGAGGCTGACCCTTGAGGTCGAGGTCAACCTGCCGTCCAGACCGCTGTACTCCTGGATGCTGGTTCATGGGCACCAAGGCGTTGGCCCACAAACCACGAAAGGTCTATATTTAGGTCGAACACCCTCACGACACCGGCCAAGGGCTTGGGATGCGATACTCAACACAGGTGAAGTCCATCAGCCACCTCAAGGCGAAGGCGGCCGAGGTTCTCCGCGACATCTCCGAGCGCCGCGAACCGCTCGTTATCACCCAGCACGGGGAGGCAAAGGCGGTCCTTCAGGACGTCGCCTCCTACGATGAGACCCAAGAGACCCTTGCCCTTCTGAAGGTACTGGCGCTGGGCCAGCGGGAGGTGGAGGCCGGCGAGGTGAGGCCCGTCGTCGAGGCGGTAGAGCGGCTGCGCGCTCAACGACGCTGACATGGCCGGGTTTGAGGTTCTTCTCACCCGAGGAGCCGAACGAGACCTGGAGGACCTCTACCGCTACGTGGAGGCGTCCAATTCGACCGGCCGCGCGGATGCGCTCCTGGACCAGTTGCTTGAGCAAGCCGAGCTGCTCGGCGAGCTTTCCGAACGGGGGCATGTCCCGAAAGAGTTGGAGGGCCTTGGCATCCGAGACTACCGGCAGGTACTCGTGGGCCCGTACCGTGTCATCTATCGAGTCCTGGAACCGCGAGTTTACGTTTACCTCATCGTGGATGGTCGAAGGGACCTCCGGTCGCTCCTTGAGCGTCGCCTGCTGGGACGCTGAGAAGCGCTGAGTGAGGCTGCTTTTTGTTGCGGGGTTGTTGCGAGGTTTACCGAAAGCCAGCGACCGCAGGGGTTTTGTGGCGTAGGTAACCTGCTTTGCAAGCAGGAGGTCGCCGGTTCGATCCCGGCTGGCTCCACTCTTCCTGGAGCGGTGATGATGAAGTCATCCGCACCCTTCCCAGGATTCCGTTCAGGGAACAAGCCCGAGGATCTCGCAGGAGCAGTCGGGTGTCTCCGCGGCATTCTCGGATTTTTCCGGCGGAGTAGCGGCGGAGGAGGTCCCAGCTACGGTTCGGGATCTCATGGAGCAGAAGGGATGATGGCGGCGGAATCCGTTTTCCTTCATGGCTGAGAGCGGGATCATGCCCATGGACCCGATCTGATTGAGGTGGGCCGAGCCCGCATTTCGGGAGACCCCGTATTCTGGTTCTCTCGCAGGACCTGTTCCTTGAAGACTTCAAAGGGGTCGAACCCCACCGGCAAAAATTGGCATGCAGGTTCTAGTCTGGGGCCAAGGCCACCAAGATCGAACCGCCCCTGGCGGTTCAAGAAGCAACACCTTCCGGCTTCACTTCCTCCTCATCCCTCCGATGCGCCCATGGCCCCCTGTTCTCGGATGCTGTTGGTGGCCTGTTTCCGTGGGTGGATCCCTCAGAGGAAAGTCCCAACGTGCCAACAGCGTTCAAGCACAAACGGCGAGGGTCAGCTGGAGAGGCTGAGCACCGACGTGACGCGGCACCCGGGGGAGGCGGCACCGACGGGGGAGTAAAGTGGCGTCGGCGAGCTTCACATTGAGGACCTCCCGCTGGTCCCATGGGGAGGGGCCGGAAGATTTGGGTTGGTGGCGTGAGAAATCTTCCAGAACTGTCTGGGAGCGATCCGGCTCACGGCGGCGGGAGTGTCCGGATTTCCGTGTAAATGGCCATGGCGTAGACTACCTGCAAAGGAGGCGACATGGCCGAGCAAGACAAGAGAGTGGAGGAGCTGCTGGACCGGCTGCTGGAGGGTCGGAAGCCAGAGGAACTCGTGGGAGCCGGAGGGCTCCTTGAGGACCTGACGAAGCGACTGTACGAGCGTGCGCTGGAGGGAGAGCTGACGGCGCACCTGGGCTACGAGAAGCACGCGCCGGAAGGCCGGAACCTCGGCAACTCCCGCAACGGGAAGAGCACGAAGCGGCTGAAGACCGAGACGGGGGAGCTGGACCTCGAGATCCCCCGCGACCGGGAAGGCAGCTTTGATCCGGTGCTGGTCCCGAAGGGGCAGCGGCGGCTCCCGGGCTTCGACGAGAAGGTGATTGCCCTGTACGCCCGCGGCATGACGACGCGGGAGATCCAGGGCCATCTGAAGGAGATCTACAAGGTGGAGGTATCGCCTTCGCTGATCTCCGCGGTCACGGATGCGGTGCTTGAGGACGTGAAGGCGTGGCAGGCGAGACCGCTCGACGCGGTGTACCCCATCGTCTACCTCGACGCCATCCACGTGAAGATGCGGACCG
>PXFI01000316.1 GCA_003564295.1 Gemmatimonadota bacterium | reverse complement strand
GCGAGCCGCGAACAGCATTGAGGAATGGGGGCCGAGTGATCACTGTAGGATCTTTATTGATTTAGTTTAGCTAGCATGGCACTCTTAAATGATTTCTTGTAAGAAATAGAGCATTAATAGTATTTCGCGAATTACGTGAAATTAATTTCTTTGTGTCAAATTTTCTGTGATTGACCTATTTTTTCTGGGAGTACTTGTGAGTGCAGGGTTTGTGATGCTCAAGGAGAGTAATTTTATGTAACCGTTATAGACAATGACCATTAAAGATTGTAGAGAGACAGGATAGTTAAAATATTTTTTTTAGGAGGGTTTGTTATGACACAAGAAGTTAGATTATGGGAAATATCATTGGGTGACCAACTAGAAGAGATTAGTCAATCAAAGTTGAATTTTGAAGAACGCATAGAGAATTGGCTGGAAAACGACATTTCGATTATATCTCAAGAATTGCTTGTTATTGGAAGGCAAGTTGAAACAGGTTTTGGGGGGGTTATTGACATCTTATGCCTCGATAACAATGGTGATGTTGTTATAATTGAACTAAAGAGAGACAAAACTCCAAGAGATATTATTGCACAGGTTTTAGATTATGGCTCCTGGGTGCAAGGCTTATCTTATGAAAAAATCTCTGAAATTGGCAACGCATACTATAGGGAAAAAAGTACTTTGGAAGAAGCCTTTCGGAATAAGTTTCGAGAAGATTATCCTGAAATTATTAACGAAAGTCATAAAATGCTAGTGGTTGCGTCAAAAATTGATGGCAGCTCTGAAAGAATAATTAAATACCTTTCTGACTCGTATGGTGTTGGAATTAATGCCATTACATTTAATTACTTTCAAAAAGAAAATGGCCAGGAATACTTATCAAGGGTGTTTTTAATCGATCCTTTAGAAGCCAAACCGGAAGGTAAAAAAAGACCTAAATCATTATCATTTGAGGAGTTTCAGGAGATGGCAAATAATAATGGTGTGGGGGAAATTTATAGAAGTGCATTAGAGAAGTTAAGGCCGTTTTTCTATACAATAACTCGTCATAAAACTGGTATAGCTATCAAAGGTAGAGATAAGATACAAAACTCTATCCAATCAATAATTGTAATTTACCCATATTACAGTGATGCTGACAATGGTTTAAAATTGAATATCTACATAGATAGGCTTTTGAGTTACTATAATATTGACAAAGAACAGCTTGTATGTAACTTGCCGATAAATCTCAAGATAGTTTCTCAAGAGCATGGTGAAGAAACTGGTGAGTTTTACATCAAATGTGAAGAAGAAATTGATAATTTATTGTCTGTTTTGAAGAAAGAAGAGTTATTTTTGGGGCAATAAAAACTGCATTATTGAACAAAATAATACGGGATTGCATGACTAATCTCCGGTAAATCGTCTTTTATGGTTAAAGTGTTTCAGCGAAAAAAGAATATCATGTTTAGATAACTTGAACAATTTCACCAGGCAAGGTTCGTTTCTTGAATACTCGTGGATCAGCTAATATGATTATTGAAATTTTGAATGAACGCTAAAATACAATAGTTAAAGGGGGTAATGTTAAATGGTTGAAATGATCCAGATGAAAAAGTTCAAGGAAGTAATCCCTAAATTTGAATCTTTTCTCAGATCTGACGGCCAGAAATGGCAAAAAGAACGGATTGATAAAGACGAATTCTTGAAGACGTACTTCTTCGACAAAGAAGCTCTTGTCAGTCTAGAAGAAGGTACTTTGAGAGAACTTATTCAAAAGCTCTGGGCATTTGCTGGATGGACAAATAAAGATTATCTTTTAGATGAAATGCTAAAATCCGGGCTAGACAAGATAAAACAAGATTTCTATATACTATTGTTTTCTAATAAACCTATTGCAGAGCGTTTTGACCAAGTTAAGAAAAATATTCGCATGATGGGTGCCACTGGAATTTCTGAGATATTGTCACATTATAATAAAAATGAGTATCCTATTTGGAGCCGTAGGGTACGCGATGGTTTAATTTATCTTGGAATTCCTGAAGATAAACTACCTAAGGCGGCTCAAATTAGCGGTGCGCAGTATGAATTTTTATGTAATTTAGTAAAAGATATTATGACCCAGATTCAAAACCAGCAACATACTTTTCGCATAGATGATCTTTTCACTCTGGATTTTCTCCTGTTTTATATTTCGATTGAAAAACCGGAAGAAGTACTGATAAAAGATTTTGAGCATGATGTCGTAGTTGAACAGGTGCTTGAACTTGGTGATGGACTCGGCTTTGAAGTGGAAAAAGAAGTCAATATTGCTCGGGGCTGCAGGATTGATGCCTTATGGAGAAGCCGAATTGCTAATTTAGGAGTTATTTCTTATGCTTTCGAGGTACATCGTCGAGGCAGCCGTGATTCAGCTATCTTAAATTTACAAAAAGTAATCAAGCAAGACCCTTCCATTCAAAAAGTAGTGCTAGTATCTTCTGTAGAAGAACTTGAAGCTCTCCGTCTGGAAATATCTTTTCTTGGGGAGGACTTTAGGAATGCTGTTGGGTATTTTCACGTGGAGGATTTACAACATACTCTAAACCATTTAGAAATATTGAAAAGTATCCTTAAAAATGTTGGCTTGCTTGATATTAAGAAAGTGTTTTAGAGCATAGTTTCGTGCTGGAAGCTATATATTTCCATTAGGCACTCGCACACTTCTTTACAGTATGCTATGGGAAATGTTGAACCAATCTCTTGGGTTTTGAAATATTTATGTTTGGTATTTACATATAACTGATTTATAGAAAAATGGTCTTCTTAATTTTTTTAAGAATTTTTTTTCGAATCCAGGTTTTTGACCTGGACAGGCATCAATAGAAAAAACGGGGTGTTAATGTTCAGATGCCATCTACATTTAGCTGGGTTGACTTTGAAGAAAAAGATCGACAAAAGATGTTGGAAGTGATCAAAATGTTCCAGGAGTCCGATACGCGGGACGAACTGGGTATTGGAACGATACGGGATGCTTTTTCTAACATGTTTTTCCCAGGGACAACCACTATCCAGACGCGGGTCAAATATATGCTTTTTATTCCCTGGATCTACTTGCGACATGAAAAAAAGAAAACCCCGTCCAGGGAAATAGCCCAAAAAGTTTGGGCTGATGAGGTGGCTCTAATCAGGGCACTTAAAAACTCTGATAATCCTGAGGGTATCATCGGAGATGCGGCTGGGGAGAGCTTGCAGAGGATGCCCAGCAGTATCTATTGGTATGGTCTCGGAAGGTGGGGGATCAGGAAGTTTCACGGTTCCTCGGAAGAACTCCACCGCTATCTGGATGACTATTATTCAGCGAAGACAAATGTCCTGCTGGATGATGACAAAGAACCGGTCAGTGGGTCCTTGAGACATAACTGGCATCAAGGACTCCCGCCCGCCCCGGCAGGATTTCCCTACGAGGCTAGTTTCCGGTTGAATAGAGTCCAGGCGGAGTATCTTACGGATCGGATCATGCATCAATGCAAAGACTCATTGCTTGCTTATTTAGTCAGCAATGAGGATCAATCAAACTCAAAATATATCTGGGAGCACCCGGAATTGAGCCGCTTCCCTGAAGCACTGCAAGATCGAATTAACCATGCTCGAAATTTTTCCCTCGCCATTAACGGAGCTGCATTGCTCTATAACCTTTTGCTGGCGGAACAAAGAAATAGCGATGAGCTTGTAGAGCGATACAAGCAAAAACTGGAGCAGTGGGTGAAAACAATGGCCGCCATCAACTACTGGAGCTGGAACCAGATGAAGTTCTGGGAACTAGTGGATGAGGCTGGCCGGATACCGGTGCCCACCAGGCGCTTCGTATCGGATTGGTTGAGATTGGCTTGCAGGCCCACAAGATGGCATCGAGTTGCTGATAATAAGGATGCACGGGCGTTGATCGCTTTGAGGGAACGCAGGTTGAAGGGAAACCGGGCAAGGCTGGAAAACAGGAGAGCGTTAGAACTTTGGACTGGTGCTGCCGGCACCTCTGTTCTGTCTTACCGCTGGCCGGTGGCCCAAAGAATGGTCAACGATATCCTGGATGGAGTTCAGGAGGGAATGTAATGCTGGATCCACATGGAAGAAAACTCTACCTGGAAGCACTGAAACCTCCAGCTGGATACACCCTGGACCGGGGTGTAGCGACCACGTATTCACTGGACTTGCTCACCTTGTTGATTGTACCTCTATCCTTTGTTCTTTTTGATTATGAAGGTGTAGATGATTTGAAAGACCAAACTAAAATGTTGGAAGCTTTACAGAGAACTTCTGAGCGACTAAGAATCTATTGCCAGCGAGGCCGTATCAACGTTCCCAGGGTAAATCATCTACTCTACAGCTACCTGGAAAAGACGGTTTTGGAAGTTGATTTAACCGGCGGTGCCTTTCATCCCAAGACATGGCTGCTGCGCTTCACCGCTCACGACAGGCCAGCCGTTTATCGTTTTATCTGCCTTTCCCGGAACTTAACCTTTGATAAATCCTGGGATACCCTGTTGGCTTTGGATGGCCACCTGCTGGATACCATCCAGTCAGAAAATAAGCCTTTACTGGATTTTTTAAGCGGCCTTCCTGTCTTGGCCGGTCATCCCGACCAGGGTTTGGACTGGATGCTGGAAGAAGTGCAGCGGGTTAAGTTTGAGGCTCCACCGGGCTTTAATGAAACACTTAGTTTTTTTCCTCTGGGTATTGACGGCTACACGCATACGCCGTTAATGGAAGAAGCGGAAAAGCTATTAATTGTGTCGCCTTTTGTTAGTGATGGCCTTTTAAAGCGGGTCACTGAAATGACCGGTGCCGAGTGTGTTTTGATTTCCAGGCTGGAAAGCCTGGATGCATTGGAACAAAATACGCTAGAACGTTTTAAGAGGATCTTTGTCTTGGACGAACCTGAAGCGAATGAAGCCCCTGAAGCTGATATTCTAAGGGATGAAGTTGATCATACAGGCAAGCCAGATGCTGTTGCAGCAGTGGAAGAACATGAGCAGATTGAGCCGCATATAAATCGCACCGGCCTGCATGCCAAATTATTTGTGATGGAAAAAGGAAAGACCACAAAAGTACTCACCGGCTCAGCCAATGCTACCCTTGCCGCTTTTCATGGTAATGTTGAGTTTATGGTAGAAATGCAGGGAGAGAGGAAGCGAATAAATATAAATAACCTGCTCAGTGCAGATAAAAACCCTTTCGGAACCATGCTCCGTGAATATCGAAGAACAGTGGAAACTGTTGTTGACCATGAAGTTGTGAAGTTAGAACTTAAAGTGGAGGATATCCGTCGAAAGATTGCTGCTTGTACATTTGAACTGCGAGCTTTTGCCAGTGAGCAGGGGAAGACCTACGATCTGGAAATGTCGCT
>PXFI01000158.1 GCA_003564295.1 Gemmatimonadota bacterium | reverse complement strand
GCCCCGGTGGGGAGGACCACGGATCCGCGACCCCCTGCGGCGACCCAGCGGTCCAGGGCCTCTTGCTGGTACTCCCGGGGACGGCGTGGGTCGAAGAAGGGGATTTCGGTGGGGGCGTCCGGCAGGGCCGGGGTGGCAGCCGGGGCGTCCGGTTCGGTCTGGGCGACTTCCTTGGCCAGCTCGGCGTGGGCCTGGCGGGCCTGGCCCGGGTGGTCCGGCCCGGCGGCAGTGCCTGCGCCGGGAGCATCCCCCTCGGGGATCCCCCGCTCCAGGGCCCAGGCCCTCAGCTCAGGATAGCGGTACCCGGGGGCCACGTAGGCATGGGCCCGCGGGTCGAAGGTCATCCAGGGTGGTGCCTCCCGGACCTGCCGCAGGACCACCAGCCCGTGGCGGTAATGGAAGGAGGGCCGGGATGGATCCGAGGCTGTCATGGGAGGATGATAGGGCCGGGAGGTGGGTGGGGGACAGGGGAAGAAGGGGACGTGTGTGCCCGAGGCCAGCCCCCCTCCGCCGGTCCCGCTCCTAGCGAATCACCCGAGTGGGGACGGCTCGGCTCGTCCGGGTGCCGTCTCCCAACTGACCGCTCTGATTGAGGCCCCAGCAATACTCGGTACCGTCCCGGGCGAATCCGCACGTCACAGCTCCCCCTGCGAAGATCGTGAGGAACTCGAACTCCCCGGACACGGAGACCGGTGAGCGCCGGTTCGTGGTGGTCCCATCTCCGAGCTGCCCGTGGAGGTTCTGTCCCCAGCACCAGGCTGAGCGGTCCGTAAGCACGACGCAGGTATGGACGGCTCCGGCGGCCAGGCTCACGGGCGCCCCGGGGAGGTCGGCGACTCTCACTGGCGAGGAACGATCCTCCGTGGTTCCGTCGCCCAGCTGTCCGAACCTGTTGTCCCCCCAACAGAGAACCCCGTCGCCGCTGATCCCGCAGGTGTGGCTGGCCCCGGCGGCCAGGGCCTGGAAGGTACCCTGGGTCCGGGTGGGAGCCACCCGGTCTACCCGGGTGCCGTCTCCGATCTGTCCCCTGGAGTTGGTGCCCCAGCAGAAGGCTTGGCCTCCGGGCGTTATCCCGCAGGTGTGGTTCCACCCCGCCACCAGCTCCCGGAAGGAGTGGCCGCCCACCGTGGGGACCGGCTCGTAGTGGTCCTGGCGGGTGCCATCCCCGAGCTGGCCATTGGCGTTGCGGCCCCAGCAGGCCGCCTGACCCCCGGGGCCGAGGCCACAGGTATGGGAAAGGCCGGCCGCCAGGGCTGAGAACCGGCCGTCGGTGCCTACGGCGGCCGCTGGACGGCGGTCCCGGGTGGCTCCGTCCCCCAGTTGCCCGGCCTCGTTGGCTCCCCAGCACCAGGCTCCACCGGTGACGTCCAGGCCGCACCCGTGGGATACCCCGGCGACCAGGGCCACCAGCCCGGTGAGGGTGCCGTCTCCGCCCTGCCCCCTGTCGCCGGCTCCCCGGCACCGGGCGCTCCCGTCAACCAGGTGACAGGCATGGCTTCCTCCGAGAGCGTAGGTTCGGGGGACCACCGTCACCGGACCGGATTCGAGCGTGCCCGGGCCCCCGGCCGGCTCGGGTTGCAGCTCTGCGGGGGGAGGCTCCACAGGTGCCGTCGGAGAGGGGGCAGCCGGGGTCGCCTGGGCCGTGGCCTGGAAGGTCAGGAGGCGGTCTTCCACTCCCGGGACCACCGCCGCCACCATCTGTGTCCCAATATCCGCTCCCAGGGTCCACCGGGCGAAGGCTCGGCCCTGGTCGTCGGTCTGGGCCGCGCCCGGCGATACCTGGCCTTCTCCCTGAAGGACCTGGAAGCGCACCTCGACCCCCTCCAGGGGATTGGCGAAGGCGTCCCGGACCCTGACTCCCAGGATCTCCGGAAGGGTCTGTCCGGGGGCGGCTGTCTGTTGATCACCGATGATGGCCACCACCTGCCGCGGGGGGCCGGGGGCTACTTGGAGATCGAGTCGGGCCTCCGAGCCCGGGAGGCCGACCAGGGTGGCCAGGACGGTCAAAGCACCGGGGTAGGTGGGAAGCTGGAGGTTTACCTCGGCTCGTCCATCCGAGTCGGTCCGGGCTTCCGGGGGTTCCAAAACTCCCTCTCCCTCGATCACCTCGAAACGGACCAGGGTGTCGGCAACCGGAGCACCGTCCCTTCCCGTGGCCTGGAGCACCAGGGGAAGAAGGGCGTCCACCGGGGCCTCCTCCCATTCTTCGGCGAGGAACGCCAGGGTGAAAGGCCCGCGGACGGCACCGGGCCTCAATCCTGGCGACACCTCCCCCGGCAGACCCGGAGCGGTGATTGCGGGTGGGGAGACACGGGGGCCCCTGAACCTCTCCCCCAGGGGTGTCCAGCGATACATGCCAAGAGAAGCCAACACGAGCAAGGCGGCCAGAACGCCGGCCATACGCCCCCAGCGCCTCTTCTGGCCCGACGTCGAGGCCAGGGACTGGCGCCACCCCCGGAGGGCGACGGCCATACGCCCCCAGCGCCTCTTCTGGCGGGTGTCCGGGACACCCGGTGCCGCCGCAACGGCGTCCTCTTCATCCTCCAAGGCGTCCCCGTCCAGCCGGGTCTCTTCAGGGGCAGGAGGGACTGCCGCTGCCCGATGCACATGGAAGGGATCTTGGTCCTGGTCAGCGTCCGGGGGGTCCTTGGCACCGGCGGCGTCCGCTCCAACCTCCGATGCGGGACGGCTTGCCGGCCCGTCCGGGGCTGCGGCGGCCACCCTGGCCTGCCTTGCCGTTTCACGCTCGGAAGCATCGGCATCCACCGGGCCGTCCTTCCCGTCTAACAGGAAGAGCTGCTGAAGGAACACCCCGGCAGACTCCCACCGCTCAGCGGGCTCCTTCGCCAGCGCCTTCTCCAGGAGGTTCAGGAGAACCGGGTGGTCGTCCAGGTGCAAGGGCTCCATGGGGAGAATGTCGTTCTTCTGCCGGTAGATGATGGTGAAGACATTCTCCCCCTCCCAGGGGTGCTGCCCCAGGAGCATCTCGTATCCCACGAGGCCCAGGCTGTAGACGTCACTTCGCCCGTCCACCGCCAGACCATCGATCTGTTCCGGAGACATGTATGCCGGGGTTCCCAGGGACGCCCCGGGAAGGGTCAGGCGGGCGTCCTGGTCCCAGGGACGGGCTACTCCGAAGTCGGCGAGACGGGCGGCGCCCACCTCTTCATCGATGTAGATGTTCTCCGGCTTCACGTCCCGGTGGACAATGCGGCGGCGGTGGGCATAGGCCAGGGCCGACGCGATGTCCTTGAGGATCTCCACGGTCTGGAATACCCTGAAGGCTCCTTCTGCCCTCAGGACCTCCTTCAGGTTGCGGCCGGGGACATGCTCCATGAGGAGGGCGAAGCTCCCGTCCGGCAGACGGTGCGTGCCGTAGAGCTTCACGATGTTGGGGTGGGTGAGCTGGGCCACCAGGCGGGCTTCCCGCTGGAGGCGGGCGAGGGCCTCCTCGTCTCCCCCAAAGCTGGCACGGATGACCTTGAGGGCTACGTCCCGTTCCAGGATCCGGTCCCGGAGGAGGTACACCACGGCGGTTGCCCCCCGGCCGATCTCCCGGACGAGCTCGAAATCCCCATCGAGGCTATCGATGGCCTGCTGCAGCTTCTCGGCGTCGTTCATGGGTTCCGGTGACTCATTGGGACAACGCCCAGGTCAGGGACAGGAATACCACCAACAGGAGTCCGATCAACCCTACGATCATGACCCAAGTCAAGGCCGCCGACCTCCTCTCCGGGTGGTGCCGGGACGACCGGATGAAGATGGTGCCCGGGTCCAAGTTGATTGCTCCCTCGTTGGGAGACACGTCTCGGTGTGCGGGAAGATCTCCCGGTGCCATGCCGGTGTCGCCCGGCTGGGGGTCGTTCGCGGCATCCTGCGGCTCTTCCGATGAGTCGGACAGCCAGACCGGATCCGGATCCGGAGGGACGGACGTGGAGAATCCGTACCCGATGTCACCTGTGCCTTCCTTCTCGCCGGTGCCTTGTGGACGATACACCAGAACCACGGAAACGTTGTCCTCGGTGTCCCGCTCCAAGGCCATCTCCACCAGGCGATTGGCGGTCTGTCGCGGATCCGAGGCACCCCTCAGCTGTTTCTCCATGTCACCCGCCGACACGACTCTGTGGAGGCCGTCACTGCACAGGAGGAGCCAGTCCCCTTCCTGGAGGGAAAGGGAGGCGAAGACCTCCGCCTGCACCTCCTCGTCGGCACCGAGGAACCGGGAAAGGGCCGCGGTCCAGAGGCTGGAAGGTACCTCACTTCCGAGGAAGTCTCCGCTTCGGACCGCTTCCTCCCCCATGGTGTGGTCCCGTGTGATCTGTAGCATGCCCAGAGGATCCAGATGATAAGCCCGGCTATCGCCGACGTTCACGATCTCGGCCCGGTAGCCGTCAAGGATGGCAGCAACCAGCGTGGTACCGGTGGCCGTATTGCCCCCGCACTGTCTGTGAACGGCCGCGTTGGCGTCCTGGACCGATTGGGTCAGGCTCGCTCCTTTCGAGAGGCTCCGGTAGAGTCTGGCCAGGGCGGTCTTCCCGGCGCGCTCACCCTCGGCCAGGCCACCCATCCCATCGGCCACCGCTGCCAGCCAGCGGCCGTCCGGCAGCTCGATGGTAAGCACCGTGTCCTGATTCGAGGGCCGGGGACCCGGGTCCGTGTGATCCCCGAAGAAGAGCCTTGACGGAAGGTTGGTCACGGGTAACTGAACCTGAAAAGAGCCTTACCTATCCGGATCTCGTCTCCATCTGATAAAAGATAAGAAACTCCTACGCCCAAACGCACGGTTTCGTTGATCTCCACCGGATAGGCGTCCGCCAGGGTCTCGATGGACCACTGGCCATTCTGGTACGTCATCTTGGCGTGGAGCGGCTGAATGGACGGGTGATCCAGGGTGACGTGCTCAGGAGGCGAGCCCAGGTCCCACCCCAGGGTGACCTTGAAGGTGTCCCGGGGGATCGTGTCCCGGAGAAAGCGAATCTCCTGCTCCACCGCCTCAGGATTTAGGGGATGGAGGCGGCCCGGCAACATCTGGGTGGTGGCCCTGTGGATGGGCTGGTCACGGGCGGGGGCGGGACTCCCTCGATGGCGGAGGTCGTTGCCGACGCCGGTGCTGTGCTCGGCTTCCAGGTCTGGGTCCGCAGGCTCCAGGTCCTTGGACTCCTCCTCCGTGCGCCGGGAGCCAACCTTGCTCTCGGTTGCCAGAAGCCCAGCAATCCATTTCCGGGCGCGCCCCAAAGGAGAGGAGGTGGGTTCTCCGGGAATCAGGATAGGGGAGATGCGTCCGGAGGGCATCGTCCGGAAGAAGGCGGGAGGATCAGCGTCGGCGGCCGGGTTCGGCCCCGAGGCCGGGTGCGGATCGGGGGAGGCATCCGGGT
>PXFI01000173.1 GCA_003564295.1 Gemmatimonadota bacterium | reverse complement strand
ACCTCCGGAGCACCGCCACCAACTCCTCGGTGTCCACCTCCTCCATAAAGGGAAGAACGCTATGGGGACGGCAGTCCTCCATGATGCTCAAGAGTGCCCCGGTGGTGTCCCAGCGGGACGTCGGCGGAAGGATTACGAAGAGGGCGACGCCGGGAGGCCGGTTCTTGATGGCGTGCGAGGCCCGAGTTCGGTCCTCGGTGGCCATGTTCCAGATGAGGACGGCCCCCCGGTTGGGGAGTGGCCCCACTGGAACCTGTCCCGGACGATCCAGCACCTCCACGGTGCGGTAGGGAGGGAAGAAGCCAAGAAAGTGGTGCTTTTCGATGGGAAATCGCATGGTCGGCCTCCGGGCATGTGTTGTGCGTGGTCGAGCCCCACCATAGATGTCCTGTGTCAGCACACTATCAGCGTTCTTGGACAGATCCCCCAGGGAGCCTTCATGTCATCCGTCGCCGTGCCCATCGCCGGGCCCTTGATCCCCTCTCGATTCATCGTTCGTCACAACCGATTCGTGCTCCGGGTGGAGTTGGAGGACTCCGGGGAAGCGGTGGACGTCCACATGGCCGATCCGGGGCGCTTGCGGGAGCTCCTGTTGCCCGGAAGGAGGATCTGGCTCCGACCCGCCTCCAAGCCCGACCGGAAGACCCAGTGGTCGGCGGTGCTGGTGGAGAGGGCTGGAGGGCGGGAGATGGTGTCCCTGGACACCACCCTGCCCAACCGCCTCATGGCAAGGGCCTTGGAAGTGTGTGCGCTACCGGAAGTGGCCGGGTGGACATTGGTTCGGGCCGAGTTTCCCATGGGTCGATCCCGGCTGGACTTCCTCCTGGCGGACGGAGCAGGGAAGCAGATGGCCATGGAGGTAAAGAGCGTGACGCTGGTTGAGGACGGCGTGGCCCTCTTCCCCGATGCCGTGACGGAGCGGGGCGCCCGGCACGTGAAGGAGTTGGGGGAGCTCGTGAGGAAGGCTGGATGGGAGGCGGCCGTGCTCTTCGTGGTGCAGCGTTCCGATGCCAGGGAGGTGAGGGCGGCCCGCTCCATCGATCCGAAGTTTGCCGAGGCCCTGGAGGTGGCGAAGGGGGCGGGGCTGCGAGTGCTGGGGCGCAGGTGCCACGTGTTCGCGGACCGTGTGGAGCTGGGGGCGGCTCTGCCGGCGGATGTGGGGTAGCAGCGGGGCTCTCAGAGATGGCGGCTCGGACTGAGCCGTGAGGTCGTCAGCTGGGGCTCGGATCAGCCCCGGGTTTCTCCTGCCCTGGGGCTGGGGGAAGCACAACCAGCGCCGGATGCTCAGGGTGCGTCGTCAATTCGGTTACCACGGACTCCTGGCCTCCCCGGGGGTCCCTGCCCTGGCTGTCCAAGGGCTCCCGGGATCCCGGGATGCAGAGGAGGACCAGCGGCAGGCTTAAGGGCACGAGCCAGAGGGTCCAGGCCGAGTGTCTCATTTCGCTCCAGGTCTGAGGCATCAAGGGTTGCATCCACGAGGTTTGTGCGCTTCTCTGGGATCCCTACGGACGGGGGGGTGGAAAAGATTCGGACAGGCGGGCACGTCTCCCCAGCGGCCCCGCATGTGCGTCCTCCTTCCCGAGGCGCCTGGACAGCGTCGGGGACGGCGATGCCCTCCAGCGGGTCTCCTTGCCGCGGTAGCAATCATGATCGTTGACCCGGAACACGAAGGGGCATTATATAGAATTAGGGTTTCACTTCGCTTTTCGGTGAGCAGCTTCCCATGAACGAAACTCCTGCTACGGATGGCATGGAAGCGAAGGGCGTGAGCCCGGAGAAGCCGGTTGTTGAAGAAGGTGGGTCCGGCCTCCGCCCGCCGAAGCAGGAACGGAGTCGGAGGACCCTGGACCGGATCGTGGCGGCCGCCCTGGAGCTCCTCCGGGAGTCAGGGGTGGAGGGCACCACCGTCTCGGCTATCGTGAAGCGGGCGAGCACCTCTGTGGGGTCATTCTATGCCCGGTTCTCCGGAAAGGACGAGTTGGTCCGATACCTCCGGGACCGGTTCAGGGGAGAGGTCCTGGCCCGCTGGGACGCGGGGGCGGAGGCGGTGGATTGGCCGTCCCTCCCCCTGAGTGCTCGTGTCCGGGAGGCCGTGGCCCTCCTGGCTCGTGCCTATGGGGAGGACTGGATTCTAGGGCGGGTCCTGGACGGGGGTTCGGGTCGCCCCGGGGAGGAGGGGGGCTGGTGGGCTCTTGACTTCCGTCAACACGTCCTCGTGACGCTGAGTCAGACGCTTCTGGTTCCCGAGGATGAGGTACTGCACCCCCGACCCGAGGTCGCCCTGGAGACAGGCTTCAGAATGGTGGCAGGGGCCCTGCGGGACGCCGTCGAAGTGGACGGCGCCATGGGCAAGGAGGCGGCTCCGGACCCCCTGGGGTCCTTGGCTCGGGAGCTGGCTGGGGCATGGACGGCGTACCTGGAGACGTCTGTGGCTGTAGAACCGGAGGATCAGCGCGAAGCTGGAACCGATGCCGCACTGAGGCCCGACCAGGAGCCCACACCCGAAACAGCACCCACACCCCAACCCGCCCCATCGGCGGGGGCGGATTTCTTCGATCCCTGGGGGTAGGAAGGAGGCCCCCAGCGACCCGGCATCCTACCGAGGCTTCCACCCCCGGATGAGGCCACTTCGGATGGAGGCCATGAACTGCACCGCCGCCTCCTGCTCCCCGGGATGGGTCGCCAGGAACTCCTGCACCGCCGGATCCGCCGTGAGGAGGTCCGTGGGGTAGGGCTTCTCCTCCACGATCTCCACGTCCGTCAGCCCCGCACGGCGCAGCCCGTCCAAGTAATCGTCCTGCTGGACCGGGAGGCACCCCACCAGGGCCTCCTCCGACTCCAGGAGATAGCCCGGGGTGGGGAGAGGAGAGATGAGGTCCGAGATCATGACCCTACCCCCTGGCTTCAAGACCCGGGCGATCTCCGCGAACACTCGCTCCCGCGATGGCGAGAGGTTCAGGACGCAATTGGAGATGACCACGTCGACGCTGGCGTCGGCGACGGGTAGGGCCTCGATCTCCCCCAGGCGAAACTCCACGTTTCCGTAGTCCCCTTCCCTGGCCGCCCTCCTGGCCCTCTCCAGCATGTCCGGTGTCATGTCCACCCCAATGACCCGGCCCCCGGGCCCCACGGCCTTCGCCGCCAGGAAGCAGTCGAAGCCGGCGCCGGACCCCAGATCCAAGACGGTCTCGCCTGGCTGAAGGCTGGCCAGGGAGGTGGGATTGCCGCATCCCAGACCCAGGTTGGTGCCCTCGGGGACAGCTCCGAGCTCCGTTCCCGAGTACCCGATGGCTTGGCCAATGCTGATGCTGTCAGCTCCGGGGCTCGTGTCTTCGGCCCCGGCTCCGCATCCGCACCCGCATCCGATGCTCCCGGTCCGGGCGAGGGAGCCGTATCGTTCCCGCACGGCCCGGCGAATGTCTTCTTCCTTCATCTGCCGCTCGCTCCTCTCCTTCCGTTCGGGGGCTTTCCCCGGGTGCCACTTGCCGGGCGAGGCCGGGCGCCGTCGGTCTACGGGCGCAACGCCAACCCGATTTCCTCAGGTCATGAACAGCAGGAAGGCCCGGAAGGGCCGCCCTCTCCACCACCCCGTCTCCCCACCACGGACGCGAGCCGCTCCAAGAGCGTGGGCAGGGCAGACCGGACCTCCGGGTCGAACCCCTCCAGAAGCTCCATGTATTCGGCCGTAAGGTCGTTCAGGATCCGCCGGGAGAGGCGGTGGCCCGCCTCCGTCACCTGCAGGACCACCACCCGTCCGTCGGAGCGGGCAGCCCTCTTGCGAATCAGCTCCTTGTCCAGAAGGGCAGCGGCCAACCGGCTGGCTGTGCTCTTCTCAAGATAGAGATGGGCCGCCAGGTCGTTCACCGTCATGGGCCCCTGCAGCACCAAGGCCTGGAGGGCGTGGCACTGGCTTGCGGAGAGGTCGTAGCAGCACGCCCGGTCCCGGTCCCGGAAACGGAGGACGCGCATGAGCTCCATGAGGGCTTCCTGGAGTCGGCCCGCGTCCCGCATGAGGGACGGGTGAGGAATTGCGTGGGTGGCAGGGGTCATGGCTGGCGTTGGGGGTCTCCTCAGAGAAATCATGCTGTGTCATCTACATAGTTGTATCATACAACCATCAGAGTGGGGTGGCAAGACTTAATCGAGCGGGGGCGGGTGGAAGTGAGTGGCAGATGAGAACGGAGGGAGCCCCGAGCCCCGGAAGAGTCGGGAGGGCGGCCGGCTCCGGCGGCAGGTAGAGCTCGTGACCACAGAGGCGTCAGCCGGCTGGGGCTGCTCAAGGTGCGGTAATCCAGCGGCACAGACCGGTTCCCGATGCCGGCGCTTCCTGCAGTCATGCTTGCATGAACCGCGCCTGGGCTGCATCCTGGCTTACGATGTGGGGATCGGCTCATTCAGTGAGAGGCTTCGACCTGGGGGGAGAATACCATACTCCCATTCCAGCACCATGAGCCGCCATTCCCCGGCCTGGTGGCCATAATCCGCACCCGTCCGGGGCCGGACCCATCGCAACACGGATCGGAATCCCGGAGTTATCTGGAACCGCACCGCGGAGGAGGGAAGACATCGTCATCGTCGTCCTAGCAGGAGGTTCCGCGATGTATTATAATAGAAGCCGTGATAAACTCGTTCGCTGATCGGGCCACGGAAGACTTGTTTCTCGGTGTGGACAGCCGCCGAGCGCGGCGTGCCAGCCCACAGGCGCTGTGGCCAGTGGTTCGGCGCAAACTGGATCAGTTGAACCGGGTGAAAGACCTTCCGGAGTTGAGCGTCCCGCCCGGCAATCGGCTGGAGAGCTTGCGGGGCGACCGGGAAGGTCAACATAGCATACGGATCAATGAGCAGTACCGAATCTGTTTTCGGTGGGAGGAGAGCGATGCCTACGAAGTCGAAGTCACAGACTATCACTAGAGGCTTGGGGAAAGAGCCGCTCGTGGAGCGACGCCTCCCAACCCATCGGCCACCTACGCATCCCGGCGAGATGCTGCTTGAGGAGTTCCTGAAGCCTCTTGGAATCACGCAATCCTCTTTCGCGATTCGGCTCGGAGTGTCTTTTCCGCGGTTGAACGAGGTGATCAACGGGAAGCGGAGTGTGACACCCGACACTGCCCTTCGGTTGGCACGAGTGACTGGGATGAGTGCTGACTTCTGGCTGGGACTTCAGCAGGATTGGGATTTGTGGCACGCGCTAAGGTCAGAGAGCGCCGAGGACATCGCTTCCCTCGAACCGCTGAAGCACGCGAGCTAACCGAAACCAACCCCATCTCGGGGCGCTGGATGGTCCGGTGACTCTGAGCAGGCCGGCATTCAATTCCTGGGGAACCGGATTCCCTTGCCGGTCCTACGGTCAAGAGGGCCACGGTGCGGCATCAGATAACAAAGAGTTGCCGCTTTCGCTCACTTCGTTCGCTCCAGGGAGGACGGCGCAGGAGCGCCGCGCCGGCAACTTCTGAACGTT
>PXFI01000056.1 GCA_003564295.1 Gemmatimonadota bacterium | reverse complement strand
GACCTTGATCTCCTTGGAGAACGAGCTCTCCGAGCGGATGGGGATTCCCATCGATCTGGTTATGCGGCGCTCCCTCAAACCCCGGCTGCGCCAGCAGATCCTCGCCGAGGCCATCCCGGTGTGAGTATGGAACGCGATTCGCTTGATGCCCTTGAGGACATCCTCCAGAACATGGAGTTGGCCAGAGGCTTCATGGGGGATGCCCCAACGATTGAAGACCTCGAAGCGGATTCCAAGACCCTCTACTCGGTTGTGCGTGCTCTCGAAGTTCTGGGAGAGGCCGCCAAGCGGAACCCGGAGGTGGAGCCTCGGGTTCGCCTGTTGCTGGAGCGGTCCGGCCCAGGGAGTTAGGCCCGGCGCATGCTCATCGAGAACGGGATCGCCGAAGCGCGGGCCGCTCGTGTTAGCAGTACCCAGTACCGTGGCAATCGAGGCTAGGGAGTCGCCCCGGACCCTCGTCAAATTTAGCTAACCTTTTCTCCCAGAACGTTTCATATGAAACGTCCTTGCGGGAACCTCCCGGGCTGGGAAGCAGCCGCGGCCTGAGCCGCGTCCATGCCTTCCCCCCTTCGGCCTGCGGGGGACCAGGATCAGGGAGATGGGGGATGCCCCATGGGCCGAAGGGAGAAGCGTACCCCCGCCTGGCCAGCGTCCCAAAGGGGCCTTCGATGGGAGCTCCCCCCCGTTACCTCCAGATAACCGTCAGGTAACCGGCCGTGCCTATGGTGTGTCGTGATCGGCTCTGGCATGGACCGCCGAGGGTCAGGGGGCCTTCCCCACAGAGGCTCGCCCCCTGGTCCTCGGGCCACGGCCCTGGAGGTTCGCCCCGTGACCGACACCCTGGGACGAGTGCTCATCCTTGGCGAGCACGGAGAGGAGTGCGCCGCCATCTCCCGGCTCGTCGCCCCCGGCGCGGCTACCCGCCGCACCAGCCTTCCTTCGGCCCCGGAGGCCGTTCCCTGGACCGCCGTGGTCCTGGTGGCGCCCTCGTGCCTGTCTCCCTTCGCCAGACAGGGCGTCTTGGAAGCCATGCGCCGCCGGATGGGGGACCGGACGGTCCTGGTGACCCGCTTCTGCCCGGACAACGCCCTGGGCCTGTCGGAGCTTCCGCCGGTCCGGGTGGTCTGGCTCGAGAGGGTGGAGAAGGAGCTCCCCGGCATCCTCGCCCGCATCGCAGCCCGCCGCCCCACCCGCCATCTCCACGCACTCTTCCGGGAGCATCTCCCCCCGGCTGCTCCGGACTTCATCCGGTCCTGGACGCCGCCTTCCTCGGCGAACCCGTTCCCGGGAGCGTGCCGGAACTGGCTCACGCCGCCGGTATGCGGGCCCGTCGGGTGAGGGACCTGTGGAAGGCCGCGGGCCTGCCCCATCGGCCCGAGGCGCTGGTGGACCTGGGGCTCCTTGGGCGCGTCCTGGATGTCCGGGGGGGGGAGGCCCTCAGCCTGAACCGTGCGTGCTACCGCCTGGGTGTGGATCCCAGGAGGGTGCAGCGGGCGGCCTACCGGCGGACGGGCAGGGCCCTCGGAGCCCTGGACACACCTCTTCTTCTCTCGGCCGTAAGGCGGTGGCTGAACGTACGTTAGCCACTTCTGCCATCACAAACCCCAACTTCTGCCATTGACCGGGGCTTCGGCAAGACACGGAATTGTCCTGAAGTCGACGGGGCGACTCACGTGGCCCGGCAAGGACGGCCCGGCATGGGGGTGATGCGGAGGGGAATCCTTCACCCTGCAACCCGGAGTGATGACCATGCGCCATCGCCTGGCCCTCTCCCTGGCGGCCGTGGCCCTCTTCGCCACCCTGGCCCTGGGCTCCTGCGACCATGGCTCCAGTCCCACGGCGGCCCATCCCGAGCTCGATCCCGGTGCGGAGGCGCCAGCGCCGGCCAGCGGCTCCCCCTTCCTCCTCTCCGCAGGCAAGCCGGTCCTGCCCCCGGGTCTTCGGAACCTGCCTGTGGGCCAGGCCATGGCCATGGAGCTGGTGGGGTTCCCGGATCAGGGCGACGTGGGAGTGTGCTTTACCCAGGTGGCCAGCCCCCTCTGGATCGTCCGGGCCCGTCTGGCCAACCGGCAGATCCAACCGGACCGGTTCCTCATGGGTCAGGTGTTTCGCCAAGACCCCTTCCGCCTACACCGTCTGAAGGTGGATCTCCCGCAAGAGGCCTTTGCCGAAGCCGACGGCGGCGTGGCTTTCCTCCAGTACCGCCGTTTCGATGAGGACGGCCATGTGCACCGCCTGGCCCGGTGCGTGATCCCCGCCTCTCGGGTGGCGGTTGACCACCTCTTCGCCCGATTCTCGGTCAGGCCGCTGGGGCCAGGCTATGGTCTTTCCCCCACCAGGGCCTCGCCCTCCCAGGAGGGGTGGGTCCTGCTCGACGCCGTTGGGGCGAGCCCACGGGCCTTCGGGCTGTCGGCTTCGTCCACTCCTCAGGACCCATCGCAAGGAGACTGTGTTGAAGACCCCGGCCCACACAACCCTTGTGAGTTGGATGAGCTGGTGGTGGAAGTGTGCGAGAGCCCCCTCCACGAGATGCACGATGGCGATTGCGTCTGCTGGAACGGCGCCCCCGACCTGGAGACGTGCCAGTGGCCGGGAAGCGGAAGCGGAGGCGAGGGAGAAGGCGACCAGGGTGGGGAAGGCGACCAGGGCGGGGGCGGCACTGGCGATCCACCACCGCCGCCGCCCGATTGTGACTTTGAGCCCTGCGATCCCTGTGATCCCTCCGTGGAGGACTGTCCCCTCCTCGGCATCTCCATCTCCCTGGCCGACGACGCCGTGCTTCCGGGCGGCACCACCAACGTGACCGTCACCGTCCAGCCACCGTATCCGGGGGTGACGGTACACCTTTCCTCCTCGGCCTCCGGGCTGGACCCCTACTGCCATGTGCCCATCGGGGTCTTCGGGAACCTGTCAGGAGTGACAGACTGGAGCGGCTCGTTTACCACCACCTATCAAGCCGGCCTCGATGTAGGAGCGGAGACGATCTACGCCACGGTCTCTGACGCCTTCGACAACTTGTTCTCCGACGAGGCAGGCCTCGGTGTGACGGGCAACAGCGGGACCAAGGCTGACCGGATCGTGTACGAATACGAGTTGAAGAACGTGAACCAAAGGCCTAGTCCTGGCATGTTCACCACCTTCGGCGGCTTCTTGCGCTTCAGTTGGAATGCGTGGAATGGTGGATTCACCACTGGCAATCCCCACGCCAACTGGGGACTGCCGGAACAGATCTCGGCTAAGGTCCAACAGGTGGAGAGCTACTTCGGGTTCGAGTTTGACCAGATCTGGGCCGGCTATCGGTCACCCTGCGGGAACGACAATGTCGGCGGCGAGCCGCAAAGCCTCCACATGCAGGGGCGTGCGGCGGACCTGAGGATTCCGGCGGCGGTCAATTCGGATTCCCTACGGGCACAAGTGATCTCTTTCGTGAAGGGGATGCCGGGTGGGTACTCCTACGAGTACTCGCCAACATCCCTTCACTTCCAATGGCAATGAGGGAGGCCCTGATGTCTGCCTTGATTCGCATCGTATGGTTCGTGGCGCTGACTTGGGTGCTCGCTGCTCCTCTTTCCCCGGCTCGCGCCCAGATGGACCAGCAGGCGCTTGCTCGGACGATCCTGGGTTCCGACCAGCGAGCGGCTAAATTGGCCCTCGATGAGGCCACCAGAGCCCTGGCACCCGCAGAGATGGGGCCTGAGCTACGGGCGGCGCTGATCGCCGTCCTCGAACGCCAGAACGAAGTCTATCTAACCTACACAAAGATGATGGCCTCCGGGGTTGTAGACGGCATCGAGGACCCGAACGAGTTCCCTCCGGCGATGCAAGAGTTCTGGCGAGAGGGCTACATCTTCCTCGTCGAGGCGGTCATCGCCCTCAGAGATCCGCTGGCGATTCCAGCGCTGGCCGGAGCAGTGGGCCACGGGGACAGAGTCGCCCGGGCGCTGGCCGAGTTCGGCGAGGAGGCGGCCCCTGCCCTGCTGAGCGTCGCGGAAGGCGGGGCCAGGGAGGAGGATCAGGCCATTTTTGCCATGAGGGCTCTCACCCTCATGGTGGAGGACCCGAAAGGACAGCGCCTCTCGCGAAGCACCCTTGATCGAATGAGACGACTTGTGCGAGAGCAGCTCACCACCGAAACGCAGTATCCTTCGATGATCCGCTCCTGGTCGAACCTCAGAGCCATAAGAGCCGAAGCCGCGATCTCGCTGGCCCTGACGTTGGGAGACCCCTCCCTCCGGGAAGTGGTGCACTCGTTGGCTCGGGATTCGGAATCCGTGAGACGTCTTGGGGTGGAAGACGCAGCCAACATGGAGCGGATCCAGCGCCACGCCGCGGAGGCTCTGGCCAGGCCGCCCAGGAGGCGATGAGGCCGGGCATCGGCCGGGGATTCCGGGGAGGCTGAGCCTCCGTTGGCCTCGAGGAGAGGGGGGCTCCGGCGGCTGTGTTCAGGGGTGAGCGAGACACAGGGGCCTGTTTCCCTGGACGACCTTGGGGGACGCCCCAGCCGGAGGTCAGGGCTCTCTTGGCGTGTCATCTGAAACGCGTTTGGGCTGCCCTGCAGCAGCCGTAGGTCTTGGTGCGGACTGCTATTCCTTCAGGCTCTTGGCTGGCGTTGACGCTGGTGATCGCCTCCCTTCCCCCCGATGCGCTGGCCCAGGTGGACCAGCAGGCCCTGGCTCGTGCCATCGTCGGAGGTGATCGCCGCGCGGCCCAAAAAGCCCTGGGTGAAGCCACCCGTGCCCTGGCGCCCGAAGAGATGGGGCCGGAGCTGAGGGCGGCGCTGATCTCGGCCCTGGAGAGGGAGAACAGCCGCTACCGGGGCGCGCTGAGAGCCACGTTCACGGGCGATTCGGGCCGCGCCCGCGAGTTGTACGAAGCCTTCTGGGGAGAAGGCTACCTCTTCCTGATCGAGGCTGTCGGCGCTCTCCGAGATTCCAAGGCCATCCCTGCCTTGGTGACAGCCCTGGGTACAGGGTCCTATGGCGTTGAGGATGAAGGTCCCCCTCCAGCTCCACGACATCATTCCGCCAGAGTCTCAAGGCGGCGGTCTCGACGGACCGCCTCAAGGGCTGCGGTGATTGCCGACTCCTTGGTCTTGATCGTCAAGTCCACATTCCGGTTCCCGACGATTGTGGGAGCATCGACTCGCTCGGTCTCGACCAGGAACCAGTCCCGCGCCCCGCGCTCAAGGACGACAAAGGTCGATGGGCCGCGGAATCGCTTATTCGCGTATGCATTCGGCCCATAGGCATGCTCACAATAGTGTGCCTGCGTGCCTCGTCGTTCTGAGAGGGATGCCCCTTCCAGGGCCTCGTCGGCTCTCTTGGCGATCCGATGGATGTCCTCGACTTCGACGACGCGGGCTGTTATGGACCCGTGGGACCCCGAGTGTGGAGGGGGAGAGGGGTGGATATTTCAATGCTGGATGGAGGGCGAACTGTGTGAGGAGGAGCCGCTCGCACTGTCGATGTCGGGACAGGT
>PXFI01000333.1 GCA_003564295.1 Gemmatimonadota bacterium | reverse complement strand
GCCACCTCGCAGGCCCGGCACTGCACGCAGGTGGCCGTCACGTCGGGATCGATGAGCTCCGCCAGCTCCTCTCCCTTCAGTGAGGGACTCTGCAGAGCCAGGACGAAGTGCTCCCGGGGCTGCAGGCCCGGCCCCGCCGGACAGGCGTCGTTACAACGGCCGCATTGGATGCAGGCCGCTTGATCGAACAGTGCCCCGAATCCGAAGTCCGCAACCCCGTTGGGCATCCCGAGGCGAGCGTATTCCGCCTCCAGTCTGGCCTCGTCCTCCATGTCCATGACCAGGTCGTTGCCGAAGACGGGCCGGTCCGACGGCACCTCCGTCATGTGCTTCAGTACCACATTCACCGGCGCCATGAGCAGGTGGAGATGCTTCCCGTGGGCGATGACGGCGGGAAAGACGGCAAGGACCAGGTAGTGGATCCACCAATTGGCCCTCCCCCCGAAAGAATCGAAGGGGAAGACATGCTCCAGGAGGTGGGTGACCATGAGGACCGAGATGAGAGTCAGGATGATTCCCGATTCCAGGAGGTTGGTCATCTTCTCCCGGTCCACGAAGTAGCGCCGCACCGCCATGAAGACTACGGAGGCCAGGACCAGGACCGAAGCCACGTCCAGGAGCCGGGCGTACCAGAAAGGCACTGGCACTTCGACCCCCAGACCCAGAAGCACATGCATGACGCTCTTGGCCAGGAAGGCCACAAGGCCGATGAAGAGCGGAAAATGGAAGAGCCCCACCCACGGTCGATTCCTGAGAACCACGTTCTGGGAGATCACCTCCCAGACCCCCGGCAGGAATCCCCGAGGGTTCACGATCCGGATCTCCCGCCGCTTGGGCCAGACGTGTCCCAGCCTTTGCCTCCAGAGGACGTAGCCGAAGGCCACCACACTGGCCAGGAGAACCAGCACCACCAAGACCCGCTCGAGCCATATCATGGGCTTCTCCAGTCCTCGCGTCCGCAGGCGCTTCCGCTCTTCCGCCGACCCTCAGGCTGGGGCCGGCCTCACGGCGGAAGCCGATCTCCCTCCCGGTCACAGACCCACCGGGAGCCTCAAACGCAACAACCTTAGCGCATCCACATCAATCCTGCACCCGTCTGGTGCAACTGTCGTTTCCGACGGGTGCGGGCCGTGTGTCGGCGCTTACGATCAGCGTCAGGAGGGCCAGGGACCGGAAGGCAGGTCGGCCCCTCCCCTCCCCATGGGCTCCCGTGTGCCGTCTCCCTGGACCTTGAAAAAGGTGCCGTCCTCCCAGAGCAGGCCCTGGAAGAATCCCATCTGCTCCAGGGACATGTCGATCCCGAAGATCAATCCCCCGTATTGGGCCTGGATCTCCCCGATGTCCGTATGGCCCACCACCACGGTGTGGGCACCGTAGTAGTCCAGCACCGCCCGGACTTCCGGGACCGTGGCCTGGGGGTAGGTGGAGGTTGGGAGGAAGTACCCTCTGTACCAGAGGGGCCCCTGGCTGTCCAAGAGGAATCCCGGCATGTCGTTGAAGATGAGATCGTAGGACCTGAGATCGATGGCTGTCCTGACCTGTTCGTTGATGGTGGCCAGGTCCAGGTCCCGTTCCAGGACTTCGGGCCCGATGCCCGCATGCACGAAGAGGATCTCGTTCAGCCGGATGGCGGTGTGCTTGGTCCGTAGCCAGCGCCCGAGCTCCATGCCGGGACCGAAGAGATCCTCGTAGCCGATACCGCTGGACTCCACCACACCGTCCAGGTAACGCCGGTTCACGTACCTGAGGTCCCGCCGCAGAACCATTACCTCGTGGTTCCCCAGGGTGAAGTGCACCCTGCCCCCGGCCGCCCGGGCCTCCCGCTCCAGGCGATGAACAAGCCAGAGGCACTCCGTCACCTGCCCGCCTCGACCGAAGATGTCCCCGAGAACCACCAGGTGCCCGTCCCCCCAACTCCAGGAAAGATCCGTCCCAATGATCCCGGCGTTCACCAGAAGGTCTACGAAGGCGTCATACTCCCCGTGGACATCGCTCACCGCAAAGATCCTGGAGACTCCCTCGAAAGTGTGGGGCTCCACCTCCGGAGCCCGGGTCGAGAGCACGTACTCCACGCCCACGTCGTCGCAGAGCCCGGGCACCACCAGGGTCTCTCCGCCCAGAAACCTCTGGCCGAGAAAATCCCCCTGGCAATGATAGAAGGCCACAACCGTGGAGTCGTCCTGCCAGTAGACGTGGGGCCCGTCGTTCAGGGAGTCCGTGAGGGTACCGCCGGGGGGCGTCTCCAACGCACCGGTGCCGTGGTGGCTCGAAAGGGCGCCGGCCGGATCGGCGACGAAGGCGTTTGGGCCCCTCCAGGGCAACAGGAGGACCAGGCCAAGGGCCAGGACCAGGCCCATCTTCTTGCCGGCTGCTCTCATGGAGGCACCTCCTATTCTGGAGGAAAAGGGGACGGGGCCCAGGGGCCCGTTCACGACCCATCATAAACTCTGGGGCCCGTGTCGGACCACCTCTATGGCCGCCTGGGCGATCCTTTCTTGGGCCACCGGAAGGGGCACTCGGGACAGCTCCTCCGGCCCAAGCCACCGTCCTTCCGTGTCGCTACCCACCCCTGACACCCACAGGACGAAAGGCCGATACCGCACCTTCAAGTGAGTGAAGGCGTGGGCCACCGCATCCAACTCCACAGGCGGCCCCAACACGTCAAGTTCCAACTCCCCGACCAATTCAAGGGCTGCGCCCCTCGCCCTCCCAGCGTCCGCCACTTGCACCCCGGGGAACTCCCACATCCCTGCCAGGAGCCCGGTTCCCCGACGCTTTCGAAGGAAGAAGGAGATGCCGCAGGAGGCACCTGTTTCCCGTGCCTCCCCTGGTCGCCCTGCATGCCCTCCGTCCTCCGGGGCCGCCCCGGTCACCGACGCCGCCACCGCCACCACCACCGCCATCTCCACCCCTGGTACCGCTGGTCGGCCTTTCCTGGCGGGCCGCTCCCCCACCGTTCCCCTTCCCCTGGCCAGGCACAAGGTCTCGAGGGGGCAGGAGGGACACAGGGGCGACCTTGGGAGGCAAACCGTGGATCCCAGCTCCATGAGGGCCTGGTTGAAGTCTCCGGGGCGATGGGGGTCCACCAATGCCCCCGCCAGTCCTCTCAGCTCCGCTGTCCCCGGGTCTGGAAGGTCGAAGAGGCGAGCCAGCACCCTCTTCACGTTCCCGTCCACCGCCGGCACCGCCTCCCCAAAGGCCATGGAGGCCACGGCACCGGCCGTGTAGTCCCCCACTCCGGGGAGGCGCCGCAGCTCCTCCGCCGAGGCCGGCAGCTCGCCTCCATATCGTTCCCGGACCACCTGGGCTGCCGCCAGGAGTCGCCGGGCCCGGGCGTAATAGCCGAGCCCCTGCCACGCCAGCAGCACCTCCTCTTCCCGGGCCTCGGCCAGGGCCTCCAAAGAAGGGAAATGCCGGATCCACCTCCGGTAGTAGGGGACCACGGTCTTCACGCGGGTCTGCTGGAGCATCACTTCCGCCACCCAGATGCGGTAGGGATCCGACTCCCCCCGCCAGGGAAGGTCTCGCTTCCGGGCGTCGTAGGCAGCCAGGAGCAGGCATCGAACGGCTTCGGCTTCGGCGGACATTTCCGGTTCGCCCGACCCGGGAGGGTGGCTCACAGGATTGGAGGCTTTCGGCGGCCCGGATCGGTCACGGACAGGGGGAGGGAAGGGTCGGTGGGGGAGCCAGGGCCAGCCCGTCGGGCTCCTTCCCCACGGGGAGGAGGCGAACCACTGCCCCCACCTCCAGGTCCACCACCGCCACGGCGTCGGCGCTGGCGGCAGCCACGTACACATAACGTCCGCCCGGATCCGCCAGGAGACCGATGGGTGAGGCACTTCCTTCGAAGGCGATGACCTGGGCCCGCCCCTCCATGATGGGCGCCTGGATGGGCACCGCCATGAGATCCTCTCGGCCCGACACGTCGAACACCCGTAGCTCCGCGGAACGGGCGTTGGTCACCATGGCCCGGCTGCCGTCCGGAGAAAAGATGACCCGGATGGGAAAGTCGCTGGAGGGCAAGGTAGCCAGGACCTCCAGAGAACGAGCGTCCAGGACGGTCACGGTGTTCTCCGCCCGGTTGCTGACCCACACCTCACTCCCGTCAGGAGCCACCGCCACCCCTTCCGCCCCTTGCCCCGTCGGAATGCTCCGGATCACCGAAAAGGTTTCCAGGTCGATGGCCGTGACGCTACCGGAGCCGATGTTGGCCACGAAAGCCCTGGTCCCGTCAGGGGTCAAGGCCACCTGGTGCGAGACGCGCTGGCCCGTGGGCACTGCCGCCACAACCCGGCGGGCCCCAACATCCACCACTGTGAGGGTTCCGTTTCCCTCCGTGGTGACGGCCACCCGGTCCTGCCCCGGGAGCCACATGATCCCGTGGGGACGGGTCTGCTCCCCGAGATCGATGGTGGCAACCGCCTCCAACGTGGTGAGATCCACCACGGTGAGGGTGTTCCCGGGCTGCTGCCTGGTCCCGTAGTCCGTCACCACTCCGGTCCGTCCGTCGGGGGAGACCGCCACCTCATGGGGCGCATAACCGGTGGGGACGCGCCCTACCTCCCGCCCTTCCGCCAGGTCCACCACCGAGAGCGTGGACTCACCTTTGTTCACCACCAGCAGCAACCCCGAGGACTGCCCGGCAGCTGGGTACGGCAGGAGAAACGAGAGAGCCATGAAGGCCGAAAGCAAGGAACGAACAGACATGACCCTCCTCCGGATTCGGGACCACCTACTCTGGGGGATGGCGGGCGGCGACAGCCACCCACAATGACTCTATGATCACCAAGGGGCCCCGCGGAAGCAACTCCTCCCGGGGGCATCAGGGTCATGAGCCTCCACGGAAGCCCGGTGCAGGACAAGCCCTTCTCAAGGGAACCGTTGCACCCTCCCGACGTCCAAGGGGGTCTTCACCCCCGAGCCATCACCCCCAACCTGACGCGCTGGACAGGGCTGCGGATCGCCATCCGGATCGGGGATCAAATAGACCCCAAACTTGACGGGGCTCTCCTCCCCTGCGGGTCCTTTGGCGGCTTGGGGGTCATATGGGCACCGAACCCTCCAGGCGTCCAACCCTCCAGGTCAGGCTGGCAACTTGGAGGGAACCTTCCGCAGGCCTTCCCCAGGCCTTGCTTGACCGCCTCTCTTGCGGCTCCCCAGGGCTTCCCCAAGCCTTCCTGGCCCCCATCGCCATCGGCCCGCGAGCAATGGGGAGAGTCCGCTTCGGACCACCTCGACACCTGGATCTCGGCGAAAGCTCTCCTGGCTGCAGGCCACCTGGCTTTGGCTCGAAGCTCGAAGAAGCATATCCTTCAAGACCGGCGCATCCAGGCCGGTTTCGGAGAACGAGCATCCCATACACCGTTTCGGAGGCGAAACCAATGCCCACGGCGACAGAGATACCCTTCTACCAGGTGGACGCCTTCACGGACCGTCCTTTCGCCGGGAATCCTGCAGGGGTCTGCCTCCTGGACTCCCCCCTCCCTT
>PXFI01000030.1 GCA_003564295.1 Gemmatimonadota bacterium | reverse complement strand
ACCGCACCGACATCTATCGGTCCATGGGCTGGAAGGACGTGGACGGCGCCGTTACGGCTGTGGAGTGGCTCGCCCGGGAACGGGGCATCGATCCGGAGAGGGTCGGCCTCTATGGGCTGTCCTACGGCGGGTTCCTGCCCCTCATGGCCCTCTTCCGTCACCCTGGTGTCTTCGCCGCGGGCGTGGCCAACGTGGCGGTGACGGATTGGGCACACTACAACGACGGCTGGACTAACCGCATCCTCAATCTGCCCCAGGACGATCCGGAGGCGTACGAGCGCTCGTCACCTATCTTCCACGCCGAGGGTCTGGCGGACCCCCTCTTCATCGTTCACGGGGTGGTGGACGACAACGTGCACTTCCAGGACGCCATGCGTCTGGTACAGCGGCTCATTGAGCTGGAGAAGGACTTCGAGGTGATGTTCTACCCCGTGGAGCCACATGTCATCCAGACCGAGCCCAGCCGTTACGATTTCCACCGGCGCATGGCTGACTTCTTCCACCGGAGGCTATTGGGGGAGCGGCAGAAAGCACAGGAGCACTGAGGGTGTTCCGTCACAAACCGAACGGAGACAACACAATCGTAATTGTGGCGACCTGAGGAGAGAGAGCCCCCTACCCCCGCTGCCGCTTGCCTGGGACCGGCCTGGGGCCTCTGGGAGGGGGTGTTGACACTCCATTACGCCTGAGTGTCAAAATCGGCACAAATTCGGGCAAAAAAGAGGCTCCCAGGTCACCCCCGGGAGCCGAAAACCCTTCTCTTTGTTGAATGCCGGAGGAGGGACTCGAACCCCCGACACGCGGATTATGATTCCGCTGCTCTAACCAGCTGAGCTACTCCGGCTTGAACAGGAAAGGTCATGACCCCCCCCCTGGGGTGTCAAGAGGCGTCGCGGGCGGAGCGTCCTCTCAGGCCCGCCCCTCGGTTGAGGCCTGGGGCAACCCCGGGAAGTCAGGGCAGCGTGTCCGGCCTGGTGACGCTGGGCTCCGCCAGGCGATAGAGGATCTCCCCTTCCCGGATCATGCCGAAACGCTCCCGGGCCAGGCGCTCCAGGGTGGCGGAATCGTTCTGGAGGGAGTCCACCCAGGCCCGGAGGGAATCCACCTCCCGCCGCAGCGCCTCCAGCTCCCGCTCCTGGACCAAGACCTCCTTGCGAGCCTTCCGGAGCTCGAACAACGAGTAGTCCCCTCCGAAGAGGGCGTAGTAGGCTGCCAGCCCCAAGAGGATCGGAAAGATCAGTCTCATCACTCTTGCCATAGACTCTTCCCGGGATACCGGGCTGCCGGTCCCAGGGCCTCTTCGATGCGGAGGAGCTGGTTGTACTTGGCCACACGGTCGGACCGGCTGGCACTGCCCGTCTTGATCTGCCCCACCCCCGTGGCCACGGCCAGGTCGGCGATGAAGGTGTCTTCCGTCTCTCCCGAGCGGTGGGAGATGACGCAACTGTACCCGGATTCCTCGGCCAATCGGATGGCTTGAAGAGTCTCGGTGAGGGTCCCGATCTGGTTCACCTTGATGAGGACGGAATTGGCCACCTCCTCCCTGATCCCCCTCTCGATGATCTCAGGGTTGGTGACGAAGATGTCGTCCCCCACGATCTGAATCCTGTCACCCAGCGCCCGGGTCAGAGCCTTCCAGCCGTCCCAGTCGTTCTCGTCCATCCCGTCTTCCAGCGAAACGATGGGGTACTTCTCGAGCCACTCGGACCAGAACCGCACCATCCCGGCCGTATCCATCCGCTCCCCCGAGGACCAGCGGAATACGTACTCTCCCGACTCGGTGTAGAACTCGCTGGCGGCGGCATCGATGGCCAGGACCATGTCCTCCCCCGGCCGGTACCCGGCTCGCTCCACGGCCAGGAGCACCACCTCCACCGCTTCGTCGTTGCTGGCCAGATCCGGGGCGAACCCTCCCTCGTCTCCCACGGCCGTGTTCTTTCCTTGCTCCTTCAGGACCCTCTTCAGGTGATGGAACACCTCCGCGCCCATGCGAAGACCCTGGGAGAAGGTCTCGGCCCCCATGGGCATCACCATGAACTCCTGTATGTCCACATTGTTGGGAGCGTGGGATCCCCCGTTCAGGATGTTCATCATGGGAACGGGAAGAAGATTGGCCTCGGGTCCCCCCAGGTACTTGTACAGGGGAAGGCCGGTTTCGGCGGCGGCGGCCCTGGCAGCCGCCATGGACGCCGCCAGGATGGCGTTGGCGCCCAGTCGGCCCTTGTTCGGAGTGCCATCCAGCTCAATGAGGGTTCGGTCGATGTCGAGCTGCTCCCGGGCCTCGAACCCTCTCAGGGTATCACGAATCTCCTCGTTGAGATGCCCCACCGCCTTCAGGACGCCCTTGCCAAGGTAGCGCTTCGGATCCTCGTCCCTCAGCTCCACCGCCTCGTGCTCCCCGGTGGACGCTCCACTGGGAACGGCGGCACGGCCCCTAGCTCCCGACTCGAGAATGATCTCCGCCTCCACGGTGGGGTTGCCTCGGGAGTCCAGGATCTCCCTTCCTTTTACATCCACGATGGCAGACACAGCGTTGACCTCGTTCAATTAGGATGTTTGGCCCACCGCCTGGCAGGCGTCTATGGACAGATCAGAGGTCCTGAGCCTTCTCCTGCACTTCCGGGGAAGCTCCCCCGGCTTGTGGGCCCTCGCCCTTCAGGGCGAAGAGGGCATCCCACGCAGCCTGGAGGATCCGGTTCCGATCCCGGATCGTGCTACCCTCGGTGGGGATGGGCGTGCCGATGCGCATCGTCACGACGCCGGATCGGACACGAGCCGCCCCTTTCGGCATGATCTCCCAGGTTCCCATGACCGCCACGGGCACGATGGGCACCTGGCCCTGCACAGCCAGCACGAAGGCTCCCTTCTTGAAGGGCTGCAGGCGGCCATCATGGGACCGGGTCCCCTCGGGGAACACGATCATGGTGAGCTTGTCCTCCCGGACTTCCCGCCACGCCTGGTCCAGGGCCTCCACGGCCGCCTCCTTGTTCCCCCGATCCACCGAAACGTGGCCGCAGGACTTCCACGCCGGGCCGAAGATGGGAATCTTCTCGAGCTCCTGCTTGGCCACGAAGCGGTAGCGAACGGGGAGATGGGCAGCGAGGACGAACACGTCGAACCAGGATTGATGGTTGGACACGACGATCTGGGGACGGTCGGTCAGGAGGTTTTCCACTCCCTCCAGCTTGACCCGTACCCCCGCCGCCCAGAGGAGGGCCTTTCCCCACCTCCTGGCTGAGTTGTCACAAGCCCAGTGGATGTTGCGGCGCCAGAAGTAGGTTCTCAGAACCACGTTTCCGGCGTTGAAAAAGGTGGCGGCCAGACCCACCAGATAGAACCAGAGCGTACGAATCACTCGTTCCCCTTCTCCATGAAATGGCTGAACCCACCGCCCTGAATCGGTCGTTTCTCACCCTGCGCGGTCTGCATGAGGACCCTCCGGCCCTCCCCTTCCACTACGTTGCCCACCCGAGTGAGGGGAATCTGGAAGGTATCTTCGAAAGAAGCCACCCACTCTTCAAGCGCACCTGGGGGGGAGGTGAAGCAGAGCTCATAGTCCTCTCCTCCCCCGAGGGCCAGATCCAGGGGTATCTCTCCTGTTCCCGCCAGGACCTCGTTCAACTCCGGGTGGACGGGAACGGCTTCCTCCTCCAGGACCATAGAGAACCCCGAAGCGGCGGCCAGGTGACCCACATCCCCGGCCAGCCCGTCGGAAAGGTCCACCAGGCCCCGGAGGGGAACCCGGTCCACCAGCCACAACGCTTCCCGAATCCGCGGCCTCGGCCTGGCGAAGGCCTCCCGGATCACCGGGGGCGGCACGATTCCCCGGTTCCACAAGGCCACGGCCGCAGCACTCCTCCCCAGCCACCCCGTGACCCAGATCTCGTCACCCACCCTGCTTCCACTCCGCAGAATGGGCGCCCTGGCCCGTCCCAGGACCACCACGTCCACGACCAGGGGACCCGGAGACCCGGCCAGATCTCCTCCCAGGATGGAGATTCCCTCCCGTCTGCAGGCTTCTCCGGCTCCCTCCTGGAGCTCCATGGCCTCCCTCCGTGGATTTCCGGGGCCCAGAGCGAGGCATAGAAGAGCCCCCAGAGGCTCGGCGGCCATGGCTGCCACGTCGCTCAAAGCGGCGGCCGCGGCTCGGTAACCCGCCTCATGGAGGGAGATCCACTCCCGTCTGAAATGCACGTTCTCCACCGTGAGATCCGCACTCACGATGATCCCCCCCTCCAACACGGCGCAATCGTCCCCCGGCCCAACCAGAACTCCCGGAACCGGCGGCACTTCCGGACCCAGAAGGGAACGGATCAGGTCGAACTCCTCTCCACGCCCCAACCCCACCCTTCCCACGGGCAGCCCCGGAGGAGCCTCCGTCCGACGCCCCCGCCTCCCTCCGGACCCCGCACCAGGTCCCGAATCGTCCCGCCCGCCGCAGCTCAACGGGCGGCATCCTGGTCCAGGAGCACGAAGGGGAGGTCCAGCTCCGTGAACCCGTCCCCCTCCTCCCGTAAGGCACCCGGGAGGGCTTCCACCACGTCCTCCGGCGTGAGGCTCGCCCGGAGCTCCGTCCCGGCCGCCGCTCGCCCCGAGATGTGAAGGCCAAGAGCCGCCGCCTCCTCCGAGGGAGAGCCCTGGGCGAGGAACCCGGCGATGACACCCGAGAGGACATCTCCCATGCCGGCGGCGGCAAGGTCGGAAGTCCCCACCGTGTCCACCAGGAGCCTACCCTGCCTCGTGGCCACGAGAGACGGAAGCCCCTTCAGCAGGACCGTGCACGCCGAGTCCCGGGCCAAGCCGAGGACCACCTCGGGCCGGCGGGCGGTGACGCCCTTCGGATCCATCTCCAGGAGACGGGCCATCTCCCCGGGGTGGGGCGTGACCACCAGATCCCGGCTCTCCCCGATCTCCCTCAGGGAGGGTGCGCCGCCCGAGGCCACCAGGTTCAAGGCATCGGCGTCCATGAGAAGGGCTCCCCGTCCTCCAGCCTCAAGCACCTGGTTCAGGATCCTGGCACCCTCTTCTGCGGTTCCCAACCCTGGTCCCACACCCACGGCCCTGGACGCCAGAACGGCCTCCCGGAGGGCCGCCTCATGGGAGGTATCCACGTACACCCCTTCGGGAACGGCCCCTTGAAGGATCTCCCGGTTCTCGGGAGGGGAGGCCAGTCGGAGGAAGCCGACGCCGGCACGAAGCGCCCCACGAGCGGCGAGAATGGCTGCTCCGGCCATCCCGGAACGCCCTGCCACCAGGAGAAGGGGCCCCACGGCGTTCTTGTGGGTGTCGGGATCCCGCCTGGGGCGGCGCGCATGAACCCAGCCGGGCGTGATCAACAATCCCTGGAAGGTCTCTTCCTCCACGGGGGGGAAGCCGATCTCCACCACCACCAGGCGCCCGACGAGCTTTCGGCCCGGATGGAGGAGGGAGCCCAGCTTCGCTCCTCCGAAGGCCACCGTGACGGTCGCCACCACGGCGTCCCCTGGAACGGCTCCGGTGACGGAGTCCACCCCGGAGGGTATGT
>PXFI01000313.1 GCA_003564295.1 Gemmatimonadota bacterium | reverse complement strand
TCGCATCCGGCGTGAACCGGGCCTACCGGTATGACCCTGAGCTCAACCCCACCTATCAGGACCTGGCAACCCATTATGGCACCGCCGTACTGCCGGCCCGCAAAGCGAAACCCCGGGACAAAGCGAAGGTAGAGTCGGGAGTTCAGGTCGTCGAACGATGGATCCTGGCGGCCCTTCGCAACCACACCTTTTTCAGCCTGGCCGAGCTGAACCAGGAGATCACCCGCTTGCTGGACGTCCTCAACAACCGGCCCTTCCAGAAGCTGGATGGAACCCGCCGCTCTCTCTTCGAGAGCCTGGACCGCCCAGCCCTCAAGCCCTTGCCCGCCACCCCCTTCGAGTACGGAGAGTGGACGAAGCCGCGGGTCAACGTGGACTACCATGTGGACGTGGAGCGCCACTACTACAGCGTGCCCCACCGCCTCCTCCGCCAGAGGGTGGACGTACGCCTCACCGCCGACACCGTGGAGATCTTCCACGACGGTCAGCGGGTGGCCGCCCACCCTCGCAGCCATCGCAAAGGGGGCTTCACCACCGATCCCAGCCACCGGCCCCAGGCTCATCAGGAGTACCTCGAGTGGCCCCCCTCCCGCATCATCCGGTGGGCCGAGAAGACAGGACCCCACACGGGGGCCGTGGTCCGCCAGATCATCGAGGCCAAGGCTCACCCTGAGCAGGGCCCAAGATCTTCGCGTCCCCGAAGACCGAAGATGGCGCGGCTGTGGACAGGGGGCTCCGACTCCTACACGTCTTGCACCTGAGAGGAATGAACCATGTTGCTTGAACCGACCCTGGCCCGCCTGCGGGAGCTCCGCCTCGCCGGCATGGCTGAGGCCTTGGAAGAACAGCAGGCCGTGCCCGACATTTTGGGCCTCTCCTTCGAGGACCGCCTCGGCCTCCTGGTGGACCGGGAACTCACCTTGCGCAAGGACCGGCGCCAGACCCAGCTCCTGCGCAGGGCCAAGCTACGCCTGCAGGCCTCCATCGAGGATCTGGACTTCCGCTCCCCCAGGGGGCTGGACCGTTCCGTTATCCTTCGCCTGGCCAGCTGCGACTGGATCCGTCGCCACCAGGTGGTTCTGATCAGCGGGGCAACCGGCACCGGAAAGACTTATCTGGCCTGTGCCCTGGCTCAGGCGGCCTGCCGCCAGGGCCTGTCCAGTCGCTACTTCCGCCTCCCCCGACTTGTCGAGGAGCTCGCCCTGGCCAGAGCCGACGGCTCCTATCCCAAGCTCATGGACCGCCTCCACAAGACCGAGCTCGTGGTCTTGGACGACTACGGGCTAACTCCCCTCAGCCATAACGAACGTCGCGATCTTCTGGAGGTCATCGAAGACCGCACCGGCCGCAAGGCCACCCTTGTCACCAGTCAGCTCCCCTTCGAGCACTGGCACGACGTCGTCGGGGATGCCACCTTTGCCGACGCCATCTTGGACGGGCTGGTCCACCACGCCCACCGCATCAAGTTGAAAGGAGCCTCCATGCGAAGAAAGGAGCCCACCAACCCGTCGCCCAAGGCCGCTACAGCCTAGTCAGCCGCCAGCGTCGCTTCGCTCCGATGGGTGGGCCCCATCCTCTGGACTGGGTGGGCCTCTTCGCCCGGAACAGGTGGGCCTCATCCGTTGGACTGGGTGGGCACCTTCGCTGGAATACGCACTTGCCGGTACCGCATCGACTTCATCCGCTCGTGCAGCCCCCGGAGGTTCTCTTCCAGTCGCTGCCCATACTGCTCCTTCGTGGTGCCATCAACCCCCACAGCCGCGTCCTTGCGGATGCGCTGGAAGGCCCGTCCCAGCGCTGCCTCGTCCACGAGGTGCGCCAACGAGTTGAACCGAGCGTCCGGGTCCCGCTTTGCTCTCTCCGCTACCTTCAGAAGTCCCGGGTACATGAGGGCTCCTCAGTCTGAGCTCGAGGTCATGTTTCCCTCCTGAAGTTCTCCCGCAACACTGGCCGCCTTTGCTCCGCTGGGTCCGGATGCCGACTCCGTTCCCCACCATCGTCGCTCGTATGCGGCCATCCGACTCCCCTGCCGCGTCGGCACGCCTCCGGTCTTCCCTCGGCGTGCCTTACCAGGTGGACAAGCGTGGTTTCTGTGCCCGGTGGCGTTCCCACCACGTGGCCGGCTGTCGAACCGCTTGCCGCCGACGGCGCGTCGGAGAGGGTCACCGGTTCTCCGTCACCCGGATCTACCATCTGGACGGTCAGGGGCCTCCCAGGTTACCGGGCCATCCTCTTTGGCCGTGCCGCAGTCGATCACCCCGCCGAGTCCTCCTTCGACTCGCCTTGGCGCCTCCGGGGGTTTTGCCTTCAGGGTTTCCGAGCCCCTGGGCACCGGGGATTACATCATTTCGAGGCTGCATTCCTACGGCCCACCCGCTCGCCTGAGTACGCATCAACCGCCCCCTCACGGGGACAGCTGCAAGCCTGGCTACTAGCCTACCGGCTACGCTTTGGCTGGGTGGGGCTCGCACCCACAGGACGACTCATCAGAGTTTCGATCTACATCTTGGACCTCCTCTCCGACCCGCATGGCCTGGTCGCTTCCGGAAACAGGTGAAGAGCCGTTCTTTTTCCTATCCCTGCCCTCGGAAGGCTCGTCCGAAGCGGTGGTCCTGGATCTCCGTCAGTCCGCGCTCGTCGAAGCAGGCGCGAAGGTGCTGGTTGTCCAGGTCCGTGGTGGCGGCTTGCAGGGTGACCGAGAGGAGGGCTGCCAGGAGGATGGTCCAGGCGCCAGACCGGGTCGAGCAGACCCGGTGGCCGCTCGTACGGCCTGGCGGGGCACCGTCGGGAGGGGTCATGATACCGCGGAGGCGGTGAGAGACAGGGCCACCGCCGGTGGCCCGGCGGCGGCACGGAGACGGCGATGCGGATCGGCGCCGGTGATCATTGGCGTAGCGGGTCCCGTGTAGTGTAGCGGTCTAGTTCGGCGACGCGCTGCGCGTGATCCACCACTCGGAGTGGGCGGGACTCCCGGAACGTCTGGCCGAAGATGTCCGTCGTCTCCACCTCGATGCTGAACACGCCGAGGGGGAGTGCGGAGGGGAGGTTTGCAACCCAGAAATGGTCGGTGGCCATGGACCCAGGCAAGGGGAGGCGGCGGTAGAAGGCGTGTTTGGCAGCCTGGACGGGGCGCCAGAGCTCTGCGTACTCCGGGTCTCCCGCCGCGGCTCGTCGCCGGGCATGGGAGCCCACCTGTGCCTCGGCACGGGTCCGGTCATGTAGCTCCAGATAGGCCGGGTCATCACGGTAATCCTGCCGCATGGGGATCCAGTCGGTGTGGCCCCTGATCCGCATCCGGGTGACGGAGCCTGAACTGCCCATGAAGACGTTCGCCACCACCTCCGTTGCGCTCAGCTCTCGTTGCTCCACCACGTCGGGAGCGTGGATCAACATCTGGTAATCGGCGGGCTTCCCCGCCCCCTTGTAACGGACCTGCATGTGGGGTCCGTCGAACGTGACGATGGCGTAGCCGTTGGGGGACCCGTCGCGCTGCATACTGACGGGGAACCCTCGCTCGTCCAGGGGTCCGGCGTACCAGCTACCGGAAGGAGCGCCCAGGTTGCAGTGCAGGTGCTTGGCGCCGTCCGGGGGATCGAACCCGAGCTCCTTGCCCACCAGCATGTTCTGATTGAGGTGGAAGTGGCCGGTGAAACTGACGCTGTGGCGGTGGCCCGACAGCGCCTCCAGGAGCCTGGGGAACTGTGGTGTTACGTGGGTCCCGTCCCAACGGGTGTATTCCGCCATGGTGGCCTCGATGGATGAGCTGTCGCCACCGTCGAGCGGCCAGCCACGGTTGACCATGGGCATGTGGGCGCAGACCACCAGACGCTCATGCTCGGGCACGTGCTGGACATAGTTTCGGACGAAGCGTATCTGATCATCGCAAAGGTGGCCGCGGTAGTTCCCCGCCACAGGGTGGCCATCGTCGCGCATTCCCGCATGGCCGTCCCACCACACGTTGTTGAGCATGAGAAAATGGACGGGCCCGTACTGGAACGCATAGTCGGTGGGCCCCCAGGCGCGGCGGAAGGCCTCCGTGGCATTGCGGTTGTCTGGGGACATGAACTCCAGGTCATGGTTGCCGACCACGCTGTACCACGGGAATCCGGTAAGGGCCTGGACCTGCGCCAGAGGCTCGAACAGGTCCAGGTTGTCACCCACCAGGTCACCTAGGGCGATGGCGAAGGCCGCGTCCACGCCGGCCAGCTCGGTCACAGTCTGGTGGCCGTACCAGTCCACCTCCTCCATGATGTACGGCTGAGGATCGGCGACCATGACCACCTTGAAACGGTCGGGCTCGGGCCGCTCGTAGAGGGGAAAATCGATGGATGGCGGAAGCTCGCCCGTCGCAGGGATGCCGCGATAACGGAACGTGGCGTCCGGGGTGCCGCTCCGCCGGTGGAAATAATGGAACCGGGGGCGCTTCAGCTCGTCCACGGGGATGCTGTAATCGCGGGGCTTGCAGACGAAGATATCGGCAGACTCGGCATCCACGGGGATCTGGTAGTAGCCGTTGCCGTCGGTAGTCACCACATCGACGCCGTTGGAGACCAGTACCCCCCGAATCCCCGGGTTTCCGCGGCTGCGGCGTCCGGTTCCCTGCCGGTCCAGGAACACGTATCCCCGGGCGACGGCGACGTGGCCGCTCGCACCGTCCGACAGTGGATCGGCAATTCTCGCCAGGCGGTCGGCCAGGAGGGATGGGCTGATCACGCCTCCCACTGAGAGAGCGCTGGCTGCCCTGAAGAAGTCGCGGCGGGTGGGCGTCACGGTGCCTCCTTGCAATCGAAGTGCAGGGTCCTGCCGGGCGCCTCTACGCAGGCGGTGCTCGACCTGCGAAGGCCGGGCCCGGACACCACCGGGGATGGGGTGCGGTGCTTGAGCAAGCTACGGGCTGGCGCCCCCATTTATCAAGGCAGGGTCGGGGCCTGCGGGTTTCGCCAGGATCTGATCATCGAGCAGAGCCGCGGTGTTCCCGGCAATCTCCATGGACCCGGGTCTCAGGGCGGCCACGGTCCGGCGGGCGTTCGACAGTTGATCGTACATCGCGCCGACTGACGTCGCGTGATTCCGCCATTTTTCGTTCATTCGGCACTCGGATTCGCTCTTCTGTCTCGTACACGGATTGATGTGGTACGACTCGACCCAGCGTCCGGCGCTCAACTCGCCCCCAGCAACCCTCGGTTCGGCCCCTTCCACTGCTCCCCAGCCCTCTCACCCGCCCTTCACCATCACCCTTGACCTGCCGATCCCCCGTCCTATCCGGGGGGACTCGGGCCCTGGAGCGTCGGCTTCCCCTGCCGAGCTGCCGATCCTGTAGTGCTTCAGACTGTTCCGGACAAGTATGCGGAGATGAAGAGTGATACCTTGGACCTCCTTCACGCGGCAGCTTGAAGGCGCTTCCGGTTGATGGCTTCCTGCTTCTTCCGCCCCTCCTCCAACTTCCGCTTCCGTTCCTCCATTCTCTTCCTCGGCTCCCCGGCCCAGTACTCAGCCGGGGGCAGGTAGTTCAACGACGCATGGAGTCGCTGGCCATGGTAGTACTCTATCCAGCGACCAATGAGCTTCCGGGCCCTGCTCAGGTTGCCCAAGTCCACCTCCCCCAGCTCGTCCC
>PXFI01000142.1 GCA_003564295.1 Gemmatimonadota bacterium | reverse complement strand
TCTACGACTTCTCCACCCACACACGCACCCACGAGACCCGGAGGGTCGAGTCCACGGAGGTGATCATCCTGGACGGGATCCTGATCCTGGCGGATCACCGCCTGAGAAGTCTCCTGGACATCAAGGTCTACGTGGACACGGCCCCGGACATCCGCTTCATTCGGCGCCTTCGGCGGGACCAGCGGGAAAGGGGCCGCTCATTGGACTCAGTGGTGGAGCAGTACCTCACCACCGTCCGCCCCATGCATCTGGCCTTTGTGGAGGGGAGCCGGGCCTTCGCAGACATCATCATCCCGGAAGGCGGCCGGAACCGGGTGGCAATCGATCTGCTTGCTTCCAGGCTGCAGCTTACCCAAGAGTAGTCGCCCCGTCAGGGAGCGATGAGGGCCTTGGTAACCCGTAGCACCTCCACGTCCGCCAGGGCCTGGCCCGCCTCCTCCAAGGGATAGGTCTTCCCCACGATCCGGTCCAGGGGAAGCGCCTCCCTGTGCCGTGCCAGCAGGGTGAGGGCCCGAGCCAGATGGTGGAAATCCGTCCCCCACTGTCCCAGGATCCGGGCATGCTTGCGATTCACGTCCAGGTGGGGATTGACGGACACCTCTCCCACGTCCGAGTAGTGCCCCACCACCACGTAGGTCCCCCCGTCCCTCAGCAGGGAGAGGCCCTCCGGCACGGCGGACGGATGCCCGGCGGCCTCGATGACCACGTCGGGCCCCCGGCCTCCAGTGAGGGTCAGGATCCTGTCCTTCCGCTCCTCCGGGGTGGTGAGGTCCAGGTCGAAAGCCTGGTCCACGCCCAGGGTCCTGGCAAGTTCCAGGCGGCTCTCGGGAGCGCCGATCATGAAGATCCGGCTGGCCCCCGATAGGCCGGCGAAGGCCGCCGCCGACAGGCCCACGGGGCCGGCCCCCTGCACCAGAATCGTGTCTCCCATGGACATCCCGCTCCGATCCACGGCAGCGAAGCCGGTGAAGAGCCCGCACCCACCCCCGATCACCTGCTCCGCCGAGAGCTCCGGAGGAATCCGGAACACCTTCACGCCGGGCTTCAGGTAGATCCGCTCGGCCCACCCTCCCAGCAAGCCATCCCTGGCGGAATAGGTGATCCCGTACACCTTGCGACTTGGGCAACGGTTGGGCTGCCGGGCCACCAGGCAGTGCCAGCAGGACCAGCAGGTCTCATGAACGTCGTAGAAGGTCACCTCGTCGCCGGGGCCGAGAGACATTCCCAGGGCGTCGACCTCCACGCCCCGGGTCTCCAAGACCCGGCCCACGCTCACGTGCCCGGGAATGATGGGGTAGGGGACACCGGCCAGCTGGCCGTGAAAGAGATGGACGTCGGTGCCGCAGACCTCGCTGGCCACCGTCTCCAGGAGGACGGAGCCCGGCTCCAGCACCGGGTCGTCCAGGTCCCAGAGCTCCAGGGGAGCTTCCGGGGCCGTCATGACCGCCGCTCGAATACTCATGGCGCAAAGGTATTGCAGAAAGGGAGCGGGGGCCAAGAGATCCCGGTGGACCGGAGCTTCGAGAAAGGCCCCTCCCATGAGAACCGTGCCGTCCTCCATGCAAGGGCGACGGGCGGGAAGCTAGCCGGAGGTGCCCCTCCTCAGAAGAAGACGCCGAAGCAATTCGGCGCCGTGGGACGGGGCCACCCCCCCACAATGGTCACCTTTCGCCGCACCCCCGAACCGAATACCCCGAACCCATCACCTCGAAGGGATGGGATGCGCACCGTACCAGAAGGGTTGAAGCTACCGCCCCGCACCCAGTTCACCCAGTTCCGGTCCAGGGCCGCAACCGTGACTTCCGCCAGGGCATTGGCGGGAAGCCCCTCTTGCAGGGCCAGGGCCACTTCTTGCTGCAGGACCCCACGGCTGAAGATTCCGAACTGCCGGGGAAACACGATGGTGGTGTCGGACTCCGAGATCGCCAGCCCCATGAGGGCCACAGAGTCCGCCTCGGCCACGATCCCCATGGGGGCTAACGCGTGCTTGAGGTTCCAGATCGTGGCCTCGGCGTAGTAGGCCCAGGCCCCGGGCGACCGGCTCCATGCCAGCTCCAGATTCCTGCCGGGCGGGAGCGCACAGGTGGCAGTCCGGGGCCTCAAGATCTGGATGTCCTGGGGGATCACGGTTCCCCCTCGAAGCTCACCACCACCCGGTAGCAGGATCTCCAACTCCAGGCGGGTACCGGGCTCTGGAAACTCAGGCAGATGCCCGCCCCCGCTGAAGCAGATGCCGTCCACCTTTTCCAGGCTACGGGGCAGGAGACACTCCTCCTCCCCCTCGGCAAACATGCCCACCTCCAGGGTGTCCGCCACAATCAAGGTGAGGGAGGCCGCCATGAGCTCCCGGGACGGACGGGTTCCCAGCGTCCAGTGGAGGAACGCAGTTGCCTGGTCCTCCCCATCTCCCACCAGCACGAACGCCTCCGCCACCGGGAGGTCCTTCGGCAAGGCCACTGAGACCTCATCCAGCTGGCATCCGCCCAACACGGACGCGAGGCCCAGACCGAGGGCTGTGGGCACGAAGGGTGCCCGGAGCCTGAATCCGGCCATCAGAAAGATACCTCCAACCCCACGGTGGGCAGGAACGGGAACATGGAGATCCCCGTCCGCATCGGGGGGTCCCTGTCGTATTGGTAGAAGTAGAAGAGGACGTTTCGCCTGTCGTAGACGTTCAGGACGCTGGCATAGGGGGTCATGCGGCCCCAGGGGCGTTCCAGGTCCCAGCGTAAGCTCACGTCCAGTCGGTGCCGGGTAGGATACCGGGCGCCGTTCCTGTCACCCAAGAGCACACCATAGGCACCGGAACCCACGCCGCCCGGATCGTCTCCCCCGGGGTCCCAGTCAAGCCCGGCACCGGCGGTCACCCTGGGAGAAAGGTAGAAGTACGCTCCCAGGGGTCGCGTGTAGGGAAGACCGGTCCCGAAGTTCCACCGGACACCCAACTCCATGTTCCTACCCAGATCCCGCTGAAGGACCAGATCCACGTCCAGGCGGCGGTCGAACACCGGTGGGTAGGTGATCACGGGCGCCGGATCCAGTCCGGAAAGAAAGTCCGGGAAGCTCCGGCGGGCTCGGAGCAGCGACACCGCGAGCCACCCGGAGGTCCCCCTGCCGGTGTGCCGCAGGAGGAGGTCCAAACCGTAGGAGGACCCGGTCCCGGGAAGGTAATCGTCCGACGAGTCGTTGGGATCGTCTCCAAAATTGCTGGTGATGACGCCGTCGAACCCCCGGGCGTAGCCCTCCACCGACAGGAACCACCCTTCTCCTGGATATCCCTCGAACCCCACCTGCATCTGGTCGGACACGACGTGGGGGACCCGGTCCCCTGCCAGGACCCAGACGTCAAGCCCCACGGGCAGCTCCTCGTCCCGGATGGAGTGGAGGAACTGGGTGTAGCGCCCCATGGAGCCCTTCACCGCCCACCTTGAGCCCGCGAAGAAGCGCTTGGCGGAGAGGCGGGGCGACGCCCCCAGCACGTCATCTCCCTCGGAGGGCACCCACCGATCCAGCCGGGCTCCGGCTTCCACGATCCACCTGGGACCGGGTCTCCACTCTCCCTGGAGATGACTGAACACCTCCGTCCCTTCCCCCGCTCCGGCCAGGAACTGAGTACCGCCCGTGGCCAGAAGGTTGTCGTAGCCGAAACGCCGGACGCCGCCCCCGACCCCCACGGTGAGGGAAGAAACCGGACGAATCTCAAGCTCCCCTTCCAGGAACCCCTGGTGGATGGCGCTGCGGATCTCCGTATCGTCGAAGTCGGGAAAGACCAGACCCGAGGCGAAGCGGGAGAAACCGGAACGCACCTCCCACCATCCGCCGTCCTGCCGGGGGCGGGTCCAACGCACTCCGAGAAGATCGTTCCCCCAATCCCAGTCGATGCGGAGAGGAAAGGACGCCGGGTCCAGGCGCGTCAGATCCAGCACGTCCCGTCCCGTGTAGGCCGAGACCGAAACGCGGCTCCCACCCGCCGTCCACCCCTCCAGAACCCCCTGGAAGTCCGTGAGATGATAGGGAAAGTCCAGCACGGGCCTCAGGAGTTGGTCGAAATAGGACCGCCTGCCCGATACCCTCCAGCGGACGTTCCTGAACCCGATCCCGTCGGCGGCCCCCTGGGGAAGGCCGCCGCCCAGGGCCACCCGGGTGGCCAGAAGAGACACCCCGCCGTCCATCCTGAATTTACCGTCCCCGGGGTCCGTCTTCACGTCCAGGACGCTGGAGACCCGGCCCCCGAACCGGGCCGGGAAGCCACCGGAATGGAGCTCGGCCCGCTCGACCAGGTCTCCGTTGAAGACGGAGAAGAACCCCCCGAGATGCGTGGGATTGAAGATGGGAATGCCGTCCAGAAGGATAAGGTTCTGATCCGCAGATCCCCCTCGAACGTTGAAGGCGGAAGAGAAGTCGGAGATGGTCACCACCCCCGGTAGGACCTCCACGGCCCGGAGGGGATCAGCCTCCACCAGGCCCGGGATGGCCTTGATCTCCCACCCCGCCAGCTCCCGGACCGTCAGTCCCGCCTGCTCCTCGAAGCGGATCCGTTCGCGGCTCCTCTCGGCCTCCACCGAGATGCCATCCAGGGCCACGGGCGCGAAGCTGAGGAAGAAGTCTTGGTCCAGGCGCTGGCCAGGGCCGACCTCCACCTCCCGACTCTGGGTCTCGTAGCCCAGCCGGCCAACCTCCAGGACGTACCGGCCGGGCGGCACCGGATCGAGCCGATAGAAGCCCAGGTGGTTGGACTCCGCTCCCCTGACCAGCCTTTCCGATCCAGGCTGGAACAGGCGCACCAGCACAAAAGACACCGGGATGCCACCCTCGTCCCGGATCCTACCCTGTATGGATCCGGGATCCGGCTCCTGCCCTCCAGCCTCCGGGGACAGCGCACCCAAGGCCACCAGGAGGAGCGGGGCCAGGGTCCAGAGCCAGCGCCACCCACCCGAATCTTGCTGGTGCGACCGGACGCGCCACTCCGGACCGCGGCCGACACCGACCCGCCGACCCGGGACCGGGGGAGGGATTAGCGGCTTGAAAGGATCGCGCCCTGCCATCAGATGACTCTTATCACGCTTGTCTCTAGTGGCTCTCAATGCCCTTCCACTGCTGGCGCAGCAGACTACCCTGGAACCCCCAGAGGGAGCCGGGAGATCCACCCCCTCCCCCGGGGCCATCGGTTTCCCACGGAGAAGTACGTCCTTCTCCGCCGCCGGGTGGAGACCTCGGGCCTCGCGGATCCCGGAGATCTCCGACTGGCCGCCGCCGGCAAGCCGGCCTGCCCATGGCCGTGTTCATGAGCGGAGGCTATGCTTCTCCCATAGAGGACACGGTGGACATCCACTGCACCACCGTACACGTGGCGGCTTTGGCCTCGCGGACATACCGGGTTGACCACCCGGCGAATGCGGGGCCCCCGTCGCAGAGCCACGCCCAAATGAGATCGCCATGAACGCCGACGCCTTGAACCGGTTGCAGTCCCTCCCTCGCCTCCCCCTGGCCTTCCTCCCTACCCCTCTCATGCCCAGCCCCAACCTGCGGGCAGCCCTGGGGGCCGAGGCCCCCCCCATCCTGGTGAAGAACGACGATTGGACCGGCCTGGCCCTGGGCGGCAACAAGGTCCGGAAGCTGG
>PXFI01000287.1 GCA_003564295.1 Gemmatimonadota bacterium | reverse complement strand
TTGCCCGCATCGCCGGATGGTCGGCCCACCGCATGGAAGAGCTGATCAACGCGGGCAAGATAATCCGGCCTGCCTACAAGTCCATCGCCCCGATCAGACACTACGTCCCGCTGGCAAAGCGTTAGCGAGGGAGAAAGGAGGGCCAAAATGAGTAAATCCGCTTTTAGTGTCCGTGTGTTTGCCCTGTACGCCCTGGTGGTAGGCACGTTTCTCGTGTTGGTGCCCAAAAGGACAGGGCCTGGAAAGTTTCCGCCGGCTAATTCTATGCCGGCAAATTACCATCCAGAAGATCAAACCGTTTACAATCTTTAAAACGGATTATAACGATATAGGTTGAAGGAGTTGAGCATTGCCGCGATATTATTGATTATTAGCGAATATCCACCCCCTTACGTACCTATACACAGCATGGGTAATTTTCCTCACATATGCTTTGGCATATTATTTTATGCTATCTCCTCCTGAATTTGCTATTTTCTTTCAAATCAAATAGACTTAACAGTGGATTAAACCAGAAAAGGGGGTATTAAGACTTGATCTTCATGAAGAGAAAACCGGTTTTCTTGATTCTTTTGGCAATTGTCCTGTTGTTCATGGTTGCGGGCTGTGCGTCACCCACAGATGAAAGTGAACCGGCCGTCGATGAAACACCGGCTGAGGAAGAGGCAACGGACGAAGACGAGGTTTCGGCAGAAGCAAGGGATGATACGCCGCTTGTTTTTGCTGACGCGGGGTGGGACAGCATACGCTTACATAATCACATTGCCGGGTTTATTATCGAAAACGGGTATGGCTACAAAACGGATGTGATTCTGGGTACTACCCCGATCACTTTTGCCGGGTTAAGGACGGGAGACATCGATATTTACATGGAGTTTTGGCACGATAATTTCCCAGATGCCTACGCAGAAGCAATTGAATTGGGAGAGATCGAGGTTACATCCGTCAACTTTGATGATAACGCCCAGGGTCTTTATGTGCCGGTATTTTTAGTCCATGGTGACGAGGAAAGAGGCATCGAACCCCTGGCGCCCGACTTGAAATCCGTATTTGATTTGCCGAAGTACAAGGATTTGTTTGATAACCCCGAAGATCCCGATAAGGGGCTGATTGTCGGCTCCCCTCCAGGGTGGTTTGCTGATGAAGTCTTGAGCGCCAAAATGGTGCATTACGAGCTTGATGAGCATTTCACCTATTTCAGGCCCGGTTCCGACACGGCCCTCGCCACCTCGATCACCCGGGCGATGGAAACGGGAGAACCGTGGGTGGGTTATTACTGGGAACCGACCTGGATCATGGGTAAATATGACATGGTCTTGTTGGAAGAACCGGCTTACGATCCGGAGTTATGGGAGGATGATTACCGGTGTGCCTTCCCCTCAACGGAAATAACCACGGGTGTCCATCGAGATATGCTCGATCGCGCCCCGGATGTGGTGGAATTCTTGCGAAACTATGAAACCAGCAGCGAGATCACCAGCGAAGCGCTTTCCTACATGATGGTCAACGAAGTGGAAGCGGATGAGGCCGCATTATTTTTCCTCCGTGAATATGATGAATTGTGGACAGACTGGGTTCCAGATGATATCGCAGAAAAGGTTTTAAATGCGTTACAATAAAATAGCGCGATAGAACAACGAAGATAATCCCCACTTCAGGCAAGGTGGGGATTATCTTCGTGAGGCGAGGTGATCTGAACGATGAGCGAATTCCCGGGATGGATCGTCATTGAAGTGGGCAAGTATGTGGACAGTTTTGTTAAATGGCTTTTGTCAAATTTCAGCCCCTTCTTTGACGCGATTTCCAGTGGAAGCATGTGGATGCTCTTAAGGTTCGAGGGACTACTATACTGGCTTCCCTGGTGGATTGTCCTGCTTGTGGTTTTACTGGTCAGCTGGAAAGTAAAAAACCTGCTTTCAGGCGTTATTTTTGCCTCACTGGTATTCATGATCGGCCTGCTGGGCCTTTGGAACTTAATGATCCAGACGTTGGCGATTGTTTTGACCTCTGTGATTATCTCCCTCTTTATTGGCGTCCCGATCGGCATCCTGATGACGTACAGCAACAGGGTGAACAGCATTATTAAACCCTTGCTGGATGCCATGCAGACGATGCCCAGCTTTGTTTACCTCATTCCTGCCATCATGCTTTTCCGGTTGGGGAAAGTGCCGGCTGTCTTTGCTACCATTGTCTATGCCATCCCCCCCGTAATCCGGTTAACTGACCTGGGTATTCGAAGGGTTCCCCGGGAAATGGTGGAAGCTGCGCATTCTTTTGGATCTTCAAGCTGGCAAACATTGTTCAAGGTGCAGATGCCCCAGGCCCTTCCAACGATCATGACCGGCATCAATCAGACAACAATGATGGCCCTGGCCATGGTCGTCATTGCCTCGATGGTGGGAGCGCCGGGCCTGGGGATGGAAGTGTTGATCGCGGTCAGTCAGATCGATATCGCCCGCGGTTTTGAAGCGGGAATCAGCATCGTTTTTTTGGCCATCATCATTGACAGGCTATCGCAGGGTATCGCGGAAAAATTCAAGTATCCGGAATAATAAGTGACAGGTGAACGCTATGGTCAAAATTAAAGTAGAGAATTTAACCAAGATCTTTGGTCGCCCCCCCAGGACCGTACTGAAAAAGCTGCAGGAAGGCATCAGCAAAGAAAAGCTGCTGGCCGAAACAGGGCATACCATAGGCGTAAACAACGTCTCGTTTGACGTGCATGAGGGAGAGACTTTCGTGATTATGGGGCTGTCAGGCAGCGGAAAATCGACCCTGATTCGCTGCCTGAACTTACTCAACCGGCCTACAGCAGGTAAGATTTATGTTGACGGCGAGAACATTACGGCTTACAACAAAGCAGCGTTAAAACAATATCGCAAAGACAAGGTCGCCATGGTTTTTCAGCATTTTGGCCTCTTTACCCACAGGACGGTTATCAACAACATTGAATACGGGCTGGAGGTCAAGGGAATTCCTAAAAAAGAACGAAATGAAATCGCTGCCGGTATCCTATCCACCGTCGGTTTGCAGGGATGGGAAGACAAGTACCCCAATGAATTAAGCGGGGGGATGCAGCAGCGAGTGGGCTTAGCCCGCGCCCTGGCAAATGATCCCGATATCCTTCTCATGGATGAGCCCTTCAGCGCCCTCGATCCCCTGATCAGAAGGGACATGCAGTTCGAGCTCATCGAAATTCAAGCAAAACTGAAAAAAACCATTGTCTTCATTACCCATGACATCAATGAAGCGTTCAAGCTGGGAGACAGGGTCGCGGTTATGAAAGACGGCAATATTGAACAGATCGATACCCCGGAAAATATTCTGACCTCGCCGGCCAGTGAGTACATCAAGGAATTTGTGAAGGATATTGATAGAACCCGGGTCCTGCAGGCGCAACACATCATGTTTACCCCCTCGGCCCTGGTTACCCCCCGGGATGGCCTCAAGGTAGCCGTCAAAGAGATGCAAAAAAACGGTATTTCGAGCCTCTTTGCCGTCAACAATGCGCGCATACTGCAGGGCCTGGTAACCATTGACGACGCCATACGTGCAATAAATGAAAACTTGACGCTTGAAAACATCTTGAATCATGAATACCATACCACGGGGCCGGAGACCTATGTCAAGGACCTGATTCCCCTGGCCAGCGAGTCGAAGTACCCCATCGCTGTTGTCAACGAGGACAATAAGCTGCTGGGGATCATCGTGCGCGTTTCCGTGCTTTCCAGTTTACTCGCCTAGGCAGTCCGGTCGTAGGAAATGACTCGTGTTATCCTGAAAGGCGGCGTTGGTTTTGTACACATTTACAACGGATGTAATCGTCATCGGTTCGGGCTTTGCCGGCCTGGCTGCCGCCATCGAAGCGGCTGGGGCCGGCGCTTCAGTTGTTGTCCTGGAAAAATTGCGGGCGCCCGGCGGGAATTCCGCCATTAGCGACGGAGGCATTGCGGCCCCGGGGACAACATATCAGGAAAACGCAGGCATATCCGACACCCCCGGGCTGATGTACCAGGATATGATCGAAGCCGGTGAAGGGCTCAACTACCCGGAGCTGGTTAAACTCATCACGGACCGGGCGAAAGACGTTTTCTTGTGGTCCAGGGACGATTTGGGCGTCAAATACCTGGACCGGGTGGATATTTTTGGCGGCCATTCAGTACCCCGGTGCTATACGCCGGAATCGATTTCCGGTGCGGACCTGATTAAGGGGCAGCTGGCGCGTTTAAAAGAACAGCAGGTTCCCATCCGCCTTGGAGCCTATGTCAAGACCCTGCTGCAGGATGAAGCGGGCCGGGTGCATGGTGTGGGGTTCCTGGATGGCTATCGATTCGGCAAACCGGAGCGGGGATCGGAAAAAACCTGTTTCGCTTCGAAAGCTGTGATTGTCGCGTCGGGCGGTTTCGGCAGCGACGTGGCTTTCCGCCAGGCCCAGGACCCGCGCCTGGACGACTCCCTGGGCAGCACCAATAAGCGTTTTGCCACGGCCGAAGTTCTCAAGGACTGCTTGAGAATTGGGGCGAACCCGGTCCAACTTTCCAGGATCCAGCTGGGACCCTGGGCATCGCCCGATGAACATGGGTTCGGGGCAGGCCCCTTATTTGGTGACTACGTGGTCATTCCCTACGGGCTGATGGTGGATCCTGCGACGGGATCACGTTTTGTTAACGAACTCAGCGATCGGAAAAAATTAGCCGATGCCATGCTGAGCAAAGAACGCCCGGTGCTTGGCCTGGCCGACCAGACCGGGGTAGAGGTCGCCGGCTGGGATCTTTCCCGGTCCCTGAAAAAGGGAGTCGTGAAAACCTATCCTACGTTGGATGAACTGGCCCTTGACTACCAGGTTGATCCCGTTTCTTTAGAAAGGACCCTGCACAGGTTTAACCAGATGCTTCGAACCGGCCATGATGCGGATTTTCAAAAACCCATCATGCCAAAGGCAGCTCCGCTGGAAAAACCCCCCTTTTACGCCATGCGCCTATGGCCAAAAGTCCACTACACCATGGGCGGCATCCAGATTGACACATCCGCCCGGGTGATACACCGGGACCAACACCCGATCCAGGGGCTCTATGCCGCCGGAGAAGTGACCGGAGGTATCCACGGAGCCTGCAGGTTGGGCAGCTGTGCCATTACGGAGTGTTTGGTCATGGGAAGGATTGCAGGCCGTAACGCAGCCCGGTGATCAAAACATTTTTCCGCTGCTCCACTTCCTTTGCAGCCCACCCAATGCAGTCCAAAAGCAGTCCATAAAAAGGCTGATTTTTCGGCCGTGAGTTGACCCGAATAAGCAGGAATCACCTTCCCCCGGGTCGAAAAGATAAACGTTTACGGGTACGGGGCCGCAAAACCCTGAGCAACACCCGGGGCCTGATCTTCCTATCAAAGCAGACGAGGAGTGGTGTTTTCATGCCGGATAAACGAGCCGTATGCTCCCGTGCAGACTGTATCGTCTTTGACGCGGTGCCCGGGAAAATCAGCCGCATTATCGATCAACACGTCGGCATTTCAGAGGATATCCGGGCCGTGGTCAGGGGCATCAAGGACGAAACCCTGGTGGTCACCGATGCCGGGGCCTACATCATCAAGAAGGGGAAAAGCCAGTTTTATCCCTACGATGAGATCCTGGATGAGAAGTA
>PXFI01000099.1 GCA_003564295.1 Gemmatimonadota bacterium | reverse complement strand
TTTGCCGCAGGTCATGGTCCGCTCCGAAAGGGTTCCTGAACAGATCAGAGCTACCCCGACGAGCTCGAGGGCGAGGGCTCGGATCGAGGGCTGTTCGGAGGGACCGGAGTTCTTCTTGCCTCGTGTCATGATTCTTCTTGACTGGGAGGTGTCTTTCGAGTACTATATCGAAAGACACCCGGGAGGTCAAGATGAAGCCTCAAGCCTTCGAGCTCAGGACCCAGCGCCTCGGACCCCTGCCGCTGGTCAACCACTACCTGGATCGGTTGGGCCTGGCTGACCTCCTGGAATGGTTCGTCCCCACCCCTGACCGGCGCACCCGCCTGCCCTACCACGTGGGCCTCGGCATCCTGCTCCGGTCCATTCTCACCGAACGGAAGCCCCTGTACCGGCTGGGGGAGGTGGTGGAGACCTTCGCTCCGGAGGGGTTCGGCCTCACGGAGGAACAGGCCCACGGACTGACCGATGACGCCATGGGCCGGGCCCTGGACCACCTCTTCGACGCGGACCGGGGAAGCCTGCTCACGGAGATCGTCCTGGCGGCCGTGGAGCGCTTCGACCTGTCACTGGAGGAGCTGCACAACGACTCCACCACGGTGAAGTTCACCGGGCAGTACAAGGAGGCGAAGAGCCGGAGCCTCAGGGGCAAGAAGGCCCCCTTCATCACCTATGGCTACTCCAAGGACCATCGGCACGATCTCAAGCAGCTGCTCTTCATCCTGACCTCCATCCAGGACGGAGGGGTTCCGGTGTAGTTTCGCTCGGAGGCCGGCAAACACAACGATTCCCGCACCCACGAGGAGAGCTGGGAGGCGCTGCGGGGGGTGGTGGGCCACAGCGACTTCCTCTACGTGGCCGACAGCAAGCTCTGCGGGGCCGACGCCATGGAGCACATCCGGGCCCGGGGAGGCCGGTTCGTCACCGTGATGCCCCGAACGCGGAAGGAGGATCAGGAGTTCCGGGCCTGGATCCAGGATCACGAGCCCGAGTGGGAAAAGGTCTGGGACCGGGAGAACCCACGGCGCAAGGGAGGCCCCCGGGATCGGTGGTTCGTCTGGAAACACCCCCTCCCCTTCCGGGAAGGATGACCGTTGATCTGGGTCTTCAGCCACCTGCTGCGTCACAAGCAGGGCCAGTCACGGCGGGAGCGGATCGCCCGGGCGGTGCAGGAGCTCGGCGAGCTGGCCCACCACCACTTATCAGGCCCCCGAAGTCAAGGGCACGAGTAATCCCAGACGCGTCGCGCGAGCGGCGCGATGGGAGTTGAGGTGGCGCGAGAGCCTACTGGACTCTGGCTTGGTTTCGGAGCACGGGGTCAGAAAATGGGACTTTGCCCAAACACTTATTTGACTCAGCCGCCGCGGTCTCGGTCGATCGATGCGGCGGTGCGGGAGGAGGGATCTCCTCTCGCGTTCAGAAATGCATCTGTTTCCTCGTGCCGTCCGACTCAAAAGGTGCGGGCTCTCCGTAGAGGCCAGTTTTCTCCGGGCTCGGGTGAGGGGCAGAGTCGCTGAGACGCTACGCGCCGCTTGTCAAGACAGGAGCGAGAGGAGGTGTCCAATCAATCGCGCTTGCTGCCCGGTCATGCCGGGCTCGAGTTATGCGCCGGGTTCACCCCCTCTCCTCCGTCGGTGACTGAGGAAGCGGTTCATATCGAAGGTGGTTCGCTGTTTGAGCATGTAGTAGGTGGCGCGGCCGAGTTTGGCGGCCAGCACGCTCAAGGACTTTCCCTTCGGGTGCTTCTTGCGGAGCCGCTGGAGGTAGCGCTGGCCCGCAGGATTGTATTGGAGGAAGCAGACGGCGGCCTCACTGAAGGCCCACTTGATGTGGGCATTGCCGATCTTGGCACCGGAGAAGCCGAGCGCCATTCCATCGGATTCCTTGGCGCATTTGACGAGGCGGCCATAGGAGGAGAAGTCCTGGGCCGAGGGGAAGCGACCGATATCGCCGATCTCATAGAGAAGGGTGAGGCCCAGGACCCTCCCGACACCGTGGATGGTCATGAGGAGGCGGAGGGTGTCGGGGTCGTGGACTCGGGCCAGTTCAAGGACCGTGTGCTCGAGCGCGGGGATGCGATCGTCGTAGTGGTCGATGAGCGAGAGGTCGGCCCGAATGGTGGCCCGGAGAGCGGGGTCGTCAAAGAGTTCGGCGAGACCTTCGCGGTTATCGGACTGCTTCAGTCGTCCAGAGGGCTTGGGCAGATTGTATTGGGTGAAGGTATTCTGGACGTGGGTCAATAGCTCGGCCCTCTTGCGAGTGAAATGAAGTCGGCGGCGCAGGAGGTCCCGGGTGGAGCGCATCTCGCGGGGATAGACGTAGGCGTAGGGGAAGGCCCCTGAACGCAGAAGTATGGCGATCCTCTTGGAGTCGATCTTGTCGTTCTTGGCCTTGCCGCCGTGGATGGCCTTCATGTAGAGGGCGTGGCCGAGGACGAAGGGGATGCCCTGGTCGGCGCAGAGGTCGGCCATCCAGTACCAGCAGAAGATGCACTCGGTACCGACGATCAGGTCGTCGCGATAGGGAGCGATGGTGCGGAGGAAGAGCTCGGGGTTGCAGCGGAGCTTACGGTGAAGGCGGATGTCCCCCTGTTCGTCGAGGACGCAGAGGTAGAGATTGCGGCCATGGAGGTCGATGCCGCAGGTGTGCCGGTGCTGTTCTTGATAGAAGCGCATGGTTCCCTCCTGGGAGTAGATGTGTGTTGGCACTCACATCCTGCCTACCGGAGAGCCGGTAGGTCCAGGAGGGGGCCTGCATGAGTATCAGATGAAGAGCCAGCAATATGGGCGGTGGTGGGCGAGGGAGGCTTGCCAGGAAGCGTGGTCCTGGTCATCTTGCAACTTGACCCGTTGGGTTGAGCACGGCGAGAGCCGCCGCTGAACGTATCTTTCACTACGCCAGCAACTTAACCCAGCGGGTATCTTCTTGCCACCCACAGAATCGCTCAGATCAGGTAATGATCGGGCCGATCTTGAGAAGGGACGACAGCACCATGACCAAGCTTCCAGAATCCGCCGACCACACCGTGCGACCCCGGAGCGCCGCCCATGAGGCTCTCCAGAAGGGCCTGGCCCGGGGTTGGAACACCTGGAACACCCGGTCCATGCTATCGCATGTCCTGCTTCCCGAAGGATTCGCGCTGAGCCTGGGTATCAAGGAGTATCGCCAGGGCGGCCACCTGAAGGAAGCCCTGATGGGCCGTCGCACCCCCGGGGCCGAGGTGATCGAACCCGGCACTCACACGTACGACGGAAGCTACACGGAGCTCCGGCTGCGATGGCGGGGAATCGACGTTCTGGTCCAGACCGCCGTGGTCGATGGCAGCGACCTGGTCGTCCTCGCGACGCCTTCCCACGACCACCGGCGTGCCCCCCTTCTCGTCGCGGAATCCGGGTTGCTGTGGAACCACCCAGGGGAGCTGGCATCCGGCGATGGAGAGCTCGTGTGCCGTTGTGCTACCGGACGCGTCGTCCGGGTCTTCGCCACGGCGGAAGACGTGGCCGAACCTTACGTCGTGGCGCAGACACCGTACCTCGCCCTGCCTCTTTGCGGGTTGGTCGGCCTCTCCACGGGCCGGCGGCGGAGCCTGGAGGAGATCGCCGGATCCGTTCTGGAAGCCAAGGAGGGTGCGGAGAAGGCCCACGAACGATTCGGACCCGAGGCCGAGCTCTATCGTGCCATCCAGGCCGGGCTCGCCTGGAACACCATCTACGATCCCCTGAAGGACCGCGTTGTCACGCCCGTCACTCGACTCTGGAACCTGGGATGGGACGAGCCGACTGTGGGTGATCAGTCCTCTGTTGGTGATCCGGTCCAATACCTGGGCTATGTCCTCTTCAACTGGGACACCTTCCTCTCCGGATACATGTTCTCATTAGAGAACCGTGACTTGGCCTACGCCAACATCATCGAGATCACGAAGGAACGGACGGCCGCGGGCTTCGTGCCCATGTGGTATCGTTCCCTGGGGATTAGGACCCATGACCGGTCCCAGCCCCCCCTCGGCTCGTTGGTCGCCCGGGAGGTATACCGGCGCTTCGGGGAGCGCTGGTTTCTGGAGGAGGTCTTCGACGATCTGTTGGGGTGGAACCGTTGGTGGTCCACCCGCCGGGAGAACAAAGGCTACCTGTCCTGGGGATCCGAACCGTACGAGCCCGTCGTAGGTTTCGATTGGGAAAGCAAGGGTGTTGGGGATCTCTACGGAGCTGTCCTGGAATCCGGAATGGACAACCTGCCGCTCTACGACGGAGTCCCCTACAACCGCTCCACCTGCATGATGGAAATGGCCGACGTTGGCCTTCTTTCGTATTACGTCACGGATTGCGACGCCCTTGCCGACATCGCCCGCGTCCTTGGCCGGACAGCTGAGGCCCGGGAGCTCCATGATCGGGCCACTCGTTTCCGTTCGGCCCTGGCCACTCTCTGGGACGAAGAGAAAGGGATCTTCCTCAACCGCCGGACCGATACGGGTGAGGTTTCTCCTCGCCTCTCGCCCACCCTCTTCTTTCCGCTCCTGGCCCGGGCAGCCACCGATGAACAGGCGGCACGGATGATCAGCGAGCACTTCTTCAATCCCCGGGAGTTCTGGGGGGACTGGATCTTGCCGGCCTGTTCCCGGGACGACCCTGCCTATGGTGACAACGTGTACTGGAGGGGGAGGATTTGGCCGCCAATGAACTTCCTTGTCTATCTTGGCCTGAGGAACTACAACCTGCCCGAGGCCCGCGCCGAGCTGGCCCGAAAGTCCAAGGATATGCTTCTCCGGGCCTGGAGAGAACGACGCCAGGTTCCGGAGAACTTCAACGCCGACACCGGTGAAGGATGGGACGTGACGAGCAGCGACCCCTTCTACCATTGGGGAGGCCTCCTGGGCATCATGACCCTCATGGAGAAGAGTCATGTTCCTTCCTTCGAATCCCCTCTCGCCGAGGGATGAACGCATCGTACCCCGAGCTCTGACATGGGAGATCGCGCATGGCTGAAAAGGAATACTGGGGATCCCGCCTGGGCCTGATCCTGGCCTCCATCGGTTATGCCGTCGGAATGGGCAACCTCTGGCGCTTCCCCTACATGGTTGGACAGCACGGAGGCGGCGTCTTCCTGGTTGTCTATTTCCTGGCCGTCATCCTCATCGCCATTCCCCTCTTTTCCATCGAGCTGGCCATTGGAAAGGCCTCGGGCCATACGCCGGCTGGCGCCTACCGGGCACTTCGACCCAAAGGCCCATGGTTCCTGAACGGCCACATCCACGTCTTGGTGAATCTCATCGCGACCGGATTCACCGCGCCCGTGGCCGGGTGGATCATCGCCTATCTGGTGAAGACACCGTCTGGTCTGTTTTCCAGCATGGGCGCCGAGGAAGTTGAGACCTACTTCGGGGCTTTTTCCAACAACTCCCTCGAGGTCATCGGATGGACAACCATCCTGATCGTCCTCGTCGTCCTGGTCCTCATCCGGGGCTTGAACAAGGGACTTGAGCGGATGAACAAGATCATGATGCCGGCCCTCCTGGTTCTCCTTCTTGCCCTGATCGTCCGAGGCTTGACCCTGGAGGGCGCGGGGCAGGGCGTCCTGTTCTACCTCAAGCCCGATTTCTCCAAGTTCACCCCCCAGGCTGTTCCGGCGGCCGTGGGGCAAGCCTTCTTCTCCG
>PXFI01000148.1 GCA_003564295.1 Gemmatimonadota bacterium | reverse complement strand
TCAGCACCCTGTCCTTGTTGGTCCTGATGGGCCTGCCCTGGGCCTGAGCCTGGGCGGAGGCCAGATCCGGAAGAACCAGGACTCCAGCCAGCAGAAGGGACAGTACCGTCCCACTGAACAAATCGCGCTTTCTCATTCCTTCCCCCTTTGGGTCTTCTCCTGGGTGCCGTGTTTCACGGTCAAAGCCCTCAACCCCAACAATGTTCGAGGCGTCCAAAGAGATCATCATATCCCGGGGGGGCAAGGACCGGCAACTCAGCGTAAAATGCCAGGACACCGGGGGATACCGGCTCCACAGTCGTTGTACCGGAGGAGGCGGCCGTTACGCACTACCCGCGCGGGAAGTATCTTGCTTTCCAACCTCTCGCAGTAGGCGTGGGAGGGATCACACAGCGGAGCTGGGAAGGGGGGAAGGCCGAGGTCCTCGGCCTGGCCGTGGTGTTCGGGCACGCGGTGGTGGATGGAGCCCCTGCAGGCAGGTTCTTCCACCGCCTGCACGAGCTCCTGACGCGGGTGGACGGGAAGGAAAACCCCACGGAACTACCTCCAACACCTGTCCGAGGGCGGTGTCGAGTGGACGAGGTCAGTGTCCTCCTGCACCCCTGCGTGGTGGGCCACGGAACACCGCTGAACAGGCTGGGACCATGCTCACCGCAGCCAAGCTCGCGGAGGCCGCTGGCGCATCCGCCGGCAATAGGATGGAATCTTCGGTCTTGAACCTCGATGGTGCGCTGAGAGCGGTGTTTCGGCATGTGAGCCCGGACCTGTCCGTCAAGGAGGCGGACCGGGAGTGGCATCGAGACCAGCTGAGGGGAATGGCCAGCACCCCCGAAGAGCAGCAGATGCTGCCCATGCTCTTCTCCGGCTTGATCTTCCCGGAGACCCGAGCCGCAATGCAGCGCCATGAAGGTCGATCCCACCGGCGCGGTCTGGCTGATGACGGGGTGCCTCAGCCGCTCCTGGACCTTCCCGTGGGCGCATGCTCCTGGTCTCCCGCTCTCGGAGCCGCGCTCCCTCGACGCCAGCCTCTGGACGGCCCTGGGTGGACCCTCGCGGCCGAGCTCCTCGTCGGCAAACACTTCCGAGACCCTGTTCTCGGCGTCGGGGGACACCCTGAGGAGGGCGTACGGAAAGTGGTGAGTGCCCCTATCCGTCTCGATCTCGAAGACCTTCTTCCGGTTGTTGGCCCGGACTTCTCTGACCTTCATAGCAATCCCTCCTCGACAAGCTCGGCAATCAGCTGGAGCAGCCGACGCGAAGGCGTTCCCTGCATGGGCACCTCGTGCTCCAGACTCACCCGGCCAAGCCCTCTACACTGGCCTGCCACACCCGGCCCTCGGTGAACCCAGGTGCCTGTCATGAGCAACCAATACGTCACGCCCAGTTGGCAGGTGCCGCTTTCTCCTTCCTTCCCAGTTCCCTCACCACCGCCTGGGCGCCCTCCATCCCATTCCCTCTCCGGTCACGGCGCCTGCCGGGCTCTTCACCCCAGGGAAAGCCTCAAGATGCGAGCCAGGTGGTGGTCGTCGTGCTCGGCAGCGAAGTACGCCCAGTCCACCACACGCATGGGCTGCCCCAGCCGAGGGTGATGGGCCCTTCGCTCCACGTCCGACTCGGTGAGGGACACGAGGCGCCCCACCAGCTCGGTCCGCCTTTTTCGGAACGCCTGGAGCAACTCCCCCAACTCCCGGTCATTGTGCCCGGCCTCATGGGTCCTGGTGTTGGAGACGTCCGCCGCCGTGAGGACCGGTGTCCCCTCCAGCAGTTCGTCCAGACGCACCCTCCACAGATCCTCCAGGTCCAGGAGATGCCCCACATGCTCCTGGATGGACCAACCTCCTCCCACCCGGGCGGTCAGGGCCTCCCGGGAAAGGCCGGCCGTCAGCTCTTCCAGACGGGCCAGGGTCCCCCGGAGCCGAACCACCAAAGCGGGAAAGAGCCCCACCGGAAGATCGAACCGGAAACTCCGTTCCATCCACTGCATCTGCTCCACCATGGTTCCTCCTTTCGTGCGGGATGAACGCCTACGCCGGCTCTCTCGGAGCCTTCATCTCCTGCCCGAAGAGGTCGAGAACGAGGCAGGTCACCCCTTCCGCCTCATCCCGAACGAACGTGACCCTCCCATCCAGCAACCTGAAGTCGAACTCGGTGTCGGATCTGGGGAGGAGGCTGAAGGTCCCCTGCCCTCCCAGGTCCACAAGGAGTCTGGCACCGTCCCGGCTGATGCCGAGGGTCAGGTCGGGCCGCACCCTGTAGATCCCGGTGTATTGATCCAGCACCGCCGGGCTCACATCCGCTACCCGCGTGGCTTCGGCCACTCCCTCCAGATGGCGTCGCAGGGCTTCTTCGTCGAGCCCGTGCTCCACAGAAAGCCAGTTCAGCCATTCCACCTCCAGGTCCTGGAGGACCTTCCCGTAGACCCTCGTCCAGGTGTCGTCCGCTTCCCTCTCTTCCGGCCTTCGCCCCTCCAGGGCATAGGCCTCCTTGAAGAGTTGCAACCCGTAGGTCTCGATCACGAATCCGGTGAAGGAGCCGCTGGCAGGATACGCCACATCCGTCTTCAGCCCTCCTGCACCGATCATGAAGGTCGTCATGGCCTGGAGGGGGAAGAGCTGGCCTCGTTCCAGGAACTCCACGGTTCGGCGATGATTCCTCCCCTCCTCCGTGGCCAGAGCCTCCACATGCATGGCAATGCCCTCGGCAAGGAACGAGGTCGTGTTCCTGGACCAGTTCAACCGGGCCAGAACGTGCATGTTCTCATGGACGATGAGTCCGTAATCCGGCATCTCGCCTTCCAGGACGTTGAAGACGCCTTCCGGTGAGGCCAGCCCCCGGCCCCAGTGGTGCGTGTAGAAGAGCTTGATGTCGAAGCCGGGGAAGAAGACGGTGGCCAGCTTCTCCCACTCTACGGTATCCCCGTCCTGGAGCGTGTTCCGGAGGAAGGCGAGGGACTCCTCGTTGAGCCCGGAGATCCGCTTCATCTCCTCGTGGCAATAGGCGTTGCGAGGATAGCGCAGTTCGAAGTTCTCGGTCTCGATTCTCTCGAACGCTCCGTCGAACCTCACGCGCAAGCTGGTGATCAGCTCCCTGGACTGGGGTGGAGTGCGGGTCTCCTCCCACACATGGAGGACCGAGTCGCCGAAACCCCCGCTGGCAGCGAAGATGTCCAGGGCGGACTGCCGGGCCACCGTGATGACGGGAATATCCGGAATCTCTACTTCGGGCGGGAACTGAACCATGTAGAAGGGATGATCCTCCCTGCTGGAGAAGAGGACCACCGCTGCGGCACCCCGATCCGCCGCCTCCCGGATCTTTCGCCAGAAGGGGAAAGACCCGCCGAACTCCTCCTGGAACCGGTCAGGAGCGTCGGGGCTGAAAAGGACGATCTTGCCGGAGACATCCATCTCTCCCACGCTTCCATCGCCTCCCCTGCCGACGTAGCTGTTCCATTCCTCCTCATGGACCAAGCCGTTGCCGATGAAGACAAGGGGGCCATCCGCAGCCACGTCCCTGGTGAGATTGGCCGTGCCCAGGGGAGCCCTGAAGAGGCCCGTGTTCACCACAGGAAGGAAGGGGATCCTCTGCGTGGACCCTCCTCCCTGATAGAGGACACCCTCGGCCCACGGCAATTCGGTGGAAGGGTGAAAGAAGTAGGACGTTCGGGGGCCCTGTGCCTCGGCCTCAGGCCATGGAGCGATGAGAGCCGAGAGAAGGACCAGCAAGGGCATCCAAAGATGGAGACCCGTCCGCAGAAGGAATCCCGTCCGATTCCTTCGTTCGACAGGGTCACACACGCCTGCTGCCGGCGGGGCGTGGGCTCCGGCAACACGTTGTGCATGACGATGACGTTTTGCTCCTGCTGGATATGGGACTGGAGCGGGCTGGACATCTCCGAGAGGTATGCCAAGACGCCTCATGCTGAGCCTCAAGATGAGCCTCCGTGCAGATTTGGTGGGTGCTGGGAGAGAAGAGGAAGATCATGCATCGGGAAATCTTCCGGGCCTGGTCCGTTGTCCTGATGCCGGTGTCCGACAGCTGGCTATGATGACCTACGAGGGGAAGGGCAAGCGGGTTTCGCCCGAGAGGGTTGGACCGCGTCCGCCGCAGTGATTTCGGGCCAGTGGCCGGTCCTCCACGCTATGCGGGAAAGATTGGCCTCGGCGCTCGGAGCCATGGCCAATCGTCCCGGCCCGGCGAAGGCCGAGGGCCGGGGGCCGGGGGTGAGATGATGGACGCCTGGGGCTTCCGGCGTTACAGTGCCGACCCGTGCGATGCGGGCCCACGCCAGCGGGAGTGGATCCCGAAAGGACGATTGACAGGAGAAGCTGATGACCAGACCAGGAAGGGAGAGAGGGTGGCCCGGACCGGGGCTTCTGGGCCTGCCGGCGCTGGCGCTTCTGGTTGCGGCCACCGGCTCCACCGTGGACGACTGGGCGGAGAGGTTGGCTCGGGAGATCCCGGACCCCGAGGACGTCGTAGTGGTGGAGTCTTCCCGGGGCATTGCCGCCACCCTTCACCCGGAAGCGAGCCGGGCGGCCGTGGAGGTGCTGGAAGCCGGCGGGAACGCCATAGACGCCGCCGCTGCGGCCTGGCTCGTCCTGAGCGTGGTCACGCCGAACCAGACGGGGCTGGCCGGGGGCGGTCACATCGCATACTACGATGCGGCCACCGGTCAGACCTACTTCGTGGATGCCGCTCAACGTGCCCCCATGGCCGCCCACCCGGCCCTCTTCCTGGATGAAGACGGCGAGCCCCTCCCCACCAGTGAAATTCGAGCCCGGGGATTGGCCGTGGGGGTGCCCGGGATTATCCGGGGCTGGGATGTGGCCCTCAAGCGCTGGGGCACGCGCTATTTCGACGACTTGGCCCGGAGGGCCATCGAGCTTGCCGAAGGAGGATGGGAGGTGGACCGGGAGCTTTCCCTGCGGATCCACCAGACCCGGGAGTCGTTGGACGCCCACGCCCGGGAGATCTACATGCCGGAAGGTCGGCCGTTGGAGCCCGGGGAGCTCCTAGTGCAAGAGAACAAGGCCCGGACCCTGCGGCTCATCGCCGAAGGGGGCTCCGAGGCGTTCTACCAGGGGGAGATCGCCGAGGCCGTGGCCCGTCACGTCCAAAGCCTGGGGGGCGTGCTCACCGCGGAGGACTTCCACCGGTTCAATGTCACCGTGGACCCACCCCGCTGGGTGCGCTACGGGGAATACCAGGTGGCCACCCACCCGAACATCCCGGGCGGCAATACCTTCGCGGTGCTCCTCGGGCTTCTCGAGCCCTTCGGGATCGGCCAGTACGAGCCTCGCTCGGTGGAGCGCTATCATCTGCTCCTGGAGGCCACCCGCCTGGCGTCCCAGGAGTCCGGGGAGTACTTCGGAGGCCCCGAGTTCGTGGATCATCCCTGGCAGGCCACCCTCTCCCAGGAGTTTCTGGAGGATCGCCGATCCCTCATCCGGATGGACGCACGGATGGAGGAGGTGGAGCCGGCGGATGCCTGGGCCTACCAGGTGGGGAGACCGTACCGTACCCGGGGACACCACCCCAAATACGACGAGACCACCGAGGGGACCGTGGTGACGGATCGGGACGATGAGGGGACGGATCACCTCACCGTGGTGGACGCCTACGGGAATGTAGTAGCCGCCACCACCTCCCTGGGTGTGGGATGGGTGGGGGGACACATGGTGCCCGAGTTCGGGTTCATGCTGAACGTCCGGGGCGCCTACTTCGACACCCGGCCCGGAGGGGTCCACGAGATCCGGCCCGGCAAGCGCCCCCGCCGGAGCATGACGCCCACCCTGGTGTTCCTTGACAGGGAGCCCGTGCTAACCGTGGGCTCGCCCTCCCCCGGGCCCATGCAGCACGCCCAGGTGCTCCTGAATATGCTGGAGCACGGGATGGACCCGGCCCGGGCCATCGCGGAGCCCCGGGTGGCCCCGAACGGGGCGTGGGAGAGGGGAGTCCCGCCGGACGTCCTCGAGGCGCTGAGGGAGCTGGGACACCCCATGGACGACGAATGGAGCGACCGGGGGGCGGTGCCCGTCCTCCGCCGGGTGGGGAACCTGTGGCAGGGGGCCTCGGATCCCCGGAGGGACGGCGTGGCCATGGCCGTGGGCCCAGTACCCGGGGAGGACCGGTGAGCCGCCGCCGTTGGGCCCTCCAGGCGGCCGTCCTGTCGCTCCTGGTGGGGGTGGTGAGCGCCGGGCGCGAGGAGGAGGTGTGGGATGACTGGGAGGAGCGGCTCGCCCGCTCCATTCCGGCCCCCGAGGAGGTCCAGGTGGTGCAGTCGCCGGACGGCGTGGCCGCCACCCTGAACGTGGAGGCGAGCCGGGCCGCCGTGGAGGTGATGGCCCGGGGCGGAAACGCCATGGACGCCGCCGCGGCGGCGTGGCTCGTTCTGACGGTGGTGAGCCCGAACCAAACGGGGCTGGGCGCGGGAGGGTACATCCTGTACCACGAGGCCTCTACGGGCCAGACCTACTTCCTGGACGCCGCCCACCGGGCGGCCATGGCCGCCCATCCGGGGGTGTTTCTGGACGAGAACGGGGAGCCCCTGTCCAACTCCGAGATCCGCGCCCGGGGCATGTCCGTCGGGGTTCCCGGCCTCGTCCGGGGATTCGACGTGGCCCTCAAGCGCTGGGGCACCCGCTACTTCGATGAGCTGGCCCGACCCGCCATCGAGCTGGCCGAAGGGGGCTGGCCGGTGGACCGGGAGCTCTCCCTGCGGATCCACCAGACCCGGGAGACCCTGGATGAGAGCGCCCGGGACGTCTATATGCGCCGGGGGCGGCCCCTCCGGCCCGGTGAGCGGCTCGTTCAGAGGGACAAGGCCCGGGCCCTCCGCCTCATCGCCGAGGGGGGTTCCCACCCCTTCTACCAGGGGGAGATCGCCGAGGCCGTGGCCCGCCACGTCCAGGAGCTGGGTGGCCTCCTCACCGTGGAGGACTTCCAGCGCTATAATGTGACCGTGGACGTGCCCCTGTGGATCCGGTACGGCGACTACCAGGTTGCCACGAACCCGAACGCTCAGGGCGGGAACACACTGGCCACCCTCCTCCGGCTCCTGGAACCCTTCGAGATCGGTCGCTACGAGCCCCGCTCACTGGAGCGCTACCACCTCATCCTGGAGGCCACCCGCCTGGCCTCCGCCGAGTCGGGTCTGTACTTCACGGATCCCGAGTTCGTGGACGTGCCCTGGCAGGGGATGGCGTCGGAGGAATTCCTGGAGGCCCGGAGGGCGCTGATCCGCCTGGACGAGCGGATGGAAGAGGTGGAGTCGGGGGATCCCTGGGCGTACCAGCCGGGGGGGCCCTATCGCACCCGTGGACACCATCCGGACTACGACGAGGGCACCGCCGGCGACGGGGCGACGGCGCCGGAGCCGGAGGGGACGGACCACTTCACGGTGGCCGATGCCGAGGGGAACGTGGTGGCCGTGACCAGCACCCTGGGGGGGGGCTGGGCCGCCGGCCACATGGTTCCCGAGTTTGGGTTCATGCTCAACGTCCGGGGCGCGGCCTTCGCTCGATCACCAGGATCCGTGGATGAGGTGCGTCCGGGGAAGCGGGCCAGCAGCAACATGACCCCCGCCATGGTCCACAGGAACGGCAGGGCCATCATGACCGTGGGCTCCCCCTCGCCGGGCCCCATGCAGCACGTCCAGGTGATGCTGAACGTGCTGGAGCACGGGATGGACCCGGCCCGGGCTATCGCCGAGCCCCGGGTGGCTCCCGACGACGTCTGGGAGGACGGGGTGCCCCACGAGGTCCTGGAAGGGCTCAGAGCCCTGGGCCATCCTATGGAGGAAGAGTGGAGCGATCAGGGGGCCGTGCCCCTGATCCTCTGGACGGAAGACGGCTGGCTCGGTGCCTCCGACCCCCGAAGGGAAGGGGTGGCGCTGGGCGTGAAACTGCAAGAGAGGAGCCCACCATGATCCTGAGTTGCCGCGGTCTCTCCTACTCCTTCCGGATCGCCGACCTCACCGGGGCGGGCCTATGGGCCGTGCTCACCCTGGTGTCCCTCTCCCTCATGGCCGCGCCACTCGCCGCCCAGGAGCGGAGCGCCGGCAACCAGGCGAACTGGGAGCTCCACGATCGATTGAGCTCGGACGAGCTGGAGCGGTTCGTGCACAGCGCCTCGGTGCTTCCGAACTGGATCCACGAGACGGACTCCCTGTGGTACGCCTGGGAGGACCGGGACGGAAGACGCTTCCACTTGGTGGTGCCGGAGGGGCCGCAGAAGCGGCTTCTGTTCGACCACGAGCGGATGGCTGCGCTGTTGTCCCAGGAGCTGGAGACGTTCCTGGAGGCCCACGACCTGCCCATCGAGGATCTGGAGTTCAGCGAGGACGGGCGGCGCATCGAGTTCACGGCGGAGGAGGTGAAGTTCGAGTACGACCTGGACACGGCGACGCTGGAGAACCTGGGAGAGGTGGAGGAGGAGGAAGAGGAACGGGAGTGGCGGGACTGGGCTCCGGACAGCACGGCGTACGTCTACGCCGAGGAGCACGACCTCTACTTCGTGGAGATCGTGGACGGCGTGGAGCAGGAGGCGGTGCGACTCACCACGGACGGGGAGGAGGACTACAGCTTCGGGAGCCGGGAGGTGGACGAGGAGGAAGAGAAGGAGGAAGTGGATCCCACGGAGTACCGAGTGCGGCCCAGGGCGAATTGGTCGGAGGACAGTCGAGCGTTCTCGGTGACTCGAAGTGACCGCCGGCACGTGGCGAAGCTGTACCTGGTGGACGTGCTGGCGGAGCCGAGGCCGGAGCTGGAGGAGTACCGCTACTCCATGCCCGGCGAGGAGAACGTGCCCCAACCGGAGCTGCACGCCTTCGACCGGGACCGGGTGGAGCTCCAAGAGCTGGACGTGGAACGCTACAAGGACCAGCACCTCCTGAACATCCACTGGACGAACGGGGGCTCGGAGCACCTGCGGCTGGTCCGGCGGATTCGGAGCCGGAGGGCGCTGGAGCTCATCGAGGTGGAGGTGGCGACAAACGGGGTGCGGCCCCTGGTGACCGAGTCCTTCGAGGCCGGCAAGGCCCTGCACCAGCAGCCCCACTACCTGGAGGAGGACAACTCCGGGGACTTCCTCTGGTACTCCCGGCGCACAGGTTGGGCACACTACTACCGCTACGACCACGACGGGAACCTGCTGAACGCCGTGACCCGCGGCACCTGGAACGTGGAGAACATCGAGGAGATCGACGAGGAGGACGGCCGGATCTGGTTCACCGCCGTGGGCAGGGAGGAGGGGGAGAACGTCTACTATCGGCACCTCTACCGGGTGAATCCCGACGGCTCCGGGCTGACCCTTCTGGACCCCGGCCACGCCCATCATGAATCAAGCCTTTCGCCGTCGCGGCGCCTCGTCCTGACGAACTCGTCCCGGGTGGACGCCGCACCCCGGAGCGTCCTCCACGACGGTGGGGGCCGGGTCGTCCTGGAGCTGGAGGAGATGGACCTGTCGGAGCTGGAAGAGCTCGGCTGGCGGATGCCCGAGACCTTCACGGTCAAGGCCGCCGACGGGGTCACGGACATCTACGGCAACATGTGGAAGCCCTTCGACTTCGAGCCTGACCGGAGCTATCCCATCATCGCCCAGGTCTACCCGGGTCCCCAGACGGAACAGGTTCGGAGAGACTTCACGGCCACCACCTTCCACCAGGACCTGGCCCAGCTCGGCTTCATCGTGATCCAGATCGGGAACCGGGGCGGAGACCCCCGCCGTTCCGCGGCCTACCACAGCTTCGGCTACTTCAACCTCCGGGACTACGGCCTGGGGGACAAGAAGGCGGGAATTCAGGAGCTGGCAAACCGACACCCCTGGATCGATATCGAGCGGGTGGGCATCTACGGGGGATCGGGGGGCGGGTTCATGACCGCCGCCGCCCTCCTCGTACCCCCGTACAACGAGTTCTTCAAGGTGGGGATTTCCGCGCGGGGCAACCACGACAACAACGTCTACAACCAGAGCTGGAGCGAGCGCCACCACGGCCTGGAGGTCACCTGCGTGCCTCCCGAAGCTGCGGACGCGGCCGAGGAGGGCGAGGGGGAGGGTGGGGCCGAGGGATCGGGTCGACGGAAGGCCCGGGTCGTCGCCAACGAGATGTACTGTGATCCAGACGAGGACGTGGAGTTCGACATCCACATCCCGGCAAACCACGAGGTGGCGGAAAACCTGAAGGGACGACTCCTGATCCTCCACGGCGACATGGACAACAACGTCCACCACGCCGGCACCATGCGTCTGGTCCGGGAGCTCATCCGGCACAACAAGCGCTTCGACTTCATGATGTTCCCGGGGATGCGCCACGGTGAGGGTACCGTACCCGGGGACCAGGAGTATCTGGCCCGCCTCCGCCAGGAGTACTTCGCCGAACATCTCCTGGGCGACTACTATCGCAACGACGCCATCATCCCGCGTCGTTGACGGATCTTTGCCGGCGGATCCGTCCACCCCGGGGCCCGACCGGAGCTCGAGCCGATCCGGACCCCGGGGTGGACCCCTGCTCCTGAGTGAGAAATCCGTGGACCATTGCTTTCCCTCCACCGTATCTTGGGGGGACCCTTTCCGGAGGTTCTCCCATGCCCGATCAACCCTGGGTGCCGTCGGAGCTTTCCGGTGGAGACCCTGCCACGATCGAGCGCTGGCTTCAGCGTCCGAAGACAGCCCAGGCCCTCGACCGGACCCATTCACTGCTCCGCACCTTCCTCGGGGGAGCGTGAGCCGTGGACGTCCAGGTACTGGTGGACTCCGGCGAATTCTGGGACCGGCTCCGGGAGGATTTCGAAGGCGCCCGGCAAACCGCTTTCGTCCAGACCTTCACCTTCGAGGGCGACCGGGTGGGGACGATGCTCGCCCGCGCCCTGGAGCGCTGCACGGCCACGGACCGCCGCTTTCTCGTGGACGGCTACAGTCTCCTCTACCACAGCGACCGTCTCATCGTGAGCCAGGCGTGGCTCGACCGGGACTTCCGTCGGGAGGTTTTCCTGACCCACAGCTGGGTCCGGCATCTGCGACGAAACGGTTTCGGCGTGCGCTTCAGCAATCCCGTGGGCCCCTCCCCAATGCGACTGGTGCGGCGGAACCACAAGAAGCTGGTGGTCGTGGACGGGGTGGTCTACCTCGGCGGCATGAACTTCAGCGAGCACAACTTCGCCTGGCACGACATGATGCTCCGTGTGGAGAGCCCCCGGCTCGCCGGAATCCTGGCCGAGGACTTCGACGCAAGCTGGGAGGGCCGCTCCCGCCCGATGGACCGCATGGTCGACCCCTTCCGGCTCCTGTCACTCAACGGCCGCGGGAACGCCCGGGGCCTGGCTCCCGTGCTGGAGGCCTTGGCCGGCTCCCGGCGCTCCATCGACGTCCAGAGCGCATACCTCTCGCATCCGTTCACCCGGCATCTGGCCGACGCCCGGGCCCGGGGCGTGCGGGTTCGCGTGCTCACACCCGCGAACAACAACAAGGGCAACCTCGCGCGGCACATCCGACATACGGCCTACCGCCACGACTTCGAGGTCTACGCTCGGGCCGGCATGAGCCACCTGAAGGCCATGCTCATCGACGACGAGCTCCTGGTGACCGGATCGAGCAACTTCGACTTTATGAGTTACCACATCTTCGAGGAGCTCATCGTAATGACCCGGGATCCGTCGATCGTGGACGCCTACCGCCGTCGCGTGTGGGAGCCCGATCTCCGGAGGGCCGAGCGGATCCGTCCCCGTCCCGACTTCGGTACGCGCCTGGGCCATGCCGCCGTGCGTCTCGGCGCCCGCATGGCGGAGTTCCTTGCCCTCCCGTGAGGGTGCTGAACCACGAGCACGACCGGCCGCAACCGGTCGTGTCCCTTCGTCCCCAGCGGGTCGGGGTGGCGGGGTTCTCCTGGAGGAATTCCTCAAGCCACTGCAACTCAGCCAGAATCGGCTAGCGATCCACATGGGCGTACCCCCGGGGCGCATCAACGAGATCGTCCCGGGCCAGGGGCGCGTCACCGCCGACACCGCCCTCAGGCTGGCGCGGTACTTCGATACCACCCCTCAGTTCTGGCTCGGACTCCAGGGGGCCCCACGACAGCTCAACACCCCTCAAGGGGCCTTCCTCCTGATCCGGCGGGGATTGGCAGAGGATGAGGATCTGGGCGGGAGCGCGCTGATGCATGCCAAGCCTCGGGACCGCACCTTGGGGCGTGGGCCCCACCGGAAGAAAGCCCTCCGGGGGCCGACTTCCTCAGAAGCCCGGCCACCGGCCCTGTGGGCCGGACGAAATCGGAAGAAACGGGGCGCGGGCGAGCCTTGTTTCTCAGAAGGACGACGATGGAAGAAGCCAATGGGCGGTGCTGCTCGATCTGAACGGCGCGGCGTTCGGGATCATCCCAGTCGTTCCTGCGGAGGCGATCCCCTCAAGCGGTGGCGCCGCATCGCCCGACGCGGCGGGGCCTGTGGGACACATCTCCTGGCTTGACCTGACGGTCTCCGACGCCTCCACAACCCGGGACTTCTATGGGCAGGTCGTTGGGTGGTCGGCACAGAGGGTCCAGATGGAGGACGGGGGAGAGCGTTACGCCGACTACAACATGCTCGGCGAAGACGGAAGCCCCCCGGCGAAAGCATCCCACGTCGGGCTCACACTCGGCCGGACCACCCCTGGCGCACGGGCATTCTTAGTCCTATTCCTTTAGTATTCTCCAGCAGGGCTGGCCAAGTGCCAGCGCCTGAACCGACGTCGGCCGAGACCCCGTCCGGGTCGAACAGGAGCAGGACATGCAAAGCGGGAGCTTCTTCCAAGCGCATGCACTATTTGAGCCTTCTTGTGCGGGAATGCGCCGGATTCTTCAAGGAGGTGATTCCATGGCCTCGAGAGTCTTGGTACTGTGGGCGGTCCTGGGAATTGGCCTTACGGCCTGCGGACAGTCTGACAGCAGTACGGCAGGGGTGGAGACCCTTCGAACGGTTGTTGGGGACACGACCATTGTACGCACCCTGGGCGGGGGCGTGTGGGGTGATTCCGTCTGGCTTGTGGAAGAGGTGGCCATAGGACTGCTGGACGGTGCCGAGGAATATCTCTTCGGACGGGTTGGGGATCTTGCTGTGGATGCCGACGGCGGCATCTACGTCTTCGATGGACAGGTTCCGGCCCTCCGATATTACGACCCGAACGGAATGTACGTGCGAACTCTCGGTGGAAGAGGCGAAGGCCCCGGCGAGTACAAGGATGCCTCCCTCGGCATTGGAGTGCGCCGGAGTGACGGGCGGGTGGTCATGCGGGATCCTCGGAACATGCGACTGAACGTCTACAACCCCGACGGCTCACCTTCCGAGTCCTGGCGGGTCGAGAGCGGCCTCTTCACCCAGCAGGCCACCGCCCTGGATGACTCCGACCACATGTACCTGAAGATTCTGACCGGGCGGCCCGTACCGAACGAACCGTGGCCAATGGCACTCCTTCACATGGACCATCGTGGTCAGGTGCTGGACACGATTGTCCCGCCGACGCTTCCCAATGAGCCGAGTGGCGTATCGCCCTTTTCGAAGATATGGACCGTGAGCAGGTCGGGTGGACTGTTGGTGGGTGTAAACGACCGGTATGTCATCCACCACTACCGGCCGGATGGAACGGTTCTCCGGATCGTTCGGGAAATCGAGCCGGTGGCGTATGCACCTGAGGAAAAGGCCGAGCGGGAGGCGCAAAACGCCTGGATGATGAGGACGCGGGGGCAGTTCATGACGTCGGAGCTTCCGCCGGTGCCGGATTTCAAGCCGTTCTTCCGCTCCATTTTGGTCGGCGAGGACGGCCGAACCTGGGTACGGCGCTACTGGCAGGCCGAGAAAGGCGAGGCGATTCAGGCTCCCGCACAACCAGGGAGGGAACCACCGCCGCCCACCAGTTGGCGAGAGCCTGTCGTGTACGATGTCTTCGAGGCGGACGGTTCGTTCCTGGGTTCGGTCAGACTTCCTCCCCGGGTCAGCGTTTCCGTCTTTCGTGGCGACCAGGTCTGGGGCGTGCGCCGAGGCGAGTTTGATGAGTCCTACGTGGTACGCCTCCGCCTGGTGCACGATGCGCTTTGAGGCGACCAGCGGCTCGGGGCTCCCATGGGGCTCCTGGAGGTGCACTGCCAAGACGCCCTGCAGTGGGTGAGTGGGAACGACCATCTCCCGGCCGCCCTCCTTACTTCACACCGGACCACATGTACGGCACGGTGAGAGATGAGATGGACGTCCACTACGTCGTCCGATTGGCTATTCGGAAACCCGAGGGCTAGCCGCAATACCGTTCAAAGCTCCACGGGATGGGTCGCCGGCAGGTGGATGCCGGCGTCGGGAAGGGCGTGCTGGATCACCCACCCCTTCTGGAAAGAGCTGTCGAAGCGGTAGTTCCCGGGTCCCGTCCGTGTGCTGACCGCATCGTTACTAACCACACAGTTACCCCTCGGGATCGTCAATCAAGACCGCCTGGAGATCAATGCCCGGGGGAAAGCCCTCAGTCCCAGGGGCTGAACACCTCCACACCCCGATCTCCGAAATCCCGGCGAATCCCACGAGCTCGTGGAGGCTGGCGGCACATTCGCCCCCGGGATAGCTTCCCCGAATCCACCCCACACCTGGAGCCGCCATGATACCCGAGCCCATGGGAAGCCACCGCCCCTCCCCTGCCCCGTCGTTCCCGGGCCTCGTCCTCCTCACCCTCCTGGCCCTGGCCCCCCTCCCGGCCGCCCTCGACGCTCAAACGCCGGAATTCCGGGACGTGATCTCGTTGCGGGGCGTGGGCTCGCCGGTGATCTCGCCGGACGGTTATGCGGTGGCGTACACGGTGAGGACGGCGGACTGGGAGGCGAACGAGTTCCGGAGCGAGATCTGGCTATGGCGTGAGGGTGCCACGGAGCCGGTGCAGCTGACGCGTACGGCGGGGGGGAGCAGCCAGAGCCCGGCGTGGTCGCCGGACGGGAGGTGGCTGGCGTTCCTGTCGGACCGAGGCCAGGGCACGCAGGTCCACGTGCTGAGCATGGCCGGCGGCGAGGCCATGGCGGTAACGGGGGTGGAGGGGGGCGTGGGCCGGTTCGTATGGTCCCCGGACGGGGCCCGCCTGGCCATCGCCCGGACGGAGCCGGAGTCGCCGGAGTCCAAGGCCCGGGAGAAGCTCTACGGCCGGTGGGCGGCGGAGGACCAGGAGTACCGGATGACGCACGTCTGGATGGTGGACTTCGACCCGGCGGCGTTCTCCCCGCTGGAGCCCAGCCGGGTGACGGGCGATCCGGACCCGGAGGCCTACACGGTGGGGTCGTTCGAGTGGTCGCCGGACGGGACGGAGATGGCTTTCGACCACCGGCCGGACCCCCTTATCAACTCGGGCGTGCACACGAACATCTCGGTGGTGGCGGTGGCCACGGGTGAGGTGCGGCCGCTGGTGACTCTGCCCAGCTCCCAATCGGGCCCCCGCTGGTCGCCGGACGGCCGGTGGGTGATGTTCAGCGCGTCCCACCCGGACACCACCCGGCACTATTTCCTGAACAACGAGCTGGCCCGGGTGCCGGCGGCGGGCGGGGGCGGAGAACCGGAGGTCCTGACGTCGTCCTTCGACGAGATGGTGAGCCCGGTGGCGTGGCTGCCCCAGGGGATCGTGTTCACGGCATGGCAGGGGGTGAGGCGCCGGCCGTTCCTGCTGGATCCGGCCTCGGGGCGGATCCAGGAGCTGCCGGCGGGGCCCACGTCGGTGTGGAGCCTGAGCTTCAGCGCCCACGGGCGGACGGTGGCCATGCTGGCTGAGGACCCCACCTCACTCCAGGAGATCCACCGGGCCGACACCCGGAGCTGGAGAGGCGAACGCCTCACGGACATGACGGCCCAGGTGGCGGATTGGCCGCTGGGCACCAGCGAGGTCGTCACCTGGACCAGCCAGGACGGGACCACCATCGAGGGGGTCCTGCGCAAGCCGGCGGGCTACGACTCTTCACGGGCGTACCCGCTGCTGGTGGACATCCACGGCGGCCCCACCGCCATCAGCCGGCCGTCCCTCCTCAGCGGCTACGTCTACCCCCACCTCCAGTGGCTGAGCCGGGGCGCCTTGGTCTTGGAGCCCAATTACCGGGGGTCGGCGGGCTTCGGCGAGGCGTTCCGGTCCCTCAACGTGCGAAACCTGGGGGTGGGCGACGCGTGGGACGTGCTGAGCGGGGTGGAAGCCCTCATTGACCGGGGGATGGCCCACCCGGACAGCCTGGGTGCCATGGGCTGGAGCCAGGGCGGCTACATCTCGGCCTTCCTCACCACCACCTCCGACTGGTTCAGGGCCATCAGCGTGGGGGCCGGGATCAGCGACTGGGTCACGTACTACGTGAACACGGACATCCACCCCTTCACCCGGCAGTACCTGCGGGCGACACCGTGGGAGGACCCTGAGATATACGCCACAACGTCGCCCATGACCTACGTCACCCAGGCCACTACGCCCACCCTCATCCAGCACGGCGAGTTCGACCGACGGGTTCCCATCCCCAACGCGTACAAGCTTTACCAGGGGCTCCAGGACGTGGGCGTGCCCGTAGAGCTGGTGGTGTTCAGGGGGTTCGGCCACGGGATCAACAAGCCGAAGGAACAGCTGGCGGCCATGTGGCAGAACTGGCAGTGGTTCGCCCGCTGGATCTGGGGGGAAGAAGTGGAGCTGCCCCTGGACGTGGAGGGGGAGGTGGACCACCAGGCGCCGGGCCGGTAGCGCACCCGCACTCGCACGAAGGGCCGGGGACGTAGTCGCGATCCCTGGAGTTGGATGCCAAATGAAGCGGGCGTGGGACTAGTGAACTCCGGGGGGCGATCCGGTGGGAGGGTTTGCTGGCTCGGGCGAAACGTGGTCGTCGCCATTGCAACTGGCCGGCTCCGGTGGAGGAACGGCCCGAGGAGGCCGGGGCCGTGGCGGACGCTACAACTCGTAGCTTTCGCGAAATGAGCGCCGGCGCGATTGTCTCCGAGCTTGGATCGTCTGTGGGAGGTGAATCTAATCCGATGCGTACGACGAGCCTTGCGTGGTAACGCATCGGCTACGCGATCAAGCCATAAAGGTCGTGTCCGTTCAACGGGTGGACGCCAGTACGGAGAGGCAACGATTCATTGGTTCGCTCCGTCTCGTAGTCAGGAGGCCGGCGGGCGGATGGCGCTACCAACCGAACTTGTCGCTGAAATGGCTGTCGAGAAAACCACGAGCCATACACTCGATTATCTGGCGCGCCGTGCCGCCGTCGATGAGACGGCGTTCGACCAACTGGTCGGACTGTGCCTGCCGCGCCTGCACCGCTGGGCGCTGGTGGCGACGGGCGATCCGGATGATGCGGACGACGTGGTGCAGGAGACCTTACTTCGCATGCACGGGTCGCTAGCCGGTTTCCGCGGTGATTGCCGCTTCACGACCTGGTTGTACCGACTCATGCGGTCGGCGTGTGGCGACTTCGGTCGCCGAGCCTCCAGTCTTCGTCGACTGCGTGAGCACATTCAGGAGAAGGCCGGAAGCCAAATCGATCAGGCAACGCCCGTCCCGAATATCGACAACCTGAGAACCGCAGAACTCGTGCGCTCCTTTTGGGAAGAGCTTCCCCCTCGGCAACGGCAGGTACTGGACTTGTCAGACTTCCAGGGATGCGACGCAGGCGAGGTCGCTGAGATGCTCGGGATCGAAGCCGTAAGCGTACGTGCGCATCTCTGCAAGGCGAGACGCACGATTCGGCGGCGAATTCTCGAATGTGCACGAGCACGAGTGGAGGAACGACAATGACATGTGCGGAAGCGCTTAATAGCATGCTGGAGGCGGATCCGGTGGCACTGCGGGGTTCGGGCGAGTCGGATCTGGCGGTGCATCTGCGCAAGTGCTCGACCTGCATGGAAACGGCCGCCGAGCTCACCGCTGGACTCGACGTGATCGCCGAGAGTCTTGCGGCGGACATCCGGAATCCGTTCGGCCGCCAGCCGGCGTCGCGCCGCCGCCGCGGAATCCGCTGGCCGCGGTTTCGCACGGCGGCGCTGGCGGGGGTCGCCGCCGCGGTCGCTCTCACGGTGGTTCCGAGACTCTTGCCAACGGCAATAGAGGTTCTCGTGCCGGCCGCCCTCGCAAGCGACCTGGAGATGATGGAGCGTGTCTACACGGTGGTACTCAGAGGGGAAACCGAACCCGGCGTTCAGCAGACTCCATCGCCAGACATCCCCTGGCTTGGAGTACTTCCATGCCCCGCCGAGTTAGCGCGTTCGAGGGAAGGGGCCGAGATCTGTGCACTGTCCGCAGATGGACCCCTTGGCCGTGTCGGAGCCCGGCCGACTGACCTCCTGGTATCGGTAGACGGTGTCGGGGTCGGCGACGCGGAAGCACTATACACCGTCATGGCCAAGCGCAAGGTGGGTGACGAAGTGAAGATTGGACTCGCCCGAGGCGATGATGTGGAGGATTTCCGGGTTCGGTTGGTGGCGCGACCGGCCAGCACACGTGAGGTTTTCGACATGCGCTGGAGCCCAGTGCTTCACGCATCGCTTTCGCGGAAAATGTCGGTTGCTATACTCGACGTCACGCCACCCGCTCTTCCGGATGCCGTGGCGACTGTCTCCGTGATCGACACCACGACAATCGATCACGTACAGGCCATCTGGCAAAGCGATGCCCTGGAGCGGCCGACCTCCATGGCGGCGGCCGGCGACCGCCTGATTGTGGCCGACCGCGACCGTGTCCATATCGTCCCAGTCACGGGGCGTGGCACGATCACGATCGACGGACGTGCGACAAACGCGTTCGACCGAGTATATGGCGTCGGAGTGCTGGACAGTGGAAAGTTCGCCGTCCTCGATGGTGCTCGGCGCAGACTCACGTCCGTTTCCACATCCGGCGAAATCCTTGAATCGAGTTCTGTCGCAACGCGTCAGCCTTTCATCAACTGGTGGTCTGGTAGCCACCTCGTACCGTGGTCCGGGGGCTTGTTGCTCCGTGTCTTCTCCGGCGTGGAGCTCGGTCGGACGACGCGGCACTCCATCGCTTGGCTCGCGCCGCACGGCGATACCATGCTACCGCTCCGGACCTGGGACGGCGAAACGCTTGCCGACCTTGGAGGGGTCTTCGGCCCGGCGGAGCTGTTCGGACCGACCCTCCATCTAGCCGTCAGTTCTGAAGGCCTGGTAGCGAGTGGAGACGGGCTGGACTACTGCGTCACCGTCGAGTCCGTCGCCGGAACCGGGCAGGCCGCGACCCGGCGATTCTGTCGCGACCGGCCCCGCACGCCGACCGGGCCGGGCATCCTGAACCCGGACGTGGCCGAGCTTGCCGGCGACCGCAGGATCAGGAGCTTTGACGAGCGAATGATCGCCGCCCAGCGGGTGGGGGGCCTGTTGCCCAGCTTCGACCGGCTACTGTGGAGCGAGGAGGGCGAACTCTGGGTGCGCACGATGGGAGAGGAAGTCGCGAACATCCATCCGCGGATTCTCGCAAGCCGACCCGACCTTGGGCCATCACACCGGGTCTGGGACGTATTCGATTCCGAGGGCCGGTTTACCCAGACCATTCGTCTGCCCGCCGCCTTCGATCCCCAGATCATCGCGCGTGCTCACGCCTACGGATTCCACCGGCTTGCGGACGGATCCATCGCTCTTGCCATGGTGCGGCTGTGAATCGCGCCGGTCGGGCCCGCTCGACGCTGGCCGTCGTAGTGCTCGGCGTCCTCGCCCTTGGATGCGGAGACGGCTCTCCGGAGGAAGGGAACGCGGCTGTCGGCTGGCAGGTGAGAGACACCTTGTGGATCGGGGCCGTCGATGGTGAAGGGCCCGAGGTGTTCGGATCCGTTGTCGCATTGACGGCGGATAGCGACGGGCGGATCTACGTCTTCGACGGTCGCGCGCACGAACTCCGGGTCTTTGGCCCTGATGGATCCTTCATCTCTCGTTTTGGGCGGCGGGGTGGCGGTCCTGGGGAGTTCCAGCACGTGATCGGGATGAGCGTCACGCCCGGCGGTTCCCTGTGGCTGATCGATGGAGCGAATGCTCGCTACACCGTGCTTCGCGGTGATGACGTCGCGACCTACACGCGCGGGGTCGGCGTCTACACCGTCCCGTGGGTAGGAGGGCATTCCGACGGATACCTTCATGATGTGATCATGGTGCCCGGCGGGCCGTCGAGAGAGGCCCTTGTACGCGTCAACGCGGAGGGGGCCGTAATCGACACGGTTGCTGTGCCGGCCGATCAGATCGAAACGCCCCGGGTCGGGCCCATTCAATTGCCACTTCCCTACGCGCCGAGGCAGATCCGTGCGTTCGATCCCGGCGGCGCCTTGTGGTTTGCCATGAGCCATGAGTACAAGCTGTATAAGATCGGACTCAGGGGGGACACTCTACGGGTCATGGGGCGCGAGGTGGAGCCTCGCCCCCTAAGTGCCACCGAATCCGATTCCGTGAGCCAGCACATCAGAGCGCTCCGCGAGCGGTTCCAGGTCGAGGTGCGAGAGGGATTGATACCGCGGACGGCCCCGTTGTTGAGACAGGTCACGGTCGCCGACGACGGAGCGGTCTGGGTTACCCGGGCCGACCCACCACCTGGTTCTCCTTCAGGCACCCGATTCGACGTGTTCGGTCGGGATGGCCACCTGGTAGGAGAGGTGAACGTGGTTTTTCCGCTCGCCCTCCGGCTAGTGCAGGCGGGACAGATTTACGGGGTCGCACGGGATGAGTTGGGTGTGGAGCGAGTGTTTCGGGCTCGTATCGAACATGGCCGGTGAGTCCAGGTGGAGTGACAGAGGATCGAGCTATTCATTCTCACGAGGCGTTGAAGCTGTCAACGGGATCAGCCCTCTTGCGTCAACTGGTTGATCTCCTGTCCGTTCGCAATGGAATCTCCGAAACGGGTGAGTCGGCAGAACACCCAGTGGTTCGCCCGCTGGATCTGGGGGGAAGAAGTGGAGCTGCCCCTGGACGTGGAGGGGGAGGTGGACCACCAGGCGCCGGGCCGGTAGCGCACCCGCACCTTCCTGGCCACTATACTCACGTTAGCACGTTAGCCACTTCAACCCTTTTGGCCCGTCATGATGGCACAAACACCGTTGTCGACGCCTCATCCGAGGTCCCCGCGCGTTCTCCGTCGGCCGCTCCTGGCCGCCCTGGGCATTGCCCGCATCCGAGCCCTCCGGGAAGGAGCCCTCCCCCTTGCCGTTGGAGCCACACTCATCCTTTCCGCCTGCCGGACGGCTGACGAAGAAGCAGCCGCCACAATGCCCGAGGGGCCCTATCTGGTGGTCCTGGGAAACGCCCAGGACGGAGGGTATCCCCAGGCGGGCACCAAGCCGGGGCCCGCCTGGGAGCCGGAGCGGCGCCGCTACGCCGTGAGCCTGGGCATCGTGGATCCCGAGACGGGTGAACGCTGGCTGGTGGAGGCCACACCGGATTTCCGGGAACAGCTTCATTTGCTGGACGCTGCCGCGCCGGTAGACCAGATACCGGGCCTGGCAGGTATTCTCCTGACCCACGCTCATGTGGGACACTACGCCGGCCTCATCCACCTGGGCCGGGAAGTCATGGGCACCAGGGGAGTCCCGGTCTTCGCCATGCCCCGCATGCGGGAGTTCCTGGCAACCAACGGGCCGTGGGAGCAGCTCGTACGCCTGGGCAACATGGAGCTCCGGCCCCTGGAGGATGGAGTGCCCCTACACCTCAACCATCACATCACCGTCACCCCTTTCCGGGTCCCGCACCGGGACGAGTACTCCGAGACCGTTGGCTTTCGCATCCAGGGGCCCACTCGGACCGTCCTCTTCCTCCCGGACATCGACAAGTGGGAACGCTGGGAGGAGGAGGGCACCCGGATCCAGGACGTGGTGGCGGGCGTGGACGTGGCCTACCTGGACGGCACGTTCTTCGCCGACGGGGAGATCCCGGGCCGCTCCATGTCCGAGATCCCCCACCCCTTCATGGTGGAGACCATGGTCCGGTTCCGGGATTCGCCGGCATCCGAGCGAAGCAAGATCCGCTTCATCCACCTGAACCGCACCAACCCGGCCCTCTTCGCCGGGACGGAAGAGCGCCGGGCCATCCGGGAGGCTGGGTTTCGGGTGGCGGAGATGGGGGAGGTGGTGGAGCTGTGAACCGGATGCCATGCCTCCTCCTGGCTTCAGCCCCGAGTACAGCCTGAGCGGCCCCGCCGGAGCGTCCAGGAACGCCCTCCGCCACGCCGACCTTCTCCTGACCCGGGACCGGGGCTTCTACCAGCTCGCCTTCCAGGACCTGCAGGTGGTCGATCCTACTGGCGGAGCTGCCGCCGAGGAGTAGAATCGCCCTGGCCCCACCGGACGGCCACCAGAGCCCCATCATATCCTTGTATTTGTAGCTCCGGTGTCTACATTACAGACATGAGAGCCGCCGGTGTCCGAG
>PXFI01000286.1 GCA_003564295.1 Gemmatimonadota bacterium | reverse complement strand
CTCCACCGATACCGGAAGACGCCGGCCCACGAGGTAGGCGATGAGATCCAGCCAGCGCTGGACCTTGGAGATGGGCTCGGCAGGCATGGTGCCCCTGGCTCGGGTTCGGGTCGTGGACCGCCGCCGGGGAGCCTGGCTCCCCGGCAGGGCCCGTGTATGTCACGTCAACGATAGGCAGCGGTTCCGGCGGTGGCCAGGGTCCGGTCCCTGAAGGTCCGGGCGGAAGCTGGTCTTTCGGAGCATCCCTGCGTGGCCAGCGGGAAGCGCACGGTCGCCGTTCTGGATGGCCGCCCCGGACTAGTACCTCCTTCGCCGCTGGCTGGGGCGGGCGATGGGGCTGGCCTCCTGGGCGGGGTCCATCCCTTCCGCCTGGTCCCAATGATCCCGGGCCGGGAATGCCGACAGGTGAACCGTATGTCCTTCGTTGACCAATTCGCTACCCAGGACGGTTCCGTGGAGGATCCGGTACTCTCCCAGGCCCACGGACTCCGACGGGGTCCGTGGGGCCTGCCGCACCGCCTCCACGAATTGAAGAGCCAGGTCGGTCCTGGCCCGATGGCGGTGCGGAGGTCTTCCCGTCCGGGTGTCGGGCTCAAGGCCGTCCATGGCGTCCAGCACGTACCCGGTGAGGATGCGCCGGTGGAGCGTGGCGAAGAGGCCCGGAGACCCTACTGCGTCCATCCCCAGGGGGTTGTTTCCCATGAACGCCACCAAGCCCACCTGGAGGGGAAGGAGGGAGAAGGCTTCGAGCCAACGATCCATTTCGTCCTGGTGAGAGGCGTAGAGGGCGTCCAGGGCGCCGGTGTCGGAGGCTCCGCCCAGCTTGCTGCTCATCTCCCCGATCTCGTGCCAGACAGCCTCCTGGGCCAGGTGTAGGTCCCGGTGGCTGGATCGTTCTCCCAAGCCCCGGGCGGCGGCGTCTCGCATGGCCCGCACCTCCGTCTCCCGTGGCTTTCGGCGCACCTTGGCCGGCGCGTACTGGGGCGCCGGGGCGAATTCCTCGCTGACGAAGTGCCACCGACCATGTTCCATGCACGACACGGGGATCTCCATGGTGCTCATGGCCGGCAGCAGGATGGACCTGTTGGTCATGCGGTTCTGCCGGGCCCCCACCAACTGCTCGCCGTCCAGGATGAGGACGGGTTCGGAGGCGGAGTTCTTCGCCAGCAGGACAGGCACCTGGCCGGACCCCTTCTCGGAGATAATGAGGGTGCCCGATGCCAGGGCATCGGCCATGAGGATGTAGGGCAGATCCCGATCCATCTGGGCCAGGACGGGAAAGAGCGTCAGGTTTTCGTGGTGTTGGGCCTTGCCGATGGATGCCGCGAACATGTGTTCCCCCCTTGTGGACGCTGAGGTGGCCCCGGGAGTGACCCGCCCTCTGCGGGCCTTCCGGGGCCTCCCTGCCTGTGACAAGGGTATCAGGGGGGTCTGACAGTGGGGGGCAGCCCGCCGTAGCGTCCGTGGGCGGATCCGGCGCCGACGGACGGTGCCCCTTGGAGGTGGACTCTTTTGTCCGGGAAGGGATCTCTTGCCGGGCTCCGGGCGCCGCCGGCCCTACTTCTTCCGTTCCCGGTTCCGCTTCTGCTTCTCCAGGATCAGGTTCTGGGTGAAGCGATAGGACGAGTAAGCGGCCTCCACATCTCCGACGTTTAGATCCGCCAGCTCAGCCGGGGCCTCTTCGGCCACATCCGCCGCCCCCATCTCAGTCGCCAGGGTGCTCCACTTGGCCTGATGGCGCTCAGTCCGCGTCTCGGATCGCTGGAGGTAGTAGTGGGAGATCATGTGGAGGACGTCCCCCTTTCCCACGTCGAACGAAACGGCAACGGGGGCCTCGCCGTAGCGCTCCCCCAGCTCCTTGCTGGTGATGAGGACCCTGACCCGCTCGGCGTCCAGGATGCGGATGGGGTAGCTGCTTCCCTCCAGCCACCAGAGGGGGTCCGATTTCTCCGTGAAGAGCCCGGCCAGGAAGGGCTCGTCGGTGGCCCGAATCTCGATGCGGACCACCTCGTCCGCCGTGGGCCTCCCGTTGTAGGCCAGGATGCCGGGGAAGGCTACCTCCACCACGTTCTTCAGGGCCCAGTCCGTGGTGATGAGGCTCCCGCCCCCTTCCACGAAGGTGCGGATGGCGGTGATTCCGGCCCGGTCCAGGTTGCCGGGGCAGTTGATGATGACCAGCTGCTCGGGCCGGAAGGTATATTCGCCCACGGTGGCCGGGTGGATCACCACGTGCTTCAGCTTCACCAGGTCGAAGACCTCCTCCACCCGGTCGTATTGGCCCCGGACCACCACCACGTCGTGGGCGTCCATGTCTTCCAGGATCTTCCTGTCTTCCGGGCTGAGGTCCCGCTCGGCGAGCAGGCTCGCGGCCTTGTAAGCGTTCATCATGCTGGCGGTCATGGGGCCTCCTCGTCGGCCGTAGGGGTTGTGGGCTGGCCGGCGGAGTCGCCGCTGCCAGGTGAAGAGTCAGAAGGGCCGGAGTCCATGGATACGGACGGGTCCTTGGCCGGTTCCCGGGCAGCAAGACGGGCCAGTCCGTAGGCCACCACTTCCTGTACAGCTGCGTCTTGTTGAGGGTCCAGAGGAGCCCGAACCAGCAGCTCCACTTCCTCGGCCAGGCGGATCCGGCGCCAGAGGGTGCCCGTCTCCAGAGAGCCCGGGGTGCTTCCCGTGTTGGAAACGCCGTGGGGCGCCCGGGCCCCCTCCTGTAGTGGGGCTCCCGCAGGGGCCGGAGACCCGTCCTGGAGTGCAGGCTTGTCGCCGGAGGTGGCCTCCCTCAGCCCCGGGGTTGGCGGGGAGGCCGGAGCCTCCTCCCTGGCCGTTCCGTATACCAGGGAAAGGGGTGCCTCCTGGAGGATCTCCGCAACCGGGGGGGATCCGTCCCGAGCTTCCCCCACAGGGGGATGCTCATCCCGGTCGAAGGCCTCCACCAGGCCCTCGATCTCTTGCAGGGTATAGCGGCTGAGGATGCCCCTCACAGCGCCCAGTTTGATCCCCGCGGCCTGGAGATGCTGGATCAGGCGCAGCCTCAGCTCATGCTCGCGGCTGAACTCCAGGCGGGCGCTGGTGCCTCCGGCCGGAGGCAGGAGCCCCTCGGCCAGATAGTAACGGATGGTGCGCTTCGTGGTTCCGGCGCGCTCGGCAAGCTCGGCAGTGGTCATGGTCGCAATCGTTTGGCAGTGCTCGTGGCCTCGGGAGTGTCGTAACGTGTAACGTAATGCGTCACCAACAATGGGAGAAGAGTGGAACTGCGTCAAGGGGGTCGGGTGGGATTCGGCCGGGATTTCCTAGAGGCCCAGCACCTCCCGTTTCACTCGGAGGAGCTCCTGGGAGAACCGCTCCGGTTCTCCCAGGAAGGGAGTGTGGGCGGACTCCTCGAAGACCACGATCTCCTTGCCGACTGGGGCCTGCAGAACCTCCACATACTCCTCCAGCAGCTCCAGCGGGGTGTTCCGGTCCCGCCGTCCCATGAAGAAATGGACGGGCACCTCCAGGCGGGGGATTTGTTGGAAGGCGTTGAACCCCTGGTAGTCGGGGGCGTCCCACATGGGGCCGCTTCCCCGGTTCGATCCCCGGAGCCAGGCCCGGAGGTCGCCCAGGGTGTATTCCGGAGCCCGGATTGAGATCCAGGCCAGCCGGGCAAACCCCACGTCCATGTTCCCGCCCTGGGAGTCGATCATCCTGGCGAACCTGACGTAGTCACCGTGGTCGGTGTAGGGAGCCGGGCCCAGGGCCTCCAGACGCCGCAGGTCCCTGGATCTCCCCTCGGCCTGAAGCCGCTCCTCCAGCCAGTCCCGAGCCAGGATCTGGCTCCGGTTCTGATCCACGACCTGGGCCACCCCCACGTAGGCGTGGTAGTCGTCCGGGTGCTCCTGAACCAGGCGGATGCCCAGCTGTGTTCCCCAGGAGTGGCCCAAGAGAAAGATGCGGTCCCGGCCCCGGATCCGCACCCACTGGTCCATACCTCCGATGGGCACGGCCACCAGTTCGGCGATGCTTCCCGGCCGGGGGCGCCCGTCGGGGCCGTCTATGGGTGGGGTGCCGGCCGTGCAGCCACCGAGGGCGAGGAGAAGGAGAGAGCAGCCGGCAGTGGTGAGTCTTGGGAGGTTCATGGGTGCTTTCCGGTGGTGGCACATGGACGGCTCGTGGGCAACAGGGTGGCGCATTCGCACAAGAACGAATATGGATTGAGACGGCCCGGCACCAGCGGCGAGAGTGTGCCGAGGCGCCTGCCGCAAGTCCGGCAGGGGGGCGGGGGCCGTTCAGGGTGATGAACGCGGCGCCCATCGAGTTGGGACTACCCAGAGGTGCGCCATGATAGCGCTTCGACCTGCGAGAGTCGCATTCAAGTCGGTGGGAAGCTTGAGGGTCGCGGCGCCTCCGGCGGGAGTCGTGAGAGCTTCTTTGCCCGTGCCCGCAGGGGGCGGGTCGCTCCTGGCTGGGGCTCTCCTGGCGGGCCTGGTCCTGGCGGCTTGCACCCCCGCCGCCGAGGAGACCCGGCAAGTGGCGGCTTCGGAGCCGGCCGTGGCCCAGGCTCTTGCCTTCGCCGACAGCGTCCTGGCCGCAGCGGTGGCCGAAGAAGCGCTCCCGGGGGCGGTGCTCCTCGTTGCCAGGGACGGTGCGGTCCTCCACGAGAGGGCCTACGGCTATGCCAGCCTCTTCGAGGGGGACAGGAGCCTGGCGAGCCCGGAGCCCATGACGGTGGGGCACGTCTTCGACCTGGCCTCGGTGACGAAGGTCATGGCCACCACCTGGGCCATGATGCTTCTGGTGGACCGGGGGCTGGTGGAGCTGGACAATCCCGTGCATACCTACCTGCCGGACTTCCGTGGACCGGAAAAGGATCGGATCACGGTCCGGGACCTCCTCACCCACCGCTCGGGGCTATACCGCTGGAAGCCCGTCTACTACCACGCCGGAAGCCAGGCGGAAGCCTACTCCTACATCCGGGACCTCCCCCTGGAGTCGGGAGTCGGGGAGTGGCGCCGCTACAGCGACCTGGGATTCATGCTGGCCGGGTACATCGTGGAGACCGTTGGGGGCCGCTGTCTGGACGTTTTTCTGAACGAAGAGCTTTATGGCCCCCTGGGACTGACTCACACTGGCTTCGTTCCAGGCCGGAGGGGAAACGGGTGGCCAGGACCGGCTGTTTCGGGGGAGGAAGCACGGCGGCAGATTCCGGCGGAGGCTCTGGTCGGAATCCTCGGGTCGAGACGGGGGAGGCTCGCCGGCCCCTTCGTCGCCACCTCCCACGGCAATCCCTATGAGAAGCGGATGGTGGAGGACGACTCCTTCGGATACCTGTGCGACGAGGATCCCACAACCTTTACCGGGTGGCGATCCTACAATCTTCAGGGTGAGGTCAATGACGGAAACGCCTGGCACGCCCACAGGGGGGTAGCGGGCCATGCGGGCCTCTTCTCCACGGGGTCGGACCTGGGCGTGCTCCTCGGGATCCTGCTGGAGGATGGCACCCACGACGGACGGCCCGTGGTAAGCGCCGGAGTGGTACGCGAGTTTCTTGCGCCCGACATCCTCACGGGCAACGGCGTGGGCTGGGCCATGTCTCGGATGGGCCTCGGGGGTGGCGCCGGGGAGGGAACGCGGGGGGTCCAGGTGTTCTCCCACAGCGGCTTCACCGGTACCTATCTCATGGGTGTCCCGGAGCTGGGCCTGGCCGTGGTGTTCCTGTCCAACCGGCAGAACGTGGGGTTGGACGGAGCGG
>PXFI01000280.1 GCA_003564295.1 Gemmatimonadota bacterium | reverse complement strand
TCACGCCCCAGATCCGGGCCGAACAGGACCTGAGATCGGAGGCGGGCGCCCTCATCACCGGCATCTCCCCCGCCCTGTCCCGGAGCCTGGGCCTGCGCCGGGGAGACGTCATCCTCCAGATCAACAACACCTCTGTCCGGACCGCCGAGGACGCGGCCAGGGCCTTCCGGGAGCTTCGGAGCGGGATGCGAGTCAGGCTCTACTTCGAGCGGGGGGGCGCAGCGTACTTCAGGGAGTTCACCACCCGGGGGTGAGGAAGGAACGCCCAAGTGACCGACAACGACCTTCTGAACCGCTACATCCATCCCCTGGCGGACCGCTACGCCTCCAGGGAGATGCAGCGGATCTTCTCCCCGGCCCGCAAGTTCGGCACCTGGAGGCGCCTCTGGCTGGCCCTGGCGGAGGCCCAGCAGGAGCTGGGGCTTCCTGTCTCCCATGAGGCCCTGCAGCAGATGCGGGCCCACCTGGACGACCTGGACTTGGAGCGGTCGGCGGAGTACGAGAGGCGCTTCCGCCACGACGTCATGGCCCACGTGCACCTCTTCGGGGAAGTGGCCCCGGCGGCCCGGGGCATCATCCACCTGGGAGCCACCAGCGCCTTCGTGGGGGACAACACGGACCTCATTCTCCACCGGGAGGCCCTTTCCCTGGTTCGGGAACGGATCGTCCGGTGCGTGACGGCCCTGGCGGAGTTCGCCCGGGAGCACCGGGCCCTCCCCACGGTGGCCTACACCCACTTTCAGCCGGCCCAGCCCACCACCGTCGGCAAGCGGGCCACCCTGTGGATCCAGGACTTCCTCCTGGACCTGGAGGAGATGGCCTTCCGTTTCGAGACCCTCCGTTTTCGGGGAGCCCGGGGCACCACAGGCACCCAGGCCTCCTTCCTGGACCTCTTCCGGGGGAACCACAAGAAGGTGGAGCGCCTCGAGGAGTTGGTGGCGAAGAAAATGGGCTTCGGCCATTCTTTTGGCGTTACGGGCCAGACCTACCCCCGGAAGGTGGACCAGGCCCTCCTGGCCACCCTGGCGGGGGTGGCCTCCTCGGCGGCCAAGCTCGGCAACGACCTCCGCCTCCTGGCCCACCTGAGGGAGGTGGAGGAGCCCTTCGAGAAGGAGCAGATCGGCTCCTCCGCCATGCCCTACAAGCGGAACCCCATGCGAGCCGAAAGGATCTGCGCCCTTTCCCGCCACGTCATCACCCTGGCCCAGGACCCTGCCTTCACCGCCGCCACCCAGTGGCTGGAGCGGACCCTGGACGACTCCGCCAACCGGAGGGTGTCCATCCCCGACGCCTATCTCTCCATGGACGGGGTCCTGGTCCTGGTGGAGAACGTGGCCCGGGGACTGGTGGTGAACCCCACGGTGGTCCGGACTCACCTGGAGGAGCACCTTCCCTTCCTGGCCTCGGAGGCGGTCCTTATGATGGCCACCCGGAAGGGAGGGGACCGGCAGGAGCTCCACGAGAGGATCCGGCGCCATTCCATGGACGCCTCCCACCGGATGAAGGAGGAGGGGACGGGGCCCGACCTCCTGGAGCGGATCGCCGGCGACGGTGCCTTCGGAATGTCCCTGGAAGAGCTTCAGGCACTGGTGGATCCCCTGCGGTTCGTGGGCCGGGCCCCGGAGCAGGTGGACCGGTTCCTGGCCGAGTGGGTAGAGCCCGCTCTGCAGCAACATCTCCAACTCTCACAACCATCCATCATGGGAGACCCCGATGTCCGTGTCTGACCTCCCCGCCGGCCCACCGGCCGGCCTGCCCGCCCTTCACCAGAGCGACCTCCCCCTGCCGCTCCTGAGCCGGGGCAAGGTTCGGGACGTCTACGAAGCCGGCCCGGACATGCTCCTCATGGTGGCCAGCGACCGGGTGAGCGCCTTCGACGTGGTCCTCCCTCAACCCGTTCCGGGTAAGGGGGAGGTCCTGACCCAGATCACGGCCTGGTGGCTTTCGCGCCTGCAGGAAACCCAGGATCACCACCTCATCTCCGTGATGCCGGAGGAGATCCTGAAGCGGATCCCGGAGCTGGCCGCCACCCGGGAGCAGTGGGAGCGGCGGTCCATGTTGGTGAAGCGGACCGAGCCGGTGTTGGTGGAGTGTGTGGTGAGGGGGTATATCACCGGCTCCGCCTGGAAGGAATACCGGACCCAGGGCACCCTGGCGGGGGAGAGCCTCCCGGATGGCCTGCAGGAGAGCCAGCGCCTGGATCCCCCCATCTTCTCCCCCGCCACCAAGGCCCAAGAGGGGGAGCACGACGAGAACATCACCTTCCAGCAGACGGTGGAGATCCTGGGGTCGGACCTGGCCTACGAGCTCCAGCGCAGGTCCCTGGAGATCTACTCCGCCGGTGCCGAAGCGGCGGAGGCCAGGGGGATCATCCTGGCCGACACCAAGTTCGAGTTCGGGGTGGATTCCGGCGGTGAGCTCATCCTCATCGACGAGGTCCTCACCCCCGACTCCTCCCGGTTCTGGCCCCGGGAGCATTACCAGGTGGGGAGGGGGCAGCCGTCTCTGGACAAGCAGCCCATTCGGGACTACCTGGACGGGCTCCCGGACTGGAACAAGAAGCCCCCGCCCCCGGACCTTCCGGAGGCCGTGGTGAACGCCAGCCGGGATCGGTACCTGGAGATCTTCCGCCGCCTCACCGGGACGGAACTGGCATCCTACGTCCCTCCCCGTTTCGGGTAGGGGCCATCGGGGGTCCTGCCGGAGCCGTGAGGGGCTCGGGGCAGAGACCCAACGACACATTTGGAGGAATCCACGCCCATGAGGATTGCGCCGGAAGGATGGCCGTTCATCGCCGGAGGCTTGCTCTTGGTGATGGTTATGGGAGGCGTTGGGTTCCTGGCCTCGGACAGGGCCCCGGCGCTGGGCTCCTGGCTGACGTTCGGAGCCGTCCTCATGGCCCTCCTCACGGTCTTCACCGCCTGGTTCTTCCGGGATCCGATCCGGAGCAACCGGGCGGGGGCCCATGACGTCCTGGCCCCGGGGGACGGAAGGATCTTACAGATCACGGAGGTGGAAGAGCCGGTCTTCCTCCGGGGCCCCGCCCTCCGCATCTCCATCTTCCTGAGCATCTTCAACGTCCACGTGCAGCGGGCCCCCATCACCGGGAAGGTGGGCCTGAGAGACTACAAGGCCGGAGGGTTCCGAGCCGCCTGGCACCCCAGGGCCAGCGAAGAGAACGAGCAGGCTACGTTGGGAATCGCCTCCGAGCCCCATCGGGTCCTGGTCCGGCAGATCGCCGGCCTGGTGGCCCGGCGGGTGGTGACGGACCCCCGGGAGGGCGATGCTCTGGCACAGGGCAGCCGGATCGGGCTCATCCGCTTCGGATCCAGGGTGGATCTCTTCATCCCGGCGGGGTGGGAGCTGACCTGCCGGGTGGGGGACCGGGCCGTGGGCGGTCAGTCGGTGATGGCGCGGATTCCAGCGGAAGAAGGTGAAGCATGAAGAAGCCTGGTTTGAACTGGCCCGGCGGCAGAAGGCTCAGGCGCCCTCACCTCCAGCGGGGGATCATCATCCTCCCGTCGGCCTTCACCCTTGGGAACCTCTTCTTCGGCATGTACGCCCTGGTGGCGGCGGCCCGGGGAGACCTCATCTGGGCCGGCTGGTACATCGTCTTCGCCGCCATCCTGGACCTGGTGGACGGCCGCGTCGCCCGCTTCACCCGGACCGGCTCCAGCTTCGGGGCGGAGCTGGACTCCCTGGTGGACGCCATCTCCTTCGGCGTGGCTCCCGCCTTCATCCTGTACAAGCTGTATTTCGCCGATGCCGGCTGGGGATGGATCCTCTGCTTCGTCTACGTGACGGCTGTGGTTCTCCGCCTGGCCCGCTTCAACGTGGAGCAGGCCGGTGAGGCGAAGGCCCATTTCCACGGCCTTCCCTCCCCTACCTCGGGCATGATCCTGGCTACCTTCTATCCATTCAGCCAGACCCCCTTCTTCCAGGCTCAGCTGGCCCACCTCCCCTGGCCCCAGATCATGGTCATGGTGACGGTCATCCTCTCCGTCCTCCTCATGAGCCACATTCCCTATCCCGTGGTCCCCCGGATCAGCTTCCGGACCCGAAGGGGGCTCTTCAACCTGAGCTGGATGGCGGTGGGGGTGGTCCTGGCCGTCACCGTGCCGCGGTACTATTTCTTCCCGGCCCTGGTCCTCTACACCACCTGGGGGCTGGGGAGGTCCCTCGTCCTGGGGCTCCTGGACCGGCTGCCGGAGCGGGACCCCCTCCTGGACCAGGAGGAGGACGAGGTGGACGATTCGGGGGCCGAGGTACGGGACGTGGATTACCGGGACGTGGCTCCCGCACGCTTCCGGAAGAGACGGAGGAAGAAGCCCCGGAGGCGAGCCGGAGCGGAGGAGGGACCCGAGGAGCCGGAAGAACCTGCCTGAGACCCCAGAATGACGACACCATCAGAGCCCATTCGGATGCACCTCCTGGACGATTCTCCCCGTGACGAGTGCGGCGTGGTGGGAATCACGGGCGTGGAGGGAGCGGCCGAGCTCGCCTTCCTGGCCCTCTACGCCCTCCAGCACCGGGGGCAGGAGTCGGCCGGGATCTATGCCGTCCACCAGGGGGTGGGCCGCCTCCACAAGCGCCTGGGGTTGGTGGCGGAAGTCTTCGACGGAGACGTCCTGCGTGACCTGCCGGGCGACACGGCTGTGGGACATGTCCGCTACTCCACGTCGGGAGGGGGCCAACTGGCCAACGCCCAACCCATCATGGTCCGGTACGCCATGGGAGACCTGGCCATCGCCCACAACGGGAACCTGACCAACGCCTACGAAGTCCGGAACCGGCTGGTGAAGGAGGGAGCCATCTTCCAGACCGACTCGGACTCGGAGGTCATCATCCACCTCATCGCCCGTTCCAGGCACGAGACGGTGGAGGGGCAGATCGGTGACGCCCTCACCTACCTGGAGGGGGCGTTCTCCCTGGTCCTCTGCGTCGGGGACACCCTGTATGCCGTCCGGGACGCCCGGGGGTTCAGGCCCCTGGTCCTGGGCAAGAAGGGAGAGGGGTTCGTGGTGGCCAGCGAGACCTGCGCCCTGGACATTATCGGGGCCGAATTCATCCGGGACGTTCACCCCGGAGAGGTCCTGAAGCTCCGGCGGGGCGAGATCACGCCCCTACGGAGCCTGGTGCCGGCGCTGCGGCAGGCGCCCTGCATCTTCGAGCTGGTCTACTTCGCCCGCCCCGACTCCAGGATCTTCGGGATCAGCGTGGACCGGGCTCGGCGGGCCTTCGGGCGCCAGCTGGCCCGGGAGCACCCGGTGGAGGCCGACTCCGTCCTGGCCGTCCCCGACAGCGCCAACTCGGCGGCCCTGGGGTTCAGCGAGGAGAGCGGCATCCCCTTCGAGCTGGGTCTTTTGAGAAACCACTACGTGGGCCGCACCTTCATCCGTCCCACCCAGGCGGACCGGGACTTCAACGCCCGCATCAAGTACGCCCCGGTGCGGGAGGTCCTGGAGGGACGAAGGGTGGTGGTGGTGGACGATTCCCTGGTCCGGGGCACCACATCCCGGAGCCTGGTGAACATGGTCCGGGAGGCCGGCGCCTCGGAGGTTCACGTCCGCATCGCTAGCCCCCCGGTGCGATTTCCGTGCTACTACGGCATCGACATGCCAACAAGGGAAGAGCTCATCGGGCACCGCATGTCCGTGGCGGAGATCGAGAAGCACCTGGAGGTGGACTCCCTGGGCTACCTCTCCCTGGAGGGGATGGAGGAGGCGGTGAAG
>PXFI01000062.1 GCA_003564295.1 Gemmatimonadota bacterium | reverse complement strand
TCCATGGACGTCTCCCGGGTCGGGACGGGAACCCAGAGGTACATGGTCGCCCTGGGCACCTGGATCGTGAACCCCTGCTCCGCCAGTGCCTTGGCGGCGGCGTCCCGCCGGCGACGGAAGATCCCCACGTTCGACGGCACCCATTCCTCCCAGGAACGGAGGGCCGCTGCCCCCGCTGCCTGGATGCCCAGGTACACGCCCGTGTCCATGAAGCTCTTCACCTTGGCCAGCACGCCCACCAGGTCCGCGTTGCCGGCAGCCCAACCCAGGCGCCACCCCGTCATGTTGAAGGTCTTGGAGAAGGAGTGGAACTCGATGCTCACCTCCCTTCCCCCGTCGATCTCCAGGATGCTCGGAGGGTGGTATTCGTCAAATGCCAGCTCGCTGTACGCGTTGTCGTAGACCAGGACGAGGCGGTGGCGCCAGCAGAACTCCACCGCGTCCCGGAGATACTCCCTGGAGGCCACGGCCGTGGTCGGGTTGTTGGGGTAGTTCAGGTACAGGAGCTTGGACCGGGCCACATCTTCCGCAGGAAGGTCCTGGAGGGGAATCAGGAAGCCGTTCTCTTCCCTGAGGGGGACCAGGATGGGCTCCCCGCCGGCCAGCCAGACCCCGCCCTTGTAGGGCTGGTATCCGGGATCCGGAATCAGGGCCCCGTCTCCCGGATCCAGGAACCCCAGGGGAAGGTGGGCGATGCCCTCCTTCGAGCCTATGAGGGGAAGAACCTCCCGGGCTGGGTCCAGTTCCACCTGGAAACGCCGCTTCATCCAGGCCACCACCTCTTCCCGGAAAGCCGCCAGCCCCAGGTTGAAGGGATAGCGGGAGAGAGCCGCATCCGCCGCCGCCTCCTGAAGGGCGCCAACTGCAGCGGGGGGCGGGGCCAGATCCGCGTCGCCGGCGCTCAGGTCCAGGACGTCCACTCCACTGGCTTCCAGACGCCGTCGCGCCTCGGGAAGGCCCGCCAGGGGATAGGGGGGAAGACCCTTGAATCGAAGGCTGGTCTCGGGGTGCATGAGTCAGGACTCCTTTCCTGCCAGAACCGGATTCACCAGGCTGGATAGCCCGGGAAGCTCCACTTCCACCACGTCTCCCTCGGCGAGAGGCCCTATACCCTCGGGGGTGCCCGTGGCCACCAGGTCACCGGGCTCCAGGGTCATGATGTGGGAGATGAAGGAGATGAGAAAGGGGATGGAGAAAACCATCTGGTCCGCCCGCCCTCGCTGCCGCTCCTCCCCGTTGAGGCGGGTCACCACCGTGAGCCGTTCCAGGTCCACCTTCTCCGGGGGCACAGGATCCCCCACGGGGCAGAAGGTGTCGAACCCCTTGGCACGGGTCCACTGGCTGTCCATCCGCTGGAGCTCCCGGGCCGTGACATCGTTTACCGGGACAATGCCCTTCACGAAGTCCAGCGCCTCCTTCTCACGGACCCGGCTGGCCCGCCGGCCTATGAGAACGCCCACCTCCCCCTCGTAATCCACCCGGCCGGCGCCCGGAGGAAGGACGATGGCCTCGCCGGGTCCGATCAGGGCCGATGGCGGCTTCAGAAAGAGGATGGGCTCGGCAGGAACATCGTTACCGAGCTCCGCGGCGTGGGCGGCGTAGTTCCGGCCGACGCAGACGATCTTCGAGGGACGCAGGGTAGGGCTCATGGCTTCCTCAGGGATGTAGCCCGGGTAAAGGGCTGTAGAACCGGGCCAGCGTCCGGCGGATCTCGGGCCAGGGGCCCTTGACCAGGGGAGCCGGCGGGAGGGATTGGCGGAGATACGGCCCATAGCGCCTGGTGAGGATCCTGTGGTCCAGGACCAGCACCACGCCCCGGTCGTCCCGGGTCCGGACGAGTCTACCGAACCCCTGCTTCAACCGAAGGGCCGCCTCGGGCAGGGTGTACTTCCAGAAGGGATTGCCTCCCCGCTCCTGGATGGCCTCCATCCGGGCAGCCGTGACGGGCTCGGTGGGCACTTGAAAAGGAAGCTTCTGCAGGATGATGCCCCTGAGAGGATGGCCCGGTACGTCCACCCCCTCCCAGAAGGAGGCCGTGCCCAGGAGGATCCCCCTCCCCGAGTCCACGAACCCTTGAAGAAGCCTGAACCTGGGGGTTTCACCCTGAACGAAAAGGGAGTCCGAATGCTCCCCTTCCTTCTCTCGCAGGAGTTCCGCCACCCGCCGGAGCGCCCGGTGGGAGGTGAAGAGAACGAAGAGCCCTCCGCCTGTGATGGACGCCACGTCCAGGACCACCCGGGCCGTCTCTTCCTGGAAGCGATCGCCGGGCTCCCGAGCCCCCGGCAGGTCCGTGGGAACGGCCAGTAGGCTCTGGGAGGCAAAATCGAAGGGGGACGGGACCACGGCCTCTTCCGCCTCAAGAACGCCGTCCTCCTCCATCTCTGAGAGGCCGCCATCCTCCACCCGAAAGACGCCCTCCCCCGCCGCCCGGAAGACAGTCTCTTCCTCAAGGGTAATCCCCCCGGGGTCAAGCCCCAGGCCGACACGGGTCCTGAGATACTCGAAGCTGGCCCTGGTGGTGAGGGTGGCGGAGGTGAGGATGGCCGTGTGGAGACGTTCGAAGAGGTCCTCCCGGAGCAGGGGCCCCACCTCGATGGGGGCGGCGGCCAGGACCAGGTTGCCACCCCCGGCCCTTCCCCGCCTCTCCAGCCACCGCACAAGGCTCACCGCTTCCTCTCCGGGAGTCAGAACCCGCTGTACCCCCCGGGCCGCCAGCACCAGTCGGTTGTGGATGCTGTGGAGGTCCATGACCCGCCCTTCCAGGAGACCCCCCCAGCCCTCGTCGTTCAGGACCCTGTCCCTTAGCTCCTCCAGTTCAAGGAGGAGGTGCCGGGCGGCGGAGACGAAGGCCGACATGGATTCCCTTACCACGTCCGTCTCACCGGGCTCCACGCCGTCGCCACCACCCAGCCGGACCGGACCGCCCTCCCCTTGCTCCAGGAACACCTCCAGGGGAGCCAGCAGGGGATCCAGCCGTTCCCTCGTCTTCGCCACGGCAGGCAGGACCCTGCCTTTGATACGGGCCAGATGCTCCCCGGCGTTCCCCCGGTCCGGATGAGCCGAGAGTTGGCCCTGGAGATCGGCCAGGACTCCCTTGCCGCGGCGCTCCAGGCGGGAGAGGAGACGGTAGAGCCCCCCACGGGTCACCTCCACGCCCAGGTGGTCCGTGGCCGCCGCCTCCGTGTTGTGGGCCTCATCCAGGACCAGATGCCGGTAGGGAGGAAGAACCGCAGAGCGGGTGAAATTGCCCGTGGCCCTTCGGACCGCCAGGTCGCTGAACAGGAGATGGTGGTTCACCACCAGGATCTCCGCCGAGGCCGCCGTCCGCCGGGCCTTCTGGTAGAAGCAGGTCTGGAAATGGGGGCACCGGGTCCTGAGACAGATGTCGGCATCGCTCTGGACCTCTTCCCACACCTCGGCCGAGGGCGGCGCCGAAAGATCCGAGAGGGACCCGTCTTCCGTGGTCCTGAGCCACTCCAGGATCCCCTGGAGCTCCTGGCTGCGGTCTTCAGGAAAGAGGGAGAGAGCGGTGGCGGCGGCCAGGTGCGCCCTCCGGATGGACACGTAGTTGCCCCTCCCCTTGGCCAGAGCCCACCGGAGGTCCTCCCCCAGGGCCCGGCGCAGCAGGGGCAGGTCCTTGCCCACCAGCTGCTCCTGGAGGTTGATGGTGTTGGTGGAGACCACCGTCCGCTCCCCATTCCGGAGAGCCCAGAGGGCCGCCGGCAGGAGGTACGCCATGGACTTGCCCGTCCCCGTGCCGGCCTCCACGAGTCCCACACCTCCCTCGTTGTACCTCCGGGCCACCAGCCGGGCCATCTCCCGCTGGCCGGGCCGGTCCTCGAAGCCCGGATGGATCCTGGCCAGGGGCCCACCGGGACCCAGGAACCGGTCCAGCTCCTCCGGGTCCAGGGGCACCCTCACCCGTGGTGTCGGAGGCTCCGCCACCACGTAGAGCTCCGTGGCGCCGTTGTCCACGATGGCCGAGCCCACCCCCTCCTCCGCCAGTGATGCCGCCACCGCCAGGTCCGCCCGGGAGGGCTCCAGGTCTCCCGAGGGATGGTTGTGGACCATGACGCTCCCCTGGGGAGCCTCCTTGGCCACGGCCAGGACGGCGGTACGGTTTCCCCGGGCCACGGCCCGGGGGTTCAACAGCACCCGGTCCTCGCTCACCTCCAGGAGGAAGGTCACCTCCCGCCCCCGGGCCCGGCGGATCTCCCCACGGATGACGGCGGCGGCCTCCGGAGAGAGGCGAAGGGGTGGGGGGCTGTCGCCTCCCTCGGTTGCGGAACCACCGCCCCGGGTGACGGGGCCGCCGCCCGGGATGGGGTCCGCCTCAGCCACGGTCCCTTCCCTGGCCGGCATGGCCGGAATGGGCCCCGGGCAAATCCTGCACGATGCGGTAGACCCGGTTCCTGGGGAGCTTCAGCCGCCGGGCTACCTCCCTGGCCACCCGGCTGGGGGCCATCCCTTCCTCCAGGAGGGCCGCCGCCAGGGCCCGGACCGCTGCCTCGTCTGCCTGGGGACTGTCCTCCCTCGGGAGGGCGCCTTCCACCACCACCGTGACCTCGCCCCGGGGCGACGTCTCACCAAAGCGACCTTTCAGCTCACCCAGCGTACCACGGACCAGCTCCTCGTGGAGCTTGGTGAGCTCCCGGCCCACCACGGCCCGACGCTCCGGACCGCAGGCCTCCACGAGAGCCTCCAGGAGCGGGCCCGTACGCTCAGGGGACTCGAAGAGGATCGTGGTGTCGGGGCAGGAGGCGATCCGCTCCAGGAGCTCAGCCCGCTCGGGACCTTTGCGGGGCAGGAACCCCAGGAAGGAGAAGCGGTCCGAGGGAAGGCCCGAAGCCACCAGCGCCGCCAGGACCGCCGAAGGACCCGGGACGGGCACAACCCTGTAGCCGGCGTCCAGGGCGGCCGCCACGATCCGGTGACCCGGATCGGACACCAGCGGCGTGCCGGCATCGGACACCAGGGCCAGATCCTCTCCCCCGGCCAACCATCCCAACACTTCGGCCTCTCGGGACGCCTCGTTGTGGGCGTGTAGAGAGGACAACGAGGTGGAGATCCCCAGGTGGCTCAAGAGCTTCCGGGTACGGCGGGTGTCCTCGGCCAGGATCCGGGACACGGAGGCCAGGATCTCGGCCGCTCTCCGCGTCACGTCTCCCAGGTTACCGATGGGTGTGCTGACCAGATAGAGCGTTCCCATCCCCGAAGGATGGGGCTCCACAGGGTCCGGGTCCAGGGAAGGACCCCCGGTAGCCTCAGATGTGCTCGTCGATCTTGGCCTGGAGGAAGGGTTTGGAAACGGCTCCGATGACGGTGTCCACGTGCTTTCCGTCTTTGAAAAAGAGGATAGTCGGAATGGATCGGATCCCGAATCTGCTGGCCGTGCCCTGGTTGGTGTCCACGTCCAGTTTACCCACCTTCAGGCCCTTCTCCGCGTATTCCTCCGCCAGATCCGCAACGATGGGAGCCACCATACGGCAGGGCCCACACCAGGCCGCCCAGAAATCCACCACGGCGAGCCCGGTGGAGCTTTCGATCTCGTCCACGAAGCTCTGATCGGTCACTTCGAATACTCTGTCACCACCTGCCATGTATCCTGCTCCTTGATCATATGGGCGGCACCAGGTACCATGCCGCCGGGTTCTGGCGCCGCCGGGAGTCCCATACCTCTTCACCCTGGAACCGACGCGAAGCCATCATGTCCTACAGCGATCTATCGTCATTCCCTCTGGACCACGTTGCCGTGGCCGTTCCCTCCCTGCAGGAGGCATGCCGACTCTTCCGTCTCCTCAGCGGCAACGAGCCCACCCCGGTGGAAGAGCTGGAGAGCCAGGGAGTCCGGGGCCAGTTCGTCGGGACCATCGAGCTCCTGGAGCCCCTGGGGG
>PXFI01000164.1 GCA_003564295.1 Gemmatimonadota bacterium | reverse complement strand
CTCCCTTGTGCTGGTCAAGTTGGTCTTCCGGGCCCGGGCCGCCTTTGCATTCGGCGGCGCGACTCCGTCGTTCTCAGCAGAAGGTATGCTCCGGGCACGTTCCCGGCGAGGTACCCCGGGACGGCGAGCCGGGACGCTGGCGGGGGCCGAGCCGCAGTGGCTTGTTGCCCGGGGCGGGGGCGTCATTCCTCCGTTCGATGCACCCTAACCCGCATGACGTAGTGGACGTCCAGCTCGTCCCGCCACACCCCGTAGAGGTCATCCCCCCGGACCTGCAATGGGTTGAAGCGGTCGGGCAGGGTGACCACACCCAGGTAGCGGCCCTCGGCGTCCAGGATCTCCCATTCCGGAGAGGTCAGGTCCTGGGGGTCGAACTCCGTTGCCTCACCGACAGCCGAAGCCATGTCGCGGGCGGTTCGGATCCTCTGGACCCAGAGGGTCCCGCCGGGGCCCGCCAGGAGCTGGGCAAAGGCTGGGTAATGGGGAGCGAACCCGATCCCCGCCATCATCTCCTCCGCCATGGCCGGCGGGACGCCGAACTGCTCATAGGTTTCCCTCATGAGCCTGAGAATGGCCCTTCTGTCGGCTTCCTCCACGGGCTTGCGTTCCACCTCCCGGGTGACGATTCGCCGGAGGGTCCCGTCTGGATCGTTGACCAGGATGCGGTATCGGTCGTTCATGGCGTAGAAGAGGGAGCCGTCCGCCGCCAGGTTCCAGACGGGCTCCGGGGCGAACATGGTCATGCTGAAGCGCTCCTCCGTCATCCCTTCCAGCATCTGGCCCTTGGGGAGGACGGCCACCGTGTCCGTCACGGCCCCGGTGGTGTCGTAGACCACGATGGGATCGCCCTCGGCCAGGGCGGCAAATCCAGGGATGTCGAGCCCCGTGAGCTGGGCCATGAGCCGGCCCGAGGGGTCCATCATCCATCGGCCGGGAATCCCCGCCTGCATCTGCATGGGGAAACTGCTCTCGGGGGTGCCGTCTTCCCGGAAACGATGGACCCGCTGGTTCCCCAGGTCCGGCACCACGATCCCTCCCTTCCCGTCAGCGAAGACGAAGATGGCCTGCTGGCTTAGCTCCCCGGGCCCGCTACCGGGCCGGCCGATGGTCCTCAGGTACCTCCCCTCCCCGTCGTAGGCCCGGACCTCACTGGCCTGCATGTCCATGACGTAGACGGTGCCGTCGTCCGCCACGTCCAGGTAGGTGATCTGACCGAACTGGTATTGAGGTTGGCCGGCCACGGTGCCGATGCGGAGCTCCTCGGTCACGGTCCATGCCTCTCCGGAGGTCCAGACCGGCGTGGCGGGGTTCCGGACCAGGGTGACACCGGCGCTGTCGGTGACGGTCCCCTGCCATGGGCCGCCTTCCCGGTCACAGGCCTGGAGAAGGAAGACCGGCGGGAGAAGAAGGGCCGTGACAAGAAGAGAGGCGAGACTTCTCAACGGGTGGCTCATGGTCGTGGCTTCCCTGATCGAGGGTCCGGTGCTGTAGCGCCGCTGCTGTGGCGCCGCTCGCAGAATCTACGGTCAGGAGGGCGGGATCCTTCAGTAGGACCCTCCCATGTCCGGCCTGCGCACACGCCGCCCATCCGGCCCTTGCCCATCCGGCCCTTGCCCATCCGGCCCTTGCCCATTCGGCCCTTGCCCATCCGGCCCTCCCTCGCCCGATCCTTACACACCCCCTCGGCCCGCACCGGATTCCCCCGGCGCTGGTCTCGTTGCCAAATCATGGCCTGTAATAGATTTTCAATGTCATGAGAATCGCATACCTGGACGGGCCCCGACTTCGCCGCTCCCTTCTGGCGGCCTGCGAGTACGCCCAGCTCCAGCGCCGGGAGTTGAACCGGATCAACGTCTTTCCGGTCCCGGACGGAGACACGGGCACCAATCTGGCCTTGACGACCCAGGCCATCGCCGACCATCTCCGGAGGAACTCCGATCGGGGTGTCGATGCGGTGGCCGACCAGGCGGCCCAGGCCGCCGTCCTCGGAGCACGTGGCAACGCCGGGATGATGCTCTCCCACTTCCTCCTGGGTTTTGCCGACCAAATCCGGGGAAAGGTCCGCCTCACGGCCCAGGAGTTCGGGGACGCCCTCCAGGCAGGGGCCGACCGCCTCTACAAGGCCATCGAGCGGCCTGTGGAGGGGACCATCCTCACCGTCATGAGGGACACGGCCGTGGCGTCCCTGGAGGCGAGGGTGCAGGACTTCCACCAGCTGATGGGGCATCTGGTGGAGGAGGCGGGGGCCTCGCTGGAAAGGACACCCGAGCTTCTCCCGGTTCTCAAGAAGGCCGGCGTGGTGGATGCCGGGGGGAAGGGATTCGTCCACCTCCTGGAGGGGGTGGTCCGGTACATGAACGGGGACCCCCTGGTCTCCCTGGATGCTCCCTCCACCTTCCAGGGGACCGCTCCCGCCGCAGGGCAGGCTGAGTACACGGCACATGAGGAGCAATACAGGTACTGCACGGAGGCCATGGTCCGGGGCCCGGAGCTTCCGGGGCAGGGGGCCGTCCAGGAGCAACTCCGGCCCCTGGGCGATTCCCTCATCGTGATCCGGTCCGGCGAGATCCTGAAGGTCCACGTCCACACCGACGAGCCCGAGGCGGTCTTCTCCTACCTGAAGACCCTGGGTACCCTGGTGACCCACAAGGCCGAGGACATGGAGGCCCAGCACGCTGCGGCGGAGCGGGCGGCCACAGGGCATCGCACCCTGGCACGCCGCCCTGTGGGCATCGTCACCGACAGCGCTGCCGACCTCCCGGAGGAGGTGCTCCGGGCCCACGGCATCAGGGTGGTTCCCCTGATACTGATCCGTGGGGAAGAAAACCTCCGGGACGGTGTGGACATCACGGCCGAGGAGTTCCACGGAGCCCTCCGGGAAGAGGGTGACCTCCCCACAACCTCCCAACCTCCTCCCGGAGCTTTCCTGGAGACCTACGGCCAGGCGGCGGAGGAATCGGAGGAGATCCTGGCGGTGGTCATCGGCTCCAACCTTTCCGGAACCTTCAAATCCGCCGAGGCGGCGGCCCGTCATTTCCAGGAGGCCAGGGTGCACCTGGTGGACAGTCTGGGAGCCTCCCTACTGCAGGGACTCCTGGTGCTGAAGGCTGCGGAGTTGGCGGAGCTTGCCTGGGAGCCGGCGGCCATAGTGGAAGAGCTGAGGCGGATCCGCCTCCAGTCCGGGATCTTTCTCACGGTGGACAGCCTGGACCGCCTCCTGGCTTCAGGCCGGGTGGGCCGAGGTAAGGCCTGGCTGGCCACGGTCCTGGGGCTGAAGCCCGTCCTCTGGGTGCCAACCGATGGACGAGCCGTGGAGCCTGCCGGGCGGGCTATTGGCCGGAAGCGGGTCCTTCCGGTGGTCATGGACCTGCTCCGGGAGAAGATGCAGGCCGGGGCGAGGAAGGTGCGTTTCGGCATCGGCCACGTGGGCTGCCCGGAGATCGTGCCCCAGGTTACGAAGGCCTTGCAGGAAGAGTACGGGGACGTGGAGATCATCTCCTCTCCCGCCACCCCGGTTCTGGCTACCCATACCGGGATCGGTGCGTGGGCCCTGGCCTTCCTCGTGGAAGACTGAGGGTGGTGGAGGCGGCGGCGCGCAGGACCCCGGAAAAGGCACGGATTCCGGGCGGTGAGGCCGTGCGAGCGGCATCCTGATGCAGGAAGTGGCGGCGGCGGTCCCCATGGCCGTGAGCGGGCATGCCGTAGTTTCTTTCCTGGGCTACCTCCTCCTCCTCCTGGTCATCGGGGTTCTCTCCTCCCGGTTCTCCTCGGAAGGTATCGACGAGTTCTTCGTGGGCGGCCGGAGGATGAGCCGGCTCGTGGTGGCCCTCTCGGCCGTGGTGTCGGGACGCAGCGCCTGGCTCCTCCTCGGGGTGACGGGGATGGCCTATGTCATGGGGGCCTCGGCCCTCTGGGCGGTCACGGGGTACACGGTGGCCGAGCTCTTCCTCTTTCTCTTCTACGCCGGAAGGCTGAGGCGCTTCAGCGAGACCTACGACTGCATCACCCTGCCGGACTTCTTCGCCGCCCGTTTCGGGGACGAGGACGGACGTCTTCGCCTGACCCTGGCGGTGGTCATCCTGGTCTTCATGGTGGTCTACGTGGCCTCCCAGTTCGTCGGGGGAGGGAAGGCCATGTCCGCCAGCTTCGGGATGAGTCACTGGGCCGGGGTGCTGGTGACGGCGGCCATCGTCCTGGGCTACACGACGCTGGGCGGTTTCCTGGCGGTGAGCCTCACCGACACCCTCCAGGCCCTTCTCATGATCCTGGGGCTGGTGGTGCTGCCGGCCCTGGCCATCACCCACGGGGGAGGGTGGGGGCCTGTCATGGGTGAGTTGGCATCCTGGAATCCGGCTTTCGTGGATCCCATCTCATTGGGGTTCGGGGCCTGGCTGGGGTTCGTGGGCATCGGCCTGGGGTCTCCGGGAAACCCCCACATCCTGATTCGCTACATGTCCATCCGGGATCCGGAGCAGTTCCGGTGGGCCGCATGGGTGGGGACCTCCTGGAACGTTGTGATGGGTGGTGGGGCGGTCCTTGTGGGCATGGCCGGCAGGATCTACTTCCCGGACGCTGGCCACCTGCTTGCCGGGGACACGGAGAACCTCTATCCCATGCTGGCTCAGACCCACCTCCACCCCATCCTCTTCGGGGTGGTGGTTGCCTCCATCTTCGCCGCCATCATGTCCACCGCCGACTCCCAGCTCCTGGTGGCTGCCTCCGCCGTGGTACGAGACGTCTACCAGAAGGTGGTGCGAAAGAACCGCCCAGTTCCCAGGCAGCGGCTGGTCCTCTATTCCCGAGCCATGGTGGCCATCCTGGTGGGGGTTGCCCTGGTCCTGGGGTGGCTGGCCCAGAGCCTGGTCTTCTGGCTGGTGCTCTTTGCCTGGGCCGGATTGGGTGCGGCCCTGGGGCCAACGTCCATCCTGGCCCTATTCTGGCGGGGTACAACCCGGGCCGGGGTCCTGGCAGGGCTGATCACGGGTACGGTGGTGACCTTCGTCTGGAAGCTCACGCCGGCCCTGGACGCCCTTCTCTACGAGCTCATCCCCGCCTTCATCCTCGCTCTGGCGGTGACGCTGGCTGTGAGCCGGGTAACACGGCCCCCTCCGGAAAGGGATGAGCTCATGGCTGCCATGCGGGGCCCGGGGTACCGCCCTCGCCCTACTTCTCCGGCAGCCGCTGGCCCCCCTTCACCAGGAGCTCGAAGGTAGCCTTCTGGGCTCGGGAAGGCTTCACGGGAAGGGACACCACCAAGGCCCGTGCGGCCTTCTTCTCCGGGAGATGGAGGACGAGCCATTCCATGGGACTGTCGGGCTGGTAGGGATGGGCCCGGCCCGTGTCATCGATGGCCACCGTCCGTCCGGCGGTCACCGCCTCGGCCAGGAGGCAACCGTATTCCCTCCACGCTTGGAGAGGCTCCACCCGGCCCGAGGCGATGGACGGGACCAGCACGGTCTGGAAGTGGTTGACGGCCCTGTCGTAGCCGCTGGGATCGGTGCCCTTGAGCTCCCTCAGGGACTCCCTGCACAGCTCCCGGGGGTCCCGAACCCCGGAGTGCTCCAGCGCTTCCTGGAATCGCCGGTCCGCTTCCTCCCGCATGTCTTGCTGCATGAGGCTTCCTCCACTGGTCTTCCGTGTGCGTGCTTCCTCGGGCATGGCATCCCGGCTACAACGTTGCAGGTTCGGCGGCGATTTGGGTACCTTTACAGTCTGTTCAGCCGGGAGCGTCCCATGACCCAGGTGAGTCCCATGCCGAGCCCCTTCGAGTCCCAGTCCACCGATTACCTGGACCTCTCCTGGGAGATGTTCGGGGAGCTTTGCAGGGCACTGGCCCTCAGGGTCGCCCGGGACTATGAGCCGGACCTGGTGGTGGGAATTGCCCGGGCCGGGGTGATCCCCGGGGCTGTGGTGGCTTCCGTTCTCCGCAAGGACTTCTACTCCCTCACCATTTCTAGGAGAGAAGGAGGGGAGTGGGTTCGGGATCGCCCGGCGGTGCTTTCGGCCGCTCCCCTACAGTGCCAGGGGAAGAAGGTCCTCCTCGTGGACGAGATCACCTCTTCCGGTGACACCCTCCGGATGGGTCTGGCGGCCATCCGGGACACGAAGCCCGCTGAGGTCCGGACCGCCACCAGCTTCACCCGCCCCGGGGGGTTCAAGCCAGACTACACGGCCCTGGAGACGGATACCACCATCATCTTTCCCTGGGACCGGAAGATCTACGAGGGAGAGGATCTGGTGGTGAATCCAAGGTACGGGGAAGTGCTGGACGAGTGAGCCTGTGGGCCGTGCCCCTGGTCACCCTCCCGCAGCCATGCTGTCCAGGAACTCCTGGTTGGTCTTGACCCGCCTCATCCGCTCCATGAGAAACTCGATGGCCTCGGCGGGGGGCATGTCCGAGAGGAAGTTCCGGAGCAGGTAGACCCGCTTGAGCTCCTGATCGCTGAGAAGGAGCTCCTCCTTCCGGGTGCTGGACCGGTTCAGGTCGATGGCCGGGAAGATCCGCTTATCGGCGATGTGCCGATCCAGGACCAGCTCCATGTTCCCCGTTCCCTTGAACTCCTCGAAGATGACCTCGTCCATCCGGCTCCCGGTCTCGATGAGGGCCGTGGCGATGATGGAAAGGGAGCCACCGCCGTCGATGTTTCGGGCGGCGCCGAAGAACCGCTTGGGCTTGTGCAGGGCGTTGGCGTCCACGCCCCCGGACAGGATCTTTCCGGAGTGGGGGACCGTGACGTTGTAGGCCCGGGCCAGGCGGGTAATGGAGTCGAGGAGGATCACCACGTCCTTTCCGTGCTCCACCAATCGCTTGGCCTTTTCCAGCACCATCTCGGCCACCTGCGTGTGCCGGTCCGCCGGCTCATCGAAGGTGGACGAGATGACCTCGGCGTTCACGTTCTCTTCCATGTCCGTCACCTCCTCGGGGCGCTCATCGATGAGGAGGACGATCATCTGGACTTGGGGGTGATTCTCGGTGATGGAATTGGCGATCTTTTGCAGGAGGATGGTCTTACCGGCCTTGGGGGGCGAGGTGATGAGTCCCCGCTGCCCCATCCCCAGGGGTGTGACGAGGTCCATGACCCTCATGGAGATATCGCCGGCCTTGTTCTCCAGCCGCAGGCGCGCCTCCGGAAACCGGGGTTTGAGGTTGTCGAAGGCGATTCGGTGCTTGGCCTTCTCCGGCTCGTCGCCGTTGACGCTTTCCACCTTCAGGAGGGCCAGGTAACGCTCACCCTCCTTCGGGGGGCGGACCTGCCCCAGGATCGTGTCGCCGGTCCTGAGGTCGAAGCGCTTGATCTGGGACGGACTTACGTAGATGTCGTCGGGTCCGTAGAGGTAGTTCCAATCCTGGGACCTCAGGAAGCCGTAGCCCTCCGGGAGGATCTCCAGTACACCCTCTCCCCGGAGCACGACCTCGCTGTCCAGCAGATTCTGCTCGATGCGGAAGATCAGATCCTGCTTTCGGAGACCCGAGTAGTTGGTGATGTTCAGCTCCTCCGCCAGCTCGTGGAGGTCTGTGACGCTCTTGCTTTTCAGTTCTGCGATGTCCACAGGGGTGCTCCCGATGGGGCGAACCGTTCAAGGTCCGCTGGGTCAGGTGGGGTCGAACTCGGCGGCTCGCCGGATGGGTTCTCGGTGGTCGGAATGGGGCAACAAGCTGAGAGGCGACAGGGGAAAGGGCCGTCGGCTGACCTGCATCTCCCTCTGTAACAACCCAACATAATCGGGGTGAAGATGTTGGGCAAGAGTCTTGCGCGCTCTGCGCGGAACCTGGGTGAGCTGATCCCCCGGCCCAGTTGAGCCTCTCCAGCAAACCTCCCGGAAGCCGGAGAGAGGGGATGAGGCAGGTTGGGGAGAAGAGGGTACGCTGCAGCTTCCCACGGGTGCGCTGACGGCCCGGTTCTGCGGCCCTTCTGCGCACCTCCCGAGAGTGGCCGGGCGGTGCGCCTTCAAGAAAATATCCTGAATTCCGCCTGGGCCTGATTGGTATGAATACAAGAAATCGGCCTTCAGGCATCTGGGCATTCTTGAGTCTTCTCAGGGCATATCACGAGTCTGTTCACATGAAGGTTGACATTTTTTTTGACAAAGGGAAACATTGGTTTATGGGGGTTTTCCACCGAACGCATCCGTTGCGGAGGACGGGATGGCCAGACACAACCGGGATGGGCAGGGGGTGGACCAGAGGGGTTATCAATACGACATCAGCTATCAGCCGGACTGGCTTCGACACGTGAAGGTGACGCGAGACCTGGAGACGGGCCGACAATCCACCAAGACTCTGTTTCGCAACCCTGCAGAGAGGAGAGAGGCAGAGCCGGGGGAACGGGTCCGGACCCGAATCTCCTCCGCGGAACAGAACCTGGACTTCGAGGTGGCCATCTCGGATCCCCTGGGCGCCGTGCGGAGGATAAGGGTCGTGTATGAGATCGCCGGCCCTGGTGGCAACCGAGAAGAGGACGTGGAGCTCACGCTGGAGCGTCTCCGCCAGGGGGATTGAAGGGCGTCTCTCACCGGCCTTCTTTCCTCGGGCTCTACCAGCTTCCTCGCCGGGACAACCTCGAGCCCGTCCTCTCCGGGTGGCCAGGCCGGTAACCGGCCGTCCCGGGCCCCCTCCCGGTCTCGCCACATTCTCCGGGCCAGGGTAGCGACAGTCTCCCCCCCTCGACTATACTTTCCTTCATGAAGACCCGCTTCCTGCTGAATCCGTTTTACTTGGTGGGGCGCTCGGCCCTGGACACCGTGGCCCAGATCGGGCGCTGGGGTGGGTTGGCCATGGACACCCTCCGGGCCCTTCCGCAGGTGGGAACCTGGGGAAGGCTCCTGCCGGGGCAGATGGCCCGGATCGGGGTGGACTCGGTACCCATCGCACTCTTCATCGCCGCCTTCACCGGGGTGGTCATGGCCCTCCAGGCTTCCTACACCTTCACGGGAGCCGTGCCCCTGTACTTCGTGGGCACCCTGGTGGGCAAGACCATGATCCTGGAGCTGGGGCCCGTGCTCACGGGACTGGCTCTGTCCGGGCGGGTGGGAGCGAGCATCGCCGCGGAGTTGGGGACCATGAGGGTCACAGAGCAGATCGACGCCCTGGAGACCATGGCCTACGACCCGGCGGCCTACCTGGTGGTGCCCCGGGTCCTCGCCGGCATCATCATGTTTCCCGTGGTGGTGATTCTGGCCACGGCCACGGGCATAGCCGCCGGATGGCTCACCTCCCTCCAGCTGCTGGACATGTCCACCCCCGAGTTCATGAAGGGGCTGCGCCTCTTCTTCCTACCCTGGGATGTCCAGTTCGCGGTCATCAAGTCCCTGAGCTTCGGTCTTACGGTGACCTCCATCGGTTGCTTCTTCGGGTTCACCACCCGGGGTGGGGCCGAGGGGGTGGGGCTGTCCACGACCCGGGCGGTAGTGGTGAGCAGCATGGTGATCCTGGTGCTGGACGCCTTCTGGGCGGCGACACTCCTGTGAGTATCGTCCTGCAGGACGTTCACAAGGCCTTCGGGTCCAACCAGGTCCTCCGGGGCTTCTCCCTGGAGGTCCACGAGGGAGAGACCGTGGCCATCGTGGGCCAGTCAGGGACGGGGAAGTCTGTAGCGCTGAAGCACGTGGTGGGTCTCCTGAAGCCCGACCGGGGAGAGGTGTGGGTGGACGGGGTGAATTTGGGGCAGCTGGCAGTGGAGCGGCTCAACGAGATCCGGAGACACGTGGGCTACGTGTTCCAATTCGCTGCCCTCTTCGACTCCCTGACCATCGAGGAGAACGTGGGGCTGGGCTTGCGACGGATCCCGGAGATGACCGAGAAGGCCATGGCGGAGCGGGTCCGGGAGTGTCTGGCACTGGTGGAACTGGAGGGGTATGAAAGTAGGTTCCCGGCAGAACTGTCGGGGGGGCAGAAGAAGAGAGCAGGGTTGGCCAGGGCCATCGCCACCCAACCCAGGTACCTCCTGTACGATGAGCCCACCACCGGCCTGGACCCGGTGACGACCACGGTGATCAACCGTCTCATCATGAAAACCCGGGAGGAGCTGAAGGTGACGACCGTGGTCATCACCCACGACATGGAAAGCGCCTACCTGGTGGCGGATCGCATAGGTATGATTCACGAGGGCGTGATCCGGTTCATGGGGACGCCCGAGGAGGTCCGGGCCTGTTCCGATCCGGTCGTAAGAGGGTTCATCGAGGGCAAACCCGAGCTCCTGGAGGGGGCGGGATGACACGGCATAGAGAGATTCTGGTGGGAGTGGTCATCGTGGCGGGTGTGTTCACAGCCGTTGTGGGCACGCTATGGCTGCAGGAGGTGACCCTGGGCCGGGGCACCCGTGAGGTGGAGGCCCTGTTCGACGAAGTCGGTTCGCTCATGAGGGGGAACCCGGTGAAGCTCCGGGGCGTGGGCATCGGGCGGGTGCAAAGTATCGCAGTGGAGCCGGGGGGTGAAGCCGTCCGGGTTCGGATGAGGATTCAGGAGGACGTGGAGCTGCCTGCCGATCCGGTGGTCATCCTGGCTCCGGAATCCATGTTCGGTGATTGGCAGGCGGAGATCGTGTGCCGGACGGTCTACCCACAATTCGACTACTACGAGCCACGGGAGCCGGAGGTCCTGGGGGGGCATGCCCTTCCGGACATCACGCGCCTGACGGCGGCTGCTGACGAGATCTCGGCGACCCTGACGGTGCTGACGGCCCGGGTGGAGCAAGCCTTCACCGAGGAAACGGCCCAGAACATCAGCCTCGCCATCGACAACATCCAGGAGGTGAGCGAGAGGTTACGCGATCTGGTGGAAGTGCAGGCCGGCGCCTTTGTGGAACTGGCCACGGAGGTGGAATCCGCCGTGGTGGAGTTGGGTGGTGCCGCTCGAAGCGCGAACCTGGCCTTCCAGAAGGTGGATGAGATCCTGGGGGCCCCGGGCACCGAATCCCTGCTTGAGGATGTCCAGGCCACCGTCTTCAATCTGAGGGAGCTCACCCAGGACCTGGGCAGCACGGCCCAGGGCGCCCAGGTGCTGGTCATGCATGCCGATTCCGCTTTCGTCCGCCTGGATCGCCTCATGGCCCAGATCGAGTCGGGGGAGGGGGCCTTCGGCCGCCTCATGGCCGACGAGACCCTGGCGATCCGGGCCCAGGACGCCCTCCGGGACCTCCAGGCCCTCCTGGAGGACTTCAAGGAGAATCCTCACCGTTATGTCCGGCTCTCCATCTTCTAGGAAACAAGTCTCAAGGGGCCCCATGTTTCTTCCCGTTTCCTCCGGCCCAAGGGCCCATGGCCGGGCTTCCGAGAAAGAAGCCTCAGGCGGCCTGTGCCTCTCCTCCCATCTCGTTTGGCCCGGGGGGCCGGTGGCCGGCCTCCCGAGAGACCGGCCGGAGGGGGCTCCCGTTGAGCTGTGGGGATAGGCCGCGACCCTTGAGGAGTGCCCGCTCCGGTCTCAACGCCGGGCGCCGGGCCCGGGAGGAGAGGAGCGCCGGTGGGGTGGTTCTCCGGCGCATCGAGGGCAGGATCCACGTGCTGCTCATCAAGGACCCCTACGGAAAATGGGGACTGCCGAAAGGCCACCTGCAGGGTGCCGAAGACCCTCCTGCGGCCGGCCTCAGGGAGGTGGGGGAGGAAACGGGTCTGGAGGACCTGGTTCTGGGTCCCCGACTCCGCACCATCGATTGGTATTTCCGCCTCAAGGGGCAGCTTGTCCACAAGCACTGCACCTTCTTCTTGATGGTTTCGGAGTCCGGGGAGCCGGTGCCGGAGGAAGCAGAAGGGATCACCGACTGTCGCTGGGTCCCTCTCTTCGAGGCCATGGAAGCCGTGGACTATGAGAATGCCCGGGAGGTGGTGCGGGACGCCGCCCGTATCGCCCTGGGCCCGGAGGATCCCCTGTCCTCCCGGGACGGGGGGTGAATCCGAGAGGGATTCTGAAGAGATGAGTGAAGACACCAAGGTCGAGAAGGTTGTGATCATCGGATCGGGCCCAGCCGCGTGGACGGCGGCCATCTATGCCGCCCGGGCCAACCTCAGCCCCCTGGTCCTCGAGGGGATGGCCAGCACCGAGATGATCCCCGGAGGGCAGCTCATGCTCACCACCGAGGTGGAGAACTTCCCGGGCTTTCCAGAGGGGATCCACGGCCAGGAGCTCATGGCCAGGATGCGGATCCAGGCGGAGCGCTACGGCACTCGAATCATCACCGACGATGCGGTGAGGGTGAGCCTTGCCGCACGCCCCAAGAGGATCGAGACCCCCTACAGCGGCGAGGTCCTGGCCAGGGCCGTCATCATCGCCACGGGAGCCCGGGCCAACTGGCTGGGCCTGGAAAACGAGACACGTCTGGCCCGCTCCGGTGGAGGGGTGTCCGCCTGTGCCGTGTGCGACGGGGCCCTGCCGGCGTTTCGTAACCAGCGCCTGGTGGTGGTGGGGGGTGGTGACACGGCCATGACGGAGGCCGAGCACCTGGCCAAGTACGCCGACGAGGTGGTGGTGGTGCATCGCAGGGAGGAGCTCCGGGCCACCAACAAGATGTTGGCGGAACGGGTCCTCGCCCACCCCAAGGTCCGAGTGGCGTGGAACTCCGTGGTGACGGACATCCTGGGGGCAGAGTCGGTGACGGGTGTCCGCCTGCGAGACACGGTTACGGGAGAGGAACGGACCCTGGAGTGCAGGGGCGTGTTCATGGCTATCGGGCACACGCCGAACACCGCGTTCCTGGGAGAGGAGGTTCTCCTGAGGCCCAATGGCTATATCCAGGTGGAGGCCGGAACCACCCGGACCAGTGTACCAGGGGTTTTCGGCGCCGGCGACGTCATCGACGACGTCTACAGGCAGGCCGTGACGGCGGCGGGCACGGGCTGCATGGCCGCCCTGGACGCCGAGCGCTGGTTGGCGGAGAACCCAGGGCACCTCCAGGGGTAGCGGTTCAGCCACCCAGGAAGAAGTAGAACTGCTGCCCACGGAAGGAGGGTGCGTCATGTCAGGTGGATTCCGGATGGAGAGAGATTCCCTGGGCCAGGTCCTGGTGCCCGATGGAGCTCTCTACGGGGCCCAGACCCAGAGAGCCCTGGAGAATTTTCCCATCAGTGGCCAGCGCTTTCCCCGTGGTTTCATCCGGGCCATGGGCCTGGTGAAGCAGGCGGCGGCCCTGACCAACGCCGAGCTGGGTCTCCTGGGCCAGGAGCCGGCCGATGCCATCGCCGCCGCCGCCGCCGAGGTGGCGGAAGGGAAGTGGGACGGCGAATTCGTGCTGGACGTCTACCAGACGGGCTCAGGGACCTCCACGAACATGAACGCCAATGAGGTCATGGCCCGCCGGGCGGAGGAGCTTCTGGCAAGCCGGGGAATCCGGGTGCATCCCAATGACCACGTGAACCTGGGGCAGTCCTCCAACGACGTCATCCCCACGGTGATCCACGTTGCGGCCCGAACGGCCATGGAAGAGGAACTGCTACCGGCCCTGGAGGCGTTGCGGGAGGCCCTGGTGGAGAAGGCCCGGGCCTTCGACCACGTGGTTAAATCGGGAAGAACCCATCTCATGGACGCCACGCCGGTACGGCTGGGCCAGGAATTCGCCGGTTGGGCACGACAGGTGGAGCTGGGCACGGCCCGGGTCCGGACCGGGTCCCTGGAGATGGCTGAGCTGGCTCTGGGCGGCACGGCCACGGGAACCGGGATCAACACCCATCCGGAGTTTGCCGCCCGGACCATCCGGCGCATCAACGCCGCCACGGGGCTCGAGTTCCGGGAAGCGGCGGACCACCTGGAGGCTCAGGGCGCCAGGGACGGTGCCGTGGCGGCCTCGGGGGCGTTGAACACCGTGGCCGTGAGCCTCATGAAGATCGCTGACGACATCCGCTGGCTGGCCAGCGGTCCCACGTCGGGAATCCACGAGATCACGCTTCCGGCTGTGCAGCCGGGCAGTTCCATCATGCCCGGCAAGGTGAACCCGGTCCTGGCGGAGGCCCTCATGATGGTGTCCGCCCGTGTGATGGGGAACCACACCACCATCACCGTGGCCGGGAGCAGGGGAAACCTGGAGCTGAACGCCATGATGCCGGTGTTGGCAGTGGCTCTCCTGGAGTCCATTACCCTCCTGGCCAACGGATGCCGGGCCTTCACCAACAGGTGCGTGGTGGGGATCCGGGCGAACCCGGAGCGGTGCCGGGAGCTACTGGAAAGAAACCCCTCCGTTGCCACCGTCCTGAACCCCCGGATCGGTTATGACCAGGCGGTGGAGGTGGCCAAGGAAGCGGCTCGGGAGGGGGTCAGCGTTCGGGAGGTGGTGCTGCGTCGGGGGCTCGTCCCACCGGAGGAGGTGGACCGGGCCCTGGATGTGCGAGTCATGACGGAGGGGGGTATGCCGTGACCCCGGCTGGGGGTCGGGTGTGACGCCTCGCCTCGGGCCGGGTCTCCTGGCGGGGACGAGGCCCCGAACCAGGAAGCTTGGCCGGGCAGGGCGCGCCGGTTGCCGGGGGCCGGCAGGCCTCAGGCGATGGCCTTCTGACCTCCCAGGTCCAGGAGCGGAGCGCCGAGGGTCTTTCGCAACTCACACATGGGGCTCCCTCCCGCGGGTAAAACCCGGGTCCCTTCCCTGTCCAGGTAGATGGGATAGGCCCACTCCCCGTCCACCCGCACCACCTGGACCAGCTCCGGCGTGTCCATGTCCCTGGGGGGAGGTACGGGCCGGGTCACCGCCCGCCACACCAGATCCACGAGGTTCATGCGCTCGTTGACGGAGTCGGCCCATGAGGCCCTCTTGAGCTTCCTCCGCTCTCTGGGGGTCAGGGGCCGCACGATCCGGCGATGTCCCGGAAAGCTGTGAGAGAGCAGGAAGGCAAGAGCTTCCGCTTCCGGCATGGGGTCGATCTCGGCTTCGTAGTATCCTGGGGTTCGAACCCGACGCTGGTCTCGAAGGTCGATGAAACCGTCGGTGCTGATTCTCATTGTCGTCTCCAGCGTCCTGGTGAACGCGATGCTCTTGGGTGCCCATGTCCCGGGTCGGGGGGCGCCTGTAGGTACTGAAGTCCGGAATCGCAAGGCGTCCGGACGCGCCATCGGTAAGAACCGGGAAACCACAAGAGGCATGCCGGGGAAGAGAAGCATGGGAAGATGACGCTGGTATTCTTGCCAAGTCGTTGCCGGACTGTAACTTGTGCGCACAGTACGAACCGAGAAGGTCTCGCGGGGGGGTGGGTGGACCGGGAATCTTGTTTCCTCGCACCGGAACAAAGTGATCAAACCGCAAGGAAAGGCGTGGATGGCTCGGGAGAGCCATGAGGACGAGCTGGGCGCTCACGTGTCCGCCGCCGGCGGCGTCAGAAATGCACCGGCCCGTGCCCGGGAGATCCAGGCCGTCTGCCTTCAGCTCTTCACCAAGCAGCCCAACCGGTGGGCGGAACACACCCTGGGTTCGGAGCAGGCCCGGGAATACAGGGAGGAGGCGTCGGCCCACGGCATTCGTGTGGCCGGGTCCCACGATTCCTACCTCATCAACCTGGCCACTCCCGATTCGGTTCTGTGGGAACGCTCGTACGAGTCCTTCCGGCATGAGTTGGCTCGCTCGTCGGACCTTGGGCTGGACTTCCTGGTGACCCACCCCGGCAACGCCACCGACGGCGACAGCGCCAGCGGCATCGCCCGAAACGCCGAGGGCGTCATCCGAGCCCTGGAGGAGGTGGGAGGATCTACCCCCGTCCTCCTGGAGATGACGGCCGGGGGAGGGACCAGTGTGGGCGGTTCGTTCCAGAACCTGGCTGCCATCCTGGAGCGGGTTCCGTCGGAGTTGCGGTCCCGTCTGGGCGTCTGTTTCGACACCTGCCACGCCTACTCCGCCGGGTACGATCTCGTGGGAGACTACGAGGGAGTCTGGGCGGAGTTCCAGGACACCATAGGACTGGAGCGACTCGGCCTCTTCCACCTGAACGATTCGAAGCACCCCCTCGGGTCCCGAAAGGACCGCCACCAGCACCTGGGGGAAGGAACCCTGGGCCCGGAGCCCTTCAGGCGCATTCTCCTGGATCCCGGCTTCAGGACGATCCCGAAGATCCTGGAGACGCCCAAGGAGTCGGATCCGGTGGGTAACGACCTGCGGAACCTCCGGTTCCTCCGGAGCTTTCGATCCGAGGCTTGAGCGTCTTGCTGCCGGAGGGCGGGCGCCGCGCCACCGGAAGAACAGCTTCTGGACGAATCCCCGCCTTCGGGGGTATATTGATTGTGGAGCGTGTCGGAAGGCGTCGTTACTGAGCCAACAGAGATGAAGCCGGGACTGACTCCGACGGCGGACGACCTGCCCCTGCGGGGGACTTCGAATGCCGGTGGGAAGTCACCAACAGTTGTTGCCCGGGCTTCAATAACAACCTTCCGGTGCGCGTCCGAGGCCGGCATCTCTGAGAGGTGTCGGCCTCTTCATGTGTGCGCCATGCCTGTCCTGGACCTGGAGTGAGTCGGCCATCGCCCCGGCGGGCGGCCGGAAGAGATGGAACGCCACGGCTGGAGCCTTTCAGACCAGAGGCCTCAAGGGGGTGGCGCCTTCTGGTTTCGATCCAGAGATTGGGCCGTGGATCCGACACCGGTCCTGCCGAGCCCGCATCCGGGCGTTCTCGCCACGGGGGCTCTTTGCCGAGATGACCCAGGGAGGGAGCCCATGCCAGAGGACCCAACGAACGTGCGGAACGACCTGTCCGGGGTGCCCTTCCAGGACCTGGTACGGGAGATGATCCGTCGGCTGGACACGGATCCGGACCGGGAGGGCCTGGAGCGGACCCCGGAGCGGGTGGAGAAGGCCATGCGTTTCCTGACCCGCGGGTACCACCTGAGTCCGGAAGAGGCCCTCGGTGACGGGATCTTCGAGGAGCGTCACAACAACATGGTGCTGGTGAAGGACATCGAGCTCTACTCTCTTTGTGAGCACCACCTCCTTCCCTTCTTCGGCAAGGCCCACGTGGCCTATATCCCCGATGGGCAGATCATGGGCCTGAGCAAGGCGGCGCGGTTGGTGGAGGTGTTCTCCCGGCGCTTCCAGGTCCAGGAGCGGCTCACGGAGCAGGTGGCCCAGGCCGTCTGGGACACCATCCAACCCATGGGTGTGGGTGTGGTTGTGGAGGCATACCACCTCTGCATGATGATGCGTGGGGTGGAGAAGCAGAACTCCAAGACCATCACCTCCGCCATGCGCGGGAGCTTTCTCCGGGATCAGAAGACCCGGGACGAATTCCTCCGGCTCTCCATGGCCGGCCACATGCTCCTCTCCTAAAAACGTTGGCAGGAGCGGCGAATTCCATGTACACGATCGCGGTCCAGGCTCACTACGATTCGGCCCACCTTCTGCGGGATTACGAAGGCAAGTGCGCCCGCCTCCACGGCCACCGTTATGTGGTGGAGGTGGCCCTCCGGACGCCCGAGGTGAGGACGTCGGGAATGGCCTACGACTTCAGTGACCTGAAGCGGCACCTGGAGGAGCTTGCCGACAGGTTCGATCACCAGAACCTGAACGAGGTCCCACCCTTCACGGAGATGGAGAGCACCGCCGAGAACCAGGCCCGCTACTTCTTCGATGAGATGAAGAGACGGCTTCCGGAGCATCTGGCGGAAGGGCTCCTCTACGCCCGCGTCATGGAAAGCCCGGGTCAGTGGGCACAGTACGGCCCATGCGCCTCCCCCTGACGAGCCGTTTCGCGTGTCCCCGTTACGGGCCCGGGCGCGGCCCCATCCTGCCGGCCCGTTCTTCCGTTGCGGGCCCGAGTGGGGCCTCGTTCTTTCGGTTCCTCCTTCCGTTGCGAGGCCACCCGGGCCCACCTACGTTACCTTGACTCATGGTGGATTGGCTTCTCAAGCTACGGCCCCTGTCCATGTCCCTTTGGAAGAAGCTCTTCGGTGGTGGTGGCAGGGAAGGCGAGGTGGACTACTACGAGGAAGGCATGGAGCTTCTCTCCGACGGGAAGTTCCACGAAGCCCTCACCTCCCTCCGCCTCGCCCTGAAGGAGCATCCCGGCGATCCGGTGGTGCTCCAGCAGATCGCCATCGCATACACTCGCATCGGGATGACCGACGAGGCCGCCAAGACCTATCGGCACGTCCTCCAGAAGGATCCTAACGCTTCGGGTGCCCACTACGGCCTGGCCTTCCTCCTGATCCGCTCGGGAAAGGTCGCGGACGCCATTCCATACCTGGAGGCCTTCCTCGCCAACCCGCCCACGGGGGTGGCGGCGGCACAACACGTGGACCACGCGAGGTCCACCCTCGCCCAACTCACCGGTCAGGCCCATGACGAGCCAAGCGATTCCGACGCCTCCTAGGCGTGTTACCCTTCGTTGGACCGGCACGGGCATGGAGTACAGCGGTGCCGCGGAAACGGGCCCCGCCGTTCTCATGGATGGGAAGTCGGCCAGTGGTCCGGGGCCCATGGACTCCCTCCTCCTGGCTCTGGCAGGCTGCATAGCCATAGACATCCAGGTCATCCTGGAGCGCTCGAGGGTGCCCATGACCGGCCTGGAGGCGGAAATTGTGGGGGAACGGGCGCCGAGCCACCCGAAGCGCTACACGCGGATCCGGATGGTCTACCGGGTGGAGGGTCCGCTGGAAGAGCACCAGGCCAAGCTGGAACGGGCCGTGGATCTCTCCCGGGAAACGTTCTGTAGCGTCCTTCATTCCCTCCACCCCGACATCGAATTCGTGACCGAGGTGCATCGGATCTAAGGACGCCACTGGTCCTTTCCCTGCGGCCCGGTCTTATGGGGGCCACCCGACACGGGTGGCGATGCCCCCCCGATTCCCGATAAGGATGGAGTGAGAACATGGGGACCCGCGACTACCTGGCCAATCCGACTCCCGTGCCCGCCGGGACTCTGGTCCAGCTCTTCTTCGACACGGTGAATCGCTTCGGTGAGAAGGTGGCGTATCAAACCATCCGGGATGGAGAGCTCCTGGGATTCTCCTACCGGGAGATCTTGTCACGGGCCATGTCGGTAGCTGGAGGGTTGCATGCTTTGGGAATTGCTCCCGGGGAGCGGGTGGCCATCCTTTCGGAGAACCGGGCCGAATGGTCCCAGACCGATTGGGGAGCCCTCCTTGCCCAGGTCCCGGACGTGCCCATCTACTCCACCCTCACGGCTCCGCAGGTGGCATTCATCCTCCGGGACTCGGGGGCCCGGGTCGTCTTCGCCTCCACCGAGGAGCAGATGGAGAAGGCCCTGGCGGCAAGGGAGTCGTGTCCCCAGGACCTCCGGGTGGTGGTCTTCGACCCCCTTCCGGATCTGCCGGAAGGGGTCATGGGCTGGGAGGAGTTCCTCAGCCTGGGCAAAGAGACACTGGCCCATATCGGAGAAGATGACCTGCGGGCCCGGGCCGAGGCCGTGACCCCCCAGGACACGGCGACGATCCTCTACACGTCCGGCACCACCGGGGACCCCAAGGGGGTGATCCTCACCCACAACAACCTTTATGCCAATCTCTGGGCCTGCCTCCAGATCATCCCGGTACATTCCGCCGACAGCACCCTGAGCTTCCTCCCTCTGTCCCACGTGCTCCAGCGGACGGCCGATTACTTCTTCTTTTCCGAAGGGTGCACCATCGCCTATGCCCGATCCCTCAAGACCATCGCCGAGGATCTCCTCATGGTGCGGCCCACCAAGGTGGTTTCGGTGCCCCGTGTCTACGAGAAGATCTACAAGAAGATCACGGATCAGGCCGGCTTGAAGGGGACTCTGGTGCGCTGGGCCCAAGAGGTTGGTGAGGCCTGGGCGGAGGAGAGGCTTGCGGGACGCCAGCCCACCCGGGTCCTCCGGGGGGGGTACCGGATGGCCCACTTCCTGGTCTTCAGGAAGATCCACCAGAGCGTCGGAGGGCGCCTTGAGTTCTTCATCAGCGGGGGGGCTCCCCTGGCTCCGGAGATCAACAAGTTCTTCTACTCGGCGGGCATCCTGATCCTGGAAGGCTACGGCCTCACCGAGACCTCCCCCGTCCTCACCGCCAATACCCTTGACGATTTCCAGGTGGGGACCGTGGGTGCCCCCATCCCGGGTACCGAGATCCGTATTGCCGAGGACGGGGAGATTCTGGTCCGGGGGCCCCAGGTCATGCAGGGGTACTTCAACCGTCCCGAGGACACGGCAACGGCCATCTCGGATGATGGCTGGTTCGCCACCGGTGACATCGGGGAGATCGACGAGCGGGGCCATCTCCGTATCACCGATCGGAAGAAGGACATCCTGGTCACTGCGGGAGGCAAGAACATCGCACCCCAGCCCATCGAAAGCCTCCTCAGCAAGAGTCCCTTCGTGGACCAGGCCGTCCTGCTGGGCGAGGGCCGCAACTTTCCCGCCCTCCTCATCGTCCCGGCCTTCGAGAGACTGGAGGCCTGGGCCCGAGACGCCGGCATCTCCGCCAGCGACCGCGGGGAGCTCCTGAGGGACCCGCGGGTCCAGGAGCGCATGGGGGAGGAGGGGTTCCCGTGGTTCAGGGACCTGGCCGTCTTCGAGAAACCCAAGAAGATCGGCCTCATCCGGGACGAGTTCAGCATCGAGGCGGGTGTTCTCACCCCCAGCCAGAAGGTGAGGAGGCGGGTGGTGTACAAGCGCTACGGAGACCTCATCGAACGGCTCTATGATCCGGCCAATATGGAACGGAGCGTCTTCAGCGAGGAGGACTGATGGAAGAGGGTGGAGAGATCGCCGCCGCCCGCGTGCGGGTCGTGCTGGTGACGGTGCCCGGCATGGAGGCAGGAAAGGAGTTGGCCCGGAAGGTCGTTGGGGAACGGCTGGCGGCCTGCGGAAACGTGGTCCCCGGCCTGGTTTCGGTGTACCGTTGGAAAGGAGAGATGCACGAGGATCCGGAGGCTCTTGTCATCTTCAAGACCACCGAGGCGGCCCTTTCGGAGCTGGAGAGGCGAGTCGTGGAGCTCCATCCCTACGAGGTACCGGAGTTCCTGGCTCTTCCCCTGACCCATGGCCACCTCCCCTACCTGCGCTGGATGTTGGGGGAGGTAGGCGAAGCAGATGCATCCTTATGAGCCGTAGCTGGAAGAGAAGCCGAGTGAAGAGGTCCGCCCCGGAGGACGAGATCCGCCGGGAGGAGCAGGGCGACCTCCTGGCCGATGCCGTGACCGGAGCGTTCCTCGGTGGGGAGCCCGGGCCGGAGGAAGAGGAGGGGGTAGCCGCACCGGAGGCTGGGGGGGATGAGCCCCAGGGGGCGAGCGGGGTGCGGGAGGAGCTGCCGCCCGTGGCCCGGCAGGAAGAGTCGCCGCCCGTGGCCCGGCAGGAAGAGTCGCCCCCTACCCCGACCCCGGCCCCTGGCGTTGAAGGGGAACCGGAGCCGAGGGCGGATGTGGGAGGCAGGCCCGTCCCGGCGGGTGAAGAGGACGGCGAGGTCGCCGCCGAGACTCCCATCCCCCCCACCCCCTGGGAGCAGAAGATGGCCTGGGCCAAGGAAAGGGCCCGGGAGGGTCGCAAGGCGGAAGCCGAGGAGCTCTACCGGGAGCTGCTCCGGGAGAACCCTGAGAGCGTCCGGGCCCGCAACAACCTGGGCATCCTGCTGGACGAGAAGGGAGACCATGAAGGGGCCGTGGCCGAGCTGCGGATCGCGCGGCAGTTGGAACCCAGGAACGGGGAGGTGTTGGGGAATCTGGGAGTGGCCCTGGGCGCCCTGGGCCGCTACGAGGAAGCGGGGGAGGCGTTGCGGGCGGCACACCGCCTGGATCCATCCAACCCGGAGATCCGCGCCAATCTCGGGATCCTCTACTTCCGCAAGGGTCTCTACGAGCAGGCTGAGGCTGAGCTGGAAGCTGTCTGCGCCAGGGATCCCGACCATGGAACGGCCCTCTTCTACCGTGGCGAGGCTTTGAACCGGCTGGGGAGGGTGGACGAGGCCATCGAGGTTCTCTCCAGGGCCGTGGAGCTGGTCCCGGGCAATCCTCGCGCCTACCATACGCTCGGAGTCCTCTTCGACAAGAAACGGTTCCCCGAGCGAGCGGCTCTCATGTACCGCAAGGCCCGGGAGCTGGTGGCCCCATGATCCGGGTGGTCCTCTCCGGGCCTTCCCGGGTGAGCTCCGAAGCGATCCTGAGGTCCGTGACCTCGGAGCTGGCTGCCGACACGGCATTCTCCCGGGAAGTGGAGCTGGGAGCGGGAGAGGAGGTGGCTCACCGCCTGCAGGCCATGGGAGAGCTGCCCGTGGGGGCCGCCGTGGTCACCCCCGGAGGTGACCTCCAGGTACCGTTCCTGGTCCACGTGGTCCTCCGCTCCCCCGAGGAGCCGGTGGGCCCCGAGGCGATCCGGGCTGGTCTGCGCAACGGCCTGCGCAGGGTCCGGGAGCTGGGGCTGGAGAGCCTGGCCCTCCCCCCCCTGGGAACGGGCGCCGGAAACCTGGATGCCCAGGAAGCGGCGGCCGTCATGGTTCCGCTCCTTCTCGAACACCTCCCATCCGCACCCCATCTGCGGGACGTGATCATCGTGGCGGCCACGGCCTACGAAGAGGAAGTCTTTCTCCGTGCGCTGGATTCGGCCCCTGGCCGGAGTTCTTAGCGAGAATCTATCCCAACTTCTATCTCTTCCCTCCAACCCGGTCAGTAGCCCGGTAACCTGCCCCCGTGCATGCTTGAGAAGCATGGGAGGTATGGAACAGCTGGTCCGGATTTGTAGGGCCTATCCTCAGAAGCCCGGCTGCCGGCCCTTGGGCCGGATGCAAAGGGAAGAAACGTGTAACCCACCTGAGCTTTTCTTCTCAGAGGATTCTTGACAAACCCCATGCGGGCTCCTAACCTCCAGATGGCGAATGTCAGCGGATGTCAGCACTTGTACTAATCCATTCCTGTCCTGAGGAGGTAAGGACACAACGGAGCCGACAGCGCCAACCCGGCCTCCCGTCGGCATGCCTTGATCGACTCTTCCGTTGTCCGGGGCGGCCAACCGATGTCCCCGACTCAACGGGAAGCTGGCAGGTTGGTCGGAGTGCCTGTTCTTCCAAGAAAGGAGGTT
>PXFI01000165.1 GCA_003564295.1 Gemmatimonadota bacterium | reverse complement strand
TGGACCGGATCGTGGGGAAGACCTATCCCTTGGAGGAGGCGGGCCAGGCCCTGGCGGACGAGGAGGCCCTACGGGTTACCAAGGCCCTCATCGCTCCCTGACGGGGCGACTACCCCTGGGTAAGCTGCAGCCTGGAAGCAAGCAGATCGATTGCCACCCGGTTCCGGCCGCCTTCCGGGATGATGATGTCGGCGAAGGCCCGGCTCCCCTCCACGAAGGCCAGATGCATGGGGCGGACGGTGGTGAGGTACTGCTCCACCACCGAATCCAGGGAGCGGCCCCTTTCCCGTTGGTCCCGCCGGAGGCGCCGAATGAAGCGGATGTCCGGGGCCGTGTCCACGTAGACTTTGATATCCAGGAGACTTCTCAGGCGGGGATCGGCCAGGATCAGGATCCCGTCCAGGATGATCACCTCCGTGGACTCGACCCTCCGGGTCTCGTGGGTGCGTGTGTGGGTGGAGAAGTCGTAGATGGGAACCTCCACTGCCGCCCCGGCCTTGAGCTCGGTGAGGTGCTGGGCCAGGAGGGTGGTTTCCAGTGCGTCGGGATGGTCGAAGTTCCTATGGACCCGCTCCTCGAAGGGGAGGTGGCTCAGGTCAGCGTAGTAGGAGTCGTGGTGGATCACTGAGACGGCCATGGGGTGGAGGCGGTGAAGGACCTCCTGCACCACGGTGGTCTTCCCCGAGCCGCTACCGCCCGCAACCCCCAGCAGGACTCGCTCCTTCATCATCCGTTTCCCTTGCCCTCCCCCGCGGCAGGAGGAAGGACCACGTAGACCCTCCTGGCCACGGCCACCGGCACGTCCAGGACGCCACCAAGAGTGCCCCCCACCTCCACCTTCAGCATCGGCGGATTGAGGGCCCTCTCCAGGACCTGGACCCGGGCTCCGGGGAGCAGGCCGGCGGCCTCCACAGCCAGGAGGCCTTCCGTGTCGTCGTCCCGAACGGCCCTGACCCGGGCCCCCTCCCCCGGGGCCAGCTCCGAGAGGGTCAGGGAGTCGGTGGGCTCGATCTCACCTGTGGATGTGGGGATGGGTGCGCCGTGGGGATCATGGCTCGGGTTCTCCAGGGCCGCCGCCATCCGTTCGATCAGTCGGTCCGAAGCGGCGTGCTCAAGGCTCTCGGCCTCCGGGTGGACCTCCTCCCAGGCGTACCCGAGGCGCTCCGTGAGGTAGGTCTCGATGATCCTGTGGCGCCGGAGGATCCTCAAGGCCTCCCTGGTCCCGGTCTCCGTGAGGCGCACCCCCCGGTAGGGAACGTGGGTCAGGTAGCCGGATTCGGCCAGGCGCTTGATCATCTCCGTCACGGAGGCGGGTTGCACGTCCAGAGCCTGGGCGATGGCGGTGGTGGAGGCTGCTTCGCCGAGCTCGGAGAGGGCGTAGATGACCTTCAGGTAGTCCTCCACGGAACGGGAGAGACCGGCTGTGTCTTCTGCCATGGGCCTTTTCCCTCCGCGGGCACAGGTCCTGGGACGCCTCCGGGCTTGTGAGCATCAAAATGATGTACTGGCCGCATTTGGGCAAAACCACCTGACTCCCTCGTCTCCTCCACCGCCACGGCCCCTCGAGTCCTGAGTGGCGAATGCCGTGTTCACCAGACCCGGCCCAGGAAGCCCCTGCTTCAAGGGAGAGCAGGAGAGCACGACGCCCTGCACCTCAGCCCCTTGCCCATGGGCCCTGAAAGAATGGGAAAGCCCCCGGGGACGGGGATTTCGGAATCTGGCCTTGCCGGCAGCTACGGATGGGGCCGCGAGGTCTTGTTGGCGCTGGTCCCCGGAGAGAGAGTGTGTGCGTGAGTGAGTTTGAATGCAGGGCAAGAACGCGCTATGTTTTATTGTTTGCATACCATGGTCCACCCCGGGTAAGAAGGGGGATTAAGTGAACGATTCAGTGGCTGTGGATGCCAAGCGGATCCTGCTCCGGTATGGGGCGCCCATTGGAGTGCTGGACAGCGTCGCCGAGGAAGACCGTATTCGGTTTGCCCGCCTGATAGCTCGCACGAGTCTGCCCGAACGGGAAAGCCGGCTTCGCAAACTCTTGGAGGAGGGGGGATATCTCGAAAAGTAGAGTGTGGATCGCTACCTCACGCACGGCCCGGGACCCTACCTCTTGTCGGGTCCCGCTCTCATTATGGGGTTCTCAGTCTCTCCTTTGCCCATGGGACGGGCTACAAGGTTGCCGCGACTTCCCATTCGGGACGTGCTCTCATGGCCGGTGTGACCTGTGACAGAAAGGACGGTTGAGAAATTGACCTCCTTGTAGCCGGCGGGGGGCTGGCCTCTCGTCCCTGTTCAGTGACAGATTGCAGGTCTCACGTTCGATTCCCTCTCGTGGAGCCCTTCATGCTGTGCCGTTCTCGTTCCAGCATTCCCGCCCTCCTTGCAGTGCTCGTTCTCCTCAGTGGGTCCTTCGCCGGAGCGCCCGCTCAGGAGCCGCCTCCCTTCCAATTACAGGTGGACTACTCCGTCCATGGGATGGTGTCCGCCGGGGAGCCCCTGGCCACCTGGGCGGGAGTCCAGGTGCTGGAGGCCGGTGGAAACGCTGCCGATGCTGCTGTGGCTGCGGCCTTCGCCATTGCCGTGGTGGAGCCCACCATGAACGGTATCGGGGGGCGAAACCAGATCCTCCTCCGCCTTCCCGACGGTGAGGTCCGGGGCATCGACGGCACCACCCAGGTACCGGCCGACTACGATCCCCGGACGGCCGAGGAAGCCAGCTACGGGTACGCGGTCATCGGGGTTCCGGGGGCCGTGGCGGGGCTTGTGCGTCTCCAGTCGGAGTACGGGATCCTTTCCCTTGAGACGGTCATGGCCCCGGCCATCCGCTTCGCACGGGAGGGATTCCGGGTTAGCCGTCTGGAGGCGGAACACTTCGCCTCCCGCGCCGGCCAGGCAGCGGAGTTCGAGGGGACCCGGATGCATTACCTGAAGCCCGACGGAAGCCCGTATGGTGAAGGGGACCTCATGATCAATGAGGCTCTGGCTGCCTCTCTGGAGGCCATCGCCCGGTCGAAGGGGGAGGCCTTCTACCGTGGGGAGATCGCAAGGAGGATGGCGGCGGACATTCAGGCCAACGGGGGTATCGTGACCCTCCAGTCCCTGGAGGATTACCGGGCCGAGGACGCCTTCATCGTCCGAGGGAGCTACCGGGGCTACGAGCTGGTGGGCAGCCACAATCCCTCTGCCGGGGCCCTGGCCATCCAGGCCCTGCACATCCTGGAGAACTTTGACCTGGCGGCCATGAGCCCCCCGGAGCGGGCGGCCCACGTGGGCTTGGCCTTGGGGCTGGCCGCCGACGACTGGAGCTTCCACGGCACGCCGGAGTCGGCTCGGCAGCTCACCTCCAAGGATTGGGCCGAGGGCCGGGCGTCGGACCTGAGGGCCAGGTTGGGGGCGGCGGCACCGGTGGGCGCCGGTGCGGGGGCCAGGACAGACGCCTTTGCAGGCGTGGGATCGGGCTCCTGGAGCCAGGGCGGTCAGGCTTCGGGTTCCTGGGAAGGGTCCGGGCACGGCTGGGCCCCCCACCCTACCGATAGCCACACGACGCACCTGGCGGTGGCGGACTCCTACGGAATGGTGGTGGCTCTGACCCAGACGCTGGGGCCCGCGTGGGGATCGAGGGTGGCGACCCCGGGACTCGGCTTCCTCTACGCCACAACCCTGGGAGGCTACCTGGGTGACACCGAGCCGGGGCAGCGTGCCAGCTCCAATATCTGCCCGTTCATGGTCTTCAAGGACGGGGAGCCTCTGCTCATCCTGGGGGCGTCGGGGGGGGCAATGATCCCCGTGGCGGTAGTGAACGCCGTGGTTCACTTCGTGGATGGAGGGCTCCCCTTCCCGCAGGCCGTGGCGGCGCCCCGGGTGGCGGCGGACCGCACCGGGGGCCTTGTGCTGGAGACCCATGAGGGAGCGGGCTACACGCCGGAGCTGGCGGAGGCCGTGAGGGCCCTGGGCCTGGAGGTGAGGGGGAATCCCCGGGTGGGAGCCTTCGGGCGAATCCAAGGTCTTCGGTACCATCCCGCCACAGGGCATTGGGAAGGGGTGGCGGACCCCGATTGGGGAGGCTCGGCCCTGGGGGCCCGGCACACGGGTGTGGAGGGGATGGGGGAGACCTATGATGTGTTGATCCGCAACGGCATGGTCCTGGATGGCACCGGCAACCCCTGGTTCCGGGCGGACGTGGCCCTGCGGAGGGGTCGCATCGCCGCCATAGGGGACCTCTCTCAGGCCCGGGCAAGGGAAGAAATCGACGCCACCGGGCTCATGGTGGCCCCGGGGTTCATCGATACCCACACCCACGCCGGTGGGGGACTGACTACGGAGGGGCTCAGCCACGCCCGACCTCTCCTGGCTCAGGGCATCACCATGGTCCTGGTGAATCCCGACGGGCGGAGCCCCCTGGACCTGGGGGCCCAGCGGGAGGCCCTCCTCCGTCATGGCCTGGGGGTGAACGTGGGCCAGATGATGGGCCACGGCTCCGTTCGGGAGGCGGTCATGGGCATGGAGGACCGGCTGGCGACACCCGGGGAGATGGAGGCGATGAAGGCCCTTCTCCGGGCGGGCCTGGAGGAGGGAGCCTGGGGGTTCTCAGCCGCTCCCTTCTATGTTCCCGGGAGCTACTCCGACACCCGGGAGCACGTGGAGCTGGCCAGGGTGGCGGCGGAATTTGGCGTGCCTTACCAGAGCCACATCCGGGACGAGGCGGACTACACCATAGGGGTCGTTGCCGCCGTGGAGGAGGTCATAACCGTGGCCCGGGAGGCGGGGATCCCCGGCGTGCTTACCCATGCCAAGGTGCTGGGCCCCAATGTCTGGGGGTTCTCCCGGGCCGTCGTCCACCGGATCGAGCGGGCCAGGGAGGAGGGGGTGGAAGTGTGGGCGGACCAGTATCCCTATCCCGCTTCTTCCACAAGCCTTTCGGCTGCCCTCCTGCCCCGCTGGGCCCAGGTGGGGGGACAGGATTCCCTGGTGGCGCGCCTGGAGGATTCCGCCACTCTGGACCGGATCCGGGCAGAGATGGTGGAGAACCTGGCCCGCCGTGGGGGTGCGGAGCGGATCCAGTTGCACGGGCTCCGCCGGGACCCATCCGTGGCCGGGCGCCTCCTCAGTGAGGTGGCGGAAGAGCGGGGTATGGATCCCATCGACCTCTCCATCGAGTTTCTCCGGACCGGCGCCCCCGGAATCGTCTCCTTCAACATGCACGAAGATGACATCCGCACGTTCATGACCCAGCCCTGGACTATGACCTCCTCCGACGGGGACCTGGTCCCGTGGATGGAGGGCATGCCTCACCCCCGGGGCTACGGGGCCTTTCCAAGGAAGATCCGCCATTACGTGTTGGAGGAAGGTGTGATCGATCTGGCCTTCGCCACCCGGAGCATGACCTCCCTCCCGGCACTCGTGTACCGCATCCCGGACCGGGGGCTCCTGAGGGAGGGGATGGCGGCGGACGTGGTGGTATTCGATCTGGAAACCCTCAGGGACAGGGCCACCTTTACCGAGCCCCATCAGCTCTCGGAAGGCATGGTGCACGTCTTCGTGAACGGCCGGGCCGCCATCCGTGACCGTGAATTCACCGGAGAGCTGGCGGGAAGGGTGTTGCGGAAGGAGCGGTAAGGGGTCGGGCCACAGAAGGTGCGCCCGGGGGCAGACCTGCCTAGTTTCCTGACCGACGTTTCCACTCGACGGGAGATGAAGAATGGGTGCCGTTCGCAGGTTCATGGAACAACACTTCCTTCACTTCAACGCCAGGGAGACGCTGGCTGCCGCCAAGGCCTACGAGTCACACATCGTGGCCGGCGGCAAGATGCTCGTGAGTCTGGCAGGGGCCATGTCCACCGGGGAGCTGGGGATCATCCTGGCGCGAATGATCCGGGCCGGTAAGGTCCACGCCATCTCCTGTACCGG
>PXFI01000139.1 GCA_003564295.1 Gemmatimonadota bacterium | reverse complement strand
GCGGTGGAGGTGATGGCCAAGTATCAATCCGGCAGACGGATTACCCAGCAGCAGGTGGACGCCATGGTGGCGTACATGCATTCCCTCACCGGTTCCTACCTGGGGCAGCCTCTCCGATAGCTCATCGCCACAACACCCTCCACCCGAACGAGAAGGTTCTGCCGGCCTTCTCGTTCGGGTTTTGCTGGGCCCACGGTCGGCAAAGGTCCCGCCGGCCCCTCACCTCAGATCTGCCCGGCGAAAATAGGGGCATCTGGGCGGAAATCGCGCAGCTTACCCAGCGGGAATTGCGCTTATCGACGACGCTCGCGGAATTCGGCCACTATGTGACACCCGAGTCCGTATCGGACTCTACGCGCAGTCGACGGTTGCGGAATCCGGCGTCGATAGGACATCCAGTTCCGCGGGCGATGGAGGCGCCGGTCCAGGATACGGAACTGGGTGCAGGTCCTCACCGTCGTTGGGCCCCTCGGGGTGGGGCAGCAGGCCGGCCGCCCCGGGAGTCTGTCTCCTCACAGGAACTCAAGGCCCGGGAGGCTGAACCGCTCCGTTCTGTGGTGGCTGGCTTACGGCACTGCCATACGCGTCTGCCATCTCCTCGGGAGCGGATAAGCGTCCACGCAGCTTCAACCGCACCTAACCGAGTGTTACGCTCCGACGCCGCCGGTTCCGGGCCAGGTGGCGTTCCATGGCCTGGGGGCGCATGGGAACCGTCCGTTCCGGGTGGACCACGCTGAACACGGAGACATGTTCGTCCAGCTCGGGCCAGAAGATGCCGACGCCACCGCCCAGGAGCTCCCAGCGGGCGCGCTCAGCCGATGTGGCTTCGGCAAGAATCGGGAAGAGGTCGAAGGGCGCAGCGTGCCGGGAGCCGTCGGCGAGCTCCACGATGAGCTCACGCTCCGTCACCTCCACCCTCCGGGCTCGGAGGTTCTCGGAAATACTCATTCCATGCCTCGCTCAGGAGGGTGTGCTCTCGGGCAACGATCTCGCGGATCGCCCGCAACTCCCCGGGGCTGAAGCCCCGAGCGTGCTCCACCACGCTCGAATCTATCCACACTTCTGCCTCGCCTCCACCTTTTCGCACGTGTACGTGTGGAGGTTCCAGTACGCCTCCCGCAGACTCGCGGCTATAGAAGAAGAACCGGTACCCACGAACAGCAAGAACCGTTGGTGACATGGGGCAAGCCTGGGAAAGAACCCGGGACCTCTCCATGTCAGAACGGGACTTGTTGGAAGGAGCCTGGGGTGGCCGGCTCTTGCCGGAATCGGCCACCTCAGCAGGGAAGAGAGGTCAGGCGGGGGTGGGAGGATCGTCAGCGAAGCCCAGTGGGCGTCCGGAAGAGCGAGCTCCCGGCCTCAGCCCGTCCGCTCTCGTCTCGCATACACGTAGGCTCGCAGCACGGCGTTCATGCGGGACTGATACCCTGGGCCACTTCCCTTGAAGTACGCCAGCACGTCCTCGTCAACCCGCATGGTGCTGGTCGTCTTCCTGTGCCGGGGATCGAGAATCTGAGCGTTACGTTAGAACGCTTCGTCCAGTTCAAGGGCCGCGTCAGGGTCGTTGGCCATGGCGCGGCGAATCTCATCGTCCGACAGCGCCTCGACGCGTTCCCAATCCGTTCCGTCAGAGAGCTCATCGAGATCAACGCTCCGTGCCCTTCGAATCCAGCCTTCCCTGGGCAGGCGCTTCTCGCCGGAGGATGACACCCCCCGGCTCCCCCCTCCAGCACCTCACTCCAACCCGTACTTCTCCATCAGTCGGGCCAGCCGGGGGCGATTGATCTTCAGGATCTCCGCCGTACGGGTCTTATGGCCCCCTGTGGCGGCCAGAACCCGGGCCACGTGCTCCCGCTCCACTTCGTCCAGGGGAGCCATTCGGGCCGGGGATGCTATGGGCACGATGCCGATGGCCAGATGCTCCGGGCGGATGACGTTGCCCGTGGACACCACCACCGCTCGGGTGAGGCAGTTTTCCAGCTCCCTGACGTTTCCGGGCCAGGTGTGGGAGAGGAGGGCGTCGGAGGCCTCCCGGGAGAGGATCGGGGAATCACGGTGGAGGGTCTTGCCCGCCTTCTTCAACATGTGCTCCGCCAGAAGAGGCACGTCTCCCATCCGCTCCCGCAGGGGCGGCACGCTGATCTCCACCACCCGGAGCCTGTAGTAGAGGTCCTCCCTGAAGCTTCCGTCCGGGATCATCGCCTCCAGGTCCCGGTGCGTTGCGGCGATCACACGGGCTTCCGTACGCTCGGGCTTTTCTCCTCCCACCGGGTAGAACTCGTGGTCCTCCAGGACCCGGAGAAGCTTACTCTGGAATTGGGTGGAGGTGTCACCGACCTCATCCAGGAAGATCGTGCCTTGGCCGGCCAGGGCGAATCGGCCCCGATGGTCCGAGACGGCTCCGGTAAAGGCTCCCCGCACATGTCCGAAGAGCTCCGACTCCAGGAGTGTCGGTGCGAACGCCGTGCAGTTGACGGGGATGAAGGGTTCGGCGGCGCCCGGGGAGTTGAAGTGAATGGCCCGGGCCACGACCTCCTTCCCCGTCCCGGTCTCCCCACGGATGAGCACGTTGGCCCGGTTGGCCGCCAGCTGCCCCACCAGCTTGTAGGTACCGATCATGCGAGGGTCGCGGCCCACCAGCTCGTTGAGACGATATCCAACGGCTTCATCTTCCGCCGCCTGCCGGACCCGCTCCCGGGTGCGCCGGTCCTCGAAAACCTCCCGGACCACCCGACGGAGGTCGTGGAGATCCAGGGGCTTCACCAGAAAGTCCCTGGCGCCTTCCCGCATCCCGGCCACCACAGTGGGCATGTCGTCGTAGGCCGTCATGAGGATGACGTCCACCGTCGGTGCCCGGTCCCGGAGGAGGCGGAGGAGCTCCACCCCGTCCAGGCCGGGCATGCGCACGTCGGTGAGGACCATGTCCGGGGGTTCCGATGCAACCTTGGCCAGGGCATCCTCGCCATCCTTGGCCGTGGCGATCTCCGCTCCGAGGGCAGAGAGCCCGCCAGGCAGTGACTTCCGGATATCCGGGTCATCATCGACGATGAGGATGCGTTTCACAGGCTCACCTCCCCGCCTCGGGCAGGAACTTTTCCATGATCCAGACTTCAGAATGGCCGCGAACCATGTTGAAGACCAGTCGCTGCCCATCAGGATGGATACGCAGTTCTCTGGCGCTTATCAATTCGTGGGGCCAGCCTGCCGGCAGCTCGATGCGGTCCGGGTCACCCCCCTTGGCGGAAACCTTCCACAGCCCCCTTCCGGCCTCGTCAACACGCAGGTATAGAATCGCATTCCCGTCACTCGACCACGCCATACCACGGATCTCCGAGATATCGGGGGCCGGATCAGAGCCGCCGAATCGGGCCACTACCCTGGGATCGCCCCCGGTGCCAGGCACCACCACCAGGGCCGGCTCGCCAGAGTCCTCAGCGGCGAAGGCGATGTACCGGCCGTCCGGCGAGAGTGCGGGATAACGGTTCACATCGTCAGCATGGAGTAAGGCCTCCTCACCCGTCTCGACATGGAGCGCATAGATGCCGGGATCACGCTGGCCCGAGCCTCCCTCGTAGAAGAAATGGGCTCCGTCCGGCGACCAACCCACGACCCGGCGCATGGCCACTCCCTCGAATGCGGGCACAAGCTCGGTCTCACCGGTTTCCATGCTCACCATGAACACGCCTTCTTCACCAATCGCCAGGAGATGTCGGCCGCTCGGGTGCCAGCGGATCCGACCCACAGTCGTCTCCGGTTTGATCTCCCGGGTATCTCCCGTCTCGAGGTCCTTGATCACCAGGAACGGTCGACTCAGTCTCAGACCTACGGCCGCACGGTGATAGGTCACGTACGCCAGGTAGCGGCCATCCGGCGACCAATCGGGGGAAATCTCGTGGGCGATGTGATCGCCACTCACCAGCGTGGGTGTGGCGAGGACCCGGTTGCTCTCCAGATCCAGGGTCATGGTGTACAGCTTGTTCGACTCCAGGTTTTGTCCGTAGAAGAATGCGCCATCTTCGGTGAACCCGATCGGCACCACCCTCCACAACTCCGGCTTGATCAGGACCGGCTCACCGGCGGCTCGGCCATGATCCACGGGCTGCAGCCATGCTCCCAGGGTTCCGGATCGATCGGACGCGAACAACACATACCTCCCGTCCGGCGACCAGCCGAGGGCGAAATCATTCGCTGGATGGCGGACCAAGGGCTGTGTCCTGGCCGTCTCCAGGTCCAGCACCATGATGTCGCTCACGTCACTCTCGGCTGTCTTCGGTGACGAATACGCCACGTATCGCCCGTTCGGGGACACGGCAGGACCACGGTCCAGGAAAAAGCCCGACGGGCCCAGCGGGTACTCGCTCGGATCCATCTCCTTGATCACTCGCGAAGATCGCTCCGGCACGGAAAGCTGCATCACTGCCTGTGCACCGTTATTCCTGAAGCACGTGAACAGCACCTCTTCCCGCCCCGGCAGCCATGCCAGGGGGAGGAGATAGCCACAATCCTCACTTCGAAAGAGGAGCCGGGACTCCCGTTCACCCCGTTCGATCACCCTCAACTCGAAGGGGATCGGGGCGCCATGCTGGTACCAGAGGTACGCGACCTTGCGACCGTCCGGCGAGATGGCGGCTGACTGTGCGCCCGCGTAGGGCTCCCACGAGCCCTCATGGGTTACGCGCTCGCTCCGGCCGGTGGCGACCTCCCGTACCATCACTTCGCCCGAGAGCCAATCGAGGAAGGTCAGATAACGGCCGTCGGCCGACACGCTGGCCCCGAGGAGGTCCACGTCGGAGCCCCCCCAAACCCGGCGTAGCACCATTGGCGTGGAGTCCTGCTCCGAAGCACTCGTGCCACGGGTACCGACGAAGCCCGCCTCCGCCGGTGCTGAATCTTCTTCAGCAGCATCGCCAGACCCGGCATTACAGCCGAAAAAGACGAGCAAGCACGCGACGGCCCCCGCAAGTGCGACGGCAGTCCTGAGGAAACGAGAGAGCCGAAATCCGGCTCTGTCGGAACTCGCCTTCGTCTTCATGACTTCCTCCTCCTGGGGAAAGCAATGTGGAATGTGCTCTCACCCAGTGGGCCGTTGCCATGTGCGTGCCAAAGGGCAGCTTGCATCTAAGTCGTGAACTCACTGACCTTTAGAAAATCCGGGGTGGTCGTGAGATCGTCCTCATTCGCAACATTTCGTTGCCAGCGGGTGTTCACTTCATAGCGGCAGCCGGACCGTCGCCGTCGTGCCCTCACCCGGCGCGCTCTCCACCGAGAGATCCCCCCGGTGGGCCTGGGCGATCCGGCGAGCGATGGGTAGCCCCAGGCCGGTGCCTTCCGATCGGGTGGAGAAGAAGGGATCGAAGACCAGGGTCAGGTTCTCGGCCTCGATCCCCTTACCGTTGTCCTGGATAATGACACGGACGGCGTCCTGCCCGCTCTCCACCTCCAACCTTGCCACTCCGCCGGGTTCCAGCGCCTGGGCCGCATTCAAGAGAAGGTTGAGGAAGAGTCGCTCCAGTGCAGAAACGTCGCCACGCACTTCAATAGGCTCTCCCTCGGTGCCGGTCACGTCCAGCGTTGCCCCACGCTCCTGGAACGTCGGGAACGCCATCTGTACGGCAGCCCGCAGCGGCCCCCTCAGGTCCAGGGGCTCCAGGGACACGCTCCCGCTCCGGGCCAGCTGGAGGGCACCGGAAACCGATCGGTTGAGGGCGTCGGTCTTGCGGAGAGTCCGAGCCATCAGCTCTCGCGTCTCCTCGTCGTCTGCAAGCTTCTCCTCGATCCGCTGCAGATCGAAGCGGATGGATGTGAGTGGGTTGCGAATCTCATGGGCCAGGGAAGCCGCGAACTCTCCCACCGCGGCCAACGCCCGGCCTTCGGAGAGCTCCTGCAAGGTCGCCCGAAGGCTCTCGGTCAT
>PXFI01000191.1 GCA_003564295.1 Gemmatimonadota bacterium | reverse complement strand
GGCCGAGGAGCCCATCCCCGGCGGGGACTTCGTGGCCATGGTCTCCATCCTCCAGCGGCGCATCGGCGAGGCGGAGCTGGAGAGGCTTCCGGACCTCCGGGTCCTGGCCCAGTGCGCCGTGGGGTACGACAACATCGACCTGGCGGCAGCAACTCGCCGGGGGATCCCCGTCACCAACACCCCCGGCGTCCTTACCGAGTCCACGGCAGACCTGGCCTGGGCTCTGATCCTGGCGGTGGCCCGGCGGTTCAAGGAAGGCCAGGAGATGATCGCCCGGGGAGAATGGACCGGGTGGGGGCCGACTCAGCTTCTGGGATTGGAGCTCAACGGGTCCACTTTGGGGATCCTGGGTGCAGGGCGCATCGGCCAGGCAGTGGGGCTCCGGGGGGTGGGCTTCGGTATGACGATCCTCTATACCGATGCCGAGCCCCAGCCGGCCTTCGAGGAAGCCACGGGGGCGAGCCGGGTGGACCTGGCCCACCTTCTGGCCGAAAGTGACGTGGTGACGGTCCACGTTCCCTCCACGCCCGAGACCCGGGGCCTCTTCGACCGGGAGCGATTCTCCCTCATGAAGCCCGGCGCCGTCTTCGTGAACACGGCCCGGGGGGACGTGGTGGACGAGAAGGCGCTGCTGGAGGCGGTGGAGGCAGGAAGGCTTGCGGGTGCCGGCCTGGACGTGTTCAGCCGGGAGCCCCAGGTGCCGCCGGAGCTGGTCGCTCATCCCCGGATCGTGTGCCTTCCCCACATCGGGAGCGCCACCACCTTCACCCGACGGGCCATGGCGGAGCTGGCGGTGAGGAATGCCCGGGCCGTCCTGGAAGGGAAGCCTCCCCTTACGCCGGTGGCGGGCTGAGGCCCGGGGGGGCAGGGGCGCCCCCCCGCCGGCCAACCTCCTTCCCTCCCCACGCAGGACTTTCCCCAAGACGCAGAGGTGAGCTCGGATATGGCTTTGCTGCGGAGGAGAGTGGGGGCCAAGACTGAGCTCGGCTAAGTGCTTGTTGCGGCGGCAGTAAGGGCGAGCAGGAACCAGCACCCCCAACGGAAGGAGGCGAGCGGGCCCAGCAGCCGCTCCGAAAGGGGGCGAGCACGGATTATTACCCCCAATGTGACAACCTGGACAGTGCCAAGAATCGCTAGCCGGGCTGGGGGTCAAATAGACCCCCAACGGGACGGGGCTCTCCTTCTCTGCGGGTCTTCAGGCGGGTCGGGGGTCAAATAGACGCCGGATCTGACAAGCGTCCAACCCTCCTGATCAACTTGTCAGTTTGGGGAGTCTTTTCCTCGGCCGGGCCCGGAGTGACCGGTTCGCCAGAGCTACCGGGAGGGCCCTCCTCCCCATGGGTCCTTGAAGAGAATGGGGGAAGTCCACTCCCCCACGGGGTTGACCAAGACGCGTCGTCCTACCATACTACCATAGTACCATATAACCATACACGTGATAGCCCTCGATCATGATCAAGGTCACCTTCACGCTGGACGCCGACACTGTCGACTCCCTGGACCGGGTCGCTTCTCGACTGTCCATGCCCAAGAGCCAGGTGGTTCGGGAGGCCATCCGGCTCTACGGCGAGCAGATTGGCAGGCTTACCGAGGAGGAGAAGTGCCGTCTGCTCCGGGTCTTCGACGAGGTGACGGGGCCCGTTCCCGACCGCGGTAGGGTCGCGGTGGAGGCGGAGCTGGCGGAGATCCGTCGTGCCCGGCGGGCCGGCGGACGCCGCAGCCCCCAGGTTCTGTGGGGCCGCACCGAAAGGGGAGGTGACGATTCCCCGGGCAAGCCCGGCGACCCGGACCCCCGGAGCGGGGAGCCGACTCCCCGGCGGGGCGATCCTGAGGCTGGGCGCCCGTGATCTGTCTGGACACGTCCGTCCTGGTGGAGGGCCTGGGAGCCGGCGGCTCCATGCGGCACTCTTTGCGGGAGACCATCGTTGCCGGGGACCGTATGGTGATCCCCGCTCTCGTGCTGTATGAATGGCTGCGTGGACCTCGCCTTCCTGAGGAGCTCAGGGCCCAGGAAGCCCTCTTCCCGGCCTCGGAGGCAATTCCCTTCGGCCCCGACGAGGCACGAATAGCGGCGGACCTCTACCTGACCGTCAAACGCCCACGGGGTCGGGAGATGGACCTGGCGGTGGCGGCCTGCGCCCTGTCATGGAACGCCACGCTCTGGACGCTGAACTCCGCTGATTTCCAGGACATCCCGGGCCTCCTGGTTCGGGGCCGATAGGACACCGGCCGCAAGGCCCCGGGACTGCCAGCCCCGAGGCACGGCCCCGAACGGCCCGGCCCTCGGCCATCCCGCCGGTCCTGCCGCCAAGCTGCCTGCGCTCCCGGTTCAACTTCCCGGGTTACCCGCAAAGGCGATGGGCATGAATAGAGAACCCTTCAGCCTTCGCGTCGCCCTTCCAGGTCGCCTGCACGGGCGTTGGGCATGAGAGACCCCTCCAGCCTTCGCGCTCGACTTCCGGGTCGCCCGCACGGGCGTTGGATAGCTCAAACCACGTTCTCCTCCCGGATGAGCTCACCGTTGGCGAACCGCTCGAAGCTGAACCGCGCCAGGTCCAGGGTCCGGTATTCCCCGTAGAGGATGAGCTCGGCGATGGCCATCCCCACCCCCGGAGCATGCTGGAGGCCGTGGCCCGAGAAGCCGTTGGCCAGGCAGAAGTTGGGGAGCTCCGGGTGGGGGCCCAGGATGGCGTTCTGATCCACAGTGTTTATGGCGTAGTGGCCCGCCCAGGAATGGCCGAGCTTCACCGCCTCGAAGGCCGGGACCCGGTCGGCCAGGACGGGCCACACCACCTCGTGGAAGTGCTCGTACTCCATCTCCAGGTCCAGGGTGTCGCGGTCCCGGTGGGGAGGGGGAGAGGCGCCGCAGAGAAAGTCCTGCCCCTCGGGGCGGAAGTAGACTCCCGAGGGGTCTACTACCAGGGGACACCCGGGGAGGGCTTCCCGGCAGTGGATGCGGTAGACGATCCGCTTCCGGGGCCGGACCGGCAGGTCCCGGATCCCAGCCATCCGGGCCACCTCGGGTGCCCGGGGACCGGCGGCGTTCACCACCAGCCCAACCGGGAGGGTGTCTCCCGATGCCAGGGTGACGGCCTCGACTCGGTGGTTGCGGGTCCTCATCCCCACCACCTCATCGGACAGGTAGGCCACCCCAAGGGCCCGGGCCTTCCCCTTCAGGGCCTGGAGGAGGGAGTAGGGGTCCAGCCATCCCTCTCCCCGCAGTCCCAGTGACGCGGCGGCAAGGTCCCCCACCTCCATCCACGGGAACCTCGCCTGCACCTCCTCCGGGGAGAGTATGGCCACGTCGGCGCCCAGCTCCCGCTGGAGGGAATGGTTTCGGCGAAGGACCGGGAGCCCCGACTCGGTGGCCAGGAAGAGGTATCCCGCCTCTACGAATCCCAGCTCCGGCTCCTCCCCGTCCACCGACAGGAGCTCGGGGGCCCTGCGGATGAACTCGGCGGTGAAGCGGGAGAGGAGGATGTTCTCCCGGGTGGAGAACTGCTGGCGGATGCCGCCCACCGAAAGGGCCGTGGAGGAACTGGCGTAGGTGGGATCCCGCTCCACCACGGCGATGCGGAGGGCCCGGCCCCCACCGCCGGCTTCCCCTCGAGCACCCTGGGCCTCTGCGGCCGCCAGGAAGTAGGCCACGGCGCTCCCGATGACGCCCCCACCCACGACGAGGACGTCCCAGGAGGGACATCGAACCGAATCAAATGCCGAGCTCGTCATGTGGGGAAGATTGCGGATCCCACGCCTGTCTGCCACCCTCTCCGCCCTCCCTGTTCCTTCTGCCGTGCCAGCCTTGTGCCTCCCCTCTCCTCCAAGGTTCGGGGAGGAGAGATTTGACCAGCCTGTGTTCATTGCGTAAAATAGTCTGCACTGAAAAGATCGAGTCGGGTTCGTGCCCTTGGCACGGCAGCCACACTTCGACAGGAACAGGCGTCGTATGAGTAGACCCAGGTGGATTTCGCTGGTTGCGGGTGGGTTGGCCCTGATGGTCCTGACGGGTGCCATGCAGGAGCAGGAGCGCCGCAACTATCTTCCCATCGGCTCGGAGGCGCCGGCCATCGAGGGGGTGGGCGTTGATGGCAACTCGTACTCCCTCCATGAGATGGCCGCCGAGGCGCCGGTCTTCCTCCTCTTCTGGAAGGACCCATGCCCGCATAACCCCCGGGCCATGCCCTTCATCAATGCCCTGACCGAGGCATACGACGGAAAGGTCCAGTTCCTGAGTGTCGTTCGGTCATCCCCCGAGGGGGCAAAGGAGTGGTACGAAGAATTCCAGCCAAAGCACCCCCTCCTCGCCGACCCTGAGGGAGAGTGGGTCACGGCGTACGAGATGCGCTGGTCCATCGTACCGGTCAAGGTCGGCACCGACGGCATTATCACTGATATTTTCGACGGGTATGGTCAGGCTGAGCTGCAGCGTCTGAACGAGGCCATGGCCGATGTGCTGGGGGTACCGGTGGCCGACGTGGACCTGGCCCAGGCCCCGGAGCGGCACCCCACCTACGGCTGAACATTCTGAGATACTCCCCGGTTCGGGGAGACGGAGCAGGAGCGAGCCCGGCCCAGACGGCCGGGCTCGTTTTCAATGGATCGGTCGTACCGCTTCGGTGCTGTCGACGAAGATGAATGCATTGTAGCGTTGCGGCAGAATCGTGGGCACGTATTGGTCGCCATCGTGCTCGGGGTGATACACGACCCCTATGGCTCGATGCCACCGGGGTCGTAGAAGCGTGACGGCATCCTCCAGGTCTTCCAGCATCATGAGAATCTTCTCTTCCCCCATGCGATGCATGATATCCTCATAGCTGCCTGGGATTCCGGGCGGCACGTTCATGAGCACTCCGGCCTCACCCCATGACCGGCTCGCCACCACCGTTCCCCTGTGGGTCCCGAATCCAACCGAGAAGACGCGGTCGGCGCCCAATTGCTCTCGGGCAATCTGCCCGATGTTCCGTTCTCCTGCCGCGGCCATGGTTGTGGCTCGGGCGTCCCCTATGTGGGTGTTGTGCGCCCAGATCACACCTTTCGCCGCCGGGCCATGATATTCCAACAGCCGCTCCACCGTTTCGAAGAAGTGATCCACACGGTGATTCCATGAGTCTGGCCCACCTCGCGCGATGGCCCGGAAGTGCTTCTCGGCGTTCTTCACCACCCATGCATTCTGTTTGAGGTTGAAGAACTCCCGGTCCGAGACCGCCAATTCCTCCCGTCGGTCGCGCAACAACTCCACGACAGCCTGGACCTCACCATCGCACGGCGCCATGCCACTGGCGACGGCATGGAAATAGAGAGTGAAATCGTCCGCGAAATCCCCCAGACAGGCGTACGCTTCCTCCGCTTCCTCAGCCAATTCCTCATGCCACTCCCCCAACATCGCCAGCACCTTCCGGTACGAGATCTCCGGCCCGTACACATCCATACCATGAAAGCCTACGCGATCGTCCGGCGAGCGCCCGGCGTTGTAGTCGCGCAACCACTCGATCAATTCCTCCACTTCTTCGTTCGCCCACATCCAGGGCGGCCATCGATCAAAACCTTCCATGATTCTGCGTGCGCTCGGCCCGACTCCATCCAGCCCCTTCACGTATCGATTGAGGCGATGAAGCGTGGGCCAGTCCCCTTCCACCGCGATGAAATGGAATCCTTCTTCCTCCACGAGACGGCGGCTGATGTCGGCCCGCAGCGTGTAGAATTCCGAGGTGCCGTGAGAGGCCTCACCTAGCAGAACCAGCTCATGTTGACCCGCCCGTTCGATGAGGGGGGCCAGATCCTCCGCCTTCTCCAGGGAAACAGCCACTGCCCTGAGAAGCTCGACGGGGTCCTCATCCGTCTCGGATTCCGCGGTGCAAGAGGGAGCAAACGCCAACAGGATGCAAACAACAGGGATACCAAACATCGCCAAACCCATGTCCTTCC
>PXFI01000227.1 GCA_003564295.1 Gemmatimonadota bacterium | reverse complement strand
TCCGAGATTCCGGGCCCCTGGACCGTTGGCGGGCCCTCCGCCAACGATGCGGAGACCCCGGCCTACGGGACCCGCGGCATGGTGTCCTCGGCCCACCCCCTGGCCACGGAGGTGGGGCTGAAGATCCTGGAGGCCGGGGGCAACGCCTTCGACGCCGCCGTGGCCGTGGCGGCAGCTCTGGGCGTGGTGGAGCCCATGATGTCGGGGATGGGAGGATACGGGACCATCCTGGTCTACTCGGCGGCGGAGGGACGGGCCCGGTTCCTGAATGCCAGCGGGCGGATTCCCGGAGGAACGGATCCCGACGCCTTTCGGGCCCCCACGCCCCACTACCGGGAGAACCGCCGCGGCGCCAAGGCCGTCTCCACCCCCGGAAACGTCAACGCCTGGGCCGCCATGTGGGAGGACTACGGCGAGCTCCCCTGGCCGGATCTCCTGGAGCCGGCGGCCCGCCTGGCGGAGGATGGGTACGAGGTGGACGCCCGGATTGCCCGCCTCATGGGAGCGGCCTGGGACGAGTTCCCCCAGCATGCCAGGGCTTTCTACGGCCTTGAGGACAGGCCCCTGGAGGCCGGGGAGCTCCTGGTCCAGGCCGACCTGGCTCGCTCCCTCCGCCTGGTGGCCCGGGAGGGGGCGGGGGTGCTCCATGGGGGCGTTCTGGGAGAAGCGGTGGACCGGGCCATGCAGGAGGCGGGGGGATTCCTTCGCCTGGAGGACCTGGCGGAGAACGAGGCCGAGTGGTGGGATCCCATCGAGATCGACTACCGGGGCCACCGGGTCCTGGTCCCTCCGCCCCCGGCCAACTCCTTCCCGGCCCTGGTGCGCCTGGGGATGATGAGCCGGCTGGACGTCCAGGCCATGGGCCACAATAGCCCAGACTACCTTCACGCCTTCGCGGAGGTGACGAAGCACGCCTTCTGGACCCGCCTGCGGTACGCCGGAGACCCGGAGATCGCTCCACCTCCCCTGGACCTCCTCCTCTCCCCCGCCTATTGGGAGGAGGAGGTGGGACGCATCGATCCTGCCCAGGCCCGTCCCTTCCTCCCTCCAGGTCCCGTGGGAAGCGAAGGAGCCAACACCACCCACTTCGTGGTGGCGGACGCCGAGGGCAACGTGGTTTCGGCCACCCAGACCCTGGGCAACTCCTTCGGGAGCCGCATCATGCCGGAGGGCACCGGCATCTGGCTCAACAACTCCCTGGCCTACTCCACCTTTGAGCCGGCGGGCAATCCCATGGACGCCCATCCCGGGCGCCGGAAGCTATCGGGCGACGCTCCTCTCTTCGTGATGAGGGACGGCAGGCCCTGGATCGCCCTGGGCACGCCGGGTGGCCACACCATTCCCCAGACCGTCCCCCAGATGGTCATGAACATGCTGGACTTCGGGATGGACATCCAGCAGGCCCTGGCGGCCCCCCGGATCTCCTTTGCCGAGCCCGACCGGCTGGTGCTGGAGGAAGCTCTGCCGGAGGGGGTGATGACGGCCCTGGCAGAACAGGGCCACCACATCACCCGGAGCCGGGCCCTGGGCAACGCCCACGGCCTCACCGTGGAGTGGGGACCGGACGGAAGCCCCCGGGGCTTCACCGGAGGAGCCGACCCCCGGGGCACGGGACTGGCAAAGGGGCGCTAGAGGCAGCAGCCGGTCACTCCCTCTCCATCCGGGCCAGGTTCGCCTCGGCGGCGATGTATCCGAAGGCAGCCCACTGGTCCCGGGCCGCCACGATCCTTTCGAAGACTTCCCGGGCCTCTTCCGTGCGGCCATTGTAGAGGTGGAAGTTCCCCACCCCGTACCCGAAGGTGGCCCCTTCCAGGGTGGCCGGATCCAGCGGTGGCAGAGCCTCCTGCGGCGCTTCATAGGAAGCTGCGTAAAGCTTTAGGAGATCGAGATATGCGCCGCTTTCTATAACGTCCGATTCCAGTGCCTCCAGGTCCAGGCTTTGCATGAGATCCCGAGCTTCCTCGTTCCTGCCCATACGCCGGAGGGTCATGTACCACCAGTGGGCCGTGGCCACCTGGCTGTCGGGATGGACCGACACCTCCATGCAACGGTGGTACGCCTCGGCGGCGGCCCCGAAATCGCCCTTCAGGTAGTGGGCCAACCCCAGGTGATACCAGATGTTGAAGTGGAGGGTGCTGGTGGGGATGCCCAGAGGGTTGGGCTGTCCGTCGGGCTCCACCTCGTCCGGGACACCCTCCACCAATTCCACGGCCTTCCGGAAGTCGGCGACGGCGTTGTCCAGCTCCCTGACCGTGATGTACCGGTGTCCCCGATGCCGGTAGAACCGGGCATCGTCAGGATGGAAATCCACCCCCAGGGAGAAGATCTGGATGGCCTGCCGGTACTCCCCCAGGTAGGCATAGCGGCGCCCCACCCAGATGAGGGCGTCAGCACTCTCGGGGTCTTGCTCCAGCTCCGCCAGGGCTTCCTCCAGCTGCTGGTTCCGCCGGGCCCGAACCTCCTCGGGAAGGTCGGGCGGGTAGAGGGGCTCCCCCAGGAAGGAGATGGCCTGGGCCCCTTCCGGGAGAACGGCCTCCACGGTGGGCAGCAAGGTGTCGGGGGTGACCTCCTCCACTTCCCTCTCTTCCTCCCCGCATCCCGGCACCAGGCCTACCAGGAGCCCCGCCCCTGCAAGAAGTGCGAATGGTCCAAGCTTCCGGTGACGCATGGGCTTCCTACCTCCCCTCATATACCTCGTTGATGTCCATGATGACGATGTCGTCGGCCCTCACCCGGATGGGAAAGGTGGCGATCTCTCGGTCCTCCGCCAGCACCGCTTCGGGCCTGGGGCCCGGGTAGGTGATCCCGGTGGGTACTCCCTCAAGCAGCATCCGCCGCAGGTTCCGGGCGTCCCGGGTGATGAACACGATCCAGAGATTCTCGGCCTGGATGTGCTTCTGGATGGCCTCGTTCACACCTTCCGGCGTAAGTGCCTGTAGCCCTGGGCGGATGCCTGCCAGGTAGCCAGGCTCCGGCAGCCCGTAGAAGGCGTCGTCCACGGCATACGCCAGGCGCCTGGAGATGGTGTTGCCCCAGTTCACGGTGAAATTCCAGAGGAAGTTCCGGGTCCGCTCCACCTCCTCCGCCGGCAGGCCGTGGTCCACCACCTTGGCCACCTCCCTGAGGGCTGCCCGGGTGGCGAAGAGGACCCGCTCGTGGAGGTTCGTGGGTGTGGTGTTGGAGATGGGCCGGATCCATATCTCGAAGATCTGGCTTCTGCGCCCCACGTTCACCGGCGGCTGCTGGGTCGTGTAGCCCAGGGGGAACGCTTCGATGTAGGAGTAGTTCCCGTAGTTCATCCCCCGGGTCTCCCGGATGACCTGGAAGAGATTGGCGAAGGAGTTCCGGTGCTCGCCCATCCAGGAGTTGAAGGCCATCATGGACCAGAAGTCCTCGTCACCCCTGAGGAGGGCCATGGGGAACCCCATGGAGACGGGGGTGGCGTCCGTGGCCTTCTCCACGATTAGCACCTTCACTCCCTCGGGCATCCTGGGTTCCGGGGCCGGAACCGGGGCCACCTCCCCCGCCGGCAGGGCGTCGAAGTCCCTCCTCACACGATCGGCGAACCCCCGGGGATACCCTCCCCCGATCCCCACCACCAGGTTGTTGCGGAGATAGACGGACTCGTAGAAGGCTTTCACGTCGTCCAGGGTGAGGGAGCGGACCGACTCCACGTACCCCTCTGCCGGGTGCTCGTAGGGGGTGCCCTGGTAGATCATGGAGAAGAGGAGTTCCTTGCTGAGCTCTTCGTCCCGGCCGTACCTCCTGCCCCGTTCCACGAAGTTCAGGGTCTGGCTCTTCACCCGTTCGAAGTCCTCCTGGCTGAAGGCCGGCTTGAGAAGGGCGTTGCTGAAGAGTGTGTAGTAGGCCTCCAGGTTGTCTCTGTGGACCCGCCCCGTGAAGACCGTCATCTCCTTGTCCACCCGGTACCCATAGCTCGCCGCCATGGGATACAGCTTGCTCCGAATCTGCTCGTAGCTGTCCTCCGTGGTGGATCCGCCCGCCAGGAGGGCCGCCGTCATGGCTGCCAGTCCCTCCTTCCCTTCCGGGTCGTTCTGGGAACCCACCTTCAACCAGATGTTGAAGGCGATGAAGGGGGAGGCAGGCTCCGGGAGCGTGATGATCCCCCTTTCCGGGTCGTAGTCCGTCCGGGCTCCAGGGCTGGATCCGCTCACCAGGAGGATCAGGAGGCCGAGGAGGGTTCCGATGCCGAAGTATGCGCGTCTCATGGTCAGTCCTCCGCCTGGATCATGACGGCCGTGGTGCGCCGGTTCTCGGTCAGGTAGGTCCGGGCCGCTTCCCGGACGTCCTCGGCGGTGACCTGGTCCAGGGTGGCGTAGTACTCCTCCACCGCCTGGATCCCGCCGGTATTGATGATGAAGGAGATGAGGGCGAAGGCCACGTCCTGAGCCGTCTCCAGCCTCATGAGGAAGCCGTATTTCATGTTGCTCTTGGTGTCCGCCAGGAACTGGGCGTCCACCAGCTCTTCCTGGAACCGTTCCACCGTGGCCTCAATCTCGGCCTGGATCGACTCCAGGTCTCCGGGATCGTTCACCATGGTCTGGATGGTGAGGAGCCCAGGGTCCCTGGGCAGGCCGAACCCCGCACCCAGGGATTGGACCCGGCGCTCCTGGAGCACCAGCCTTCTGAAGAGGTCCGAGTTGGAGCCGAAGGCCACGGCGCCCAGGACCTGGGTGGCCACGGCCAATCGGTCGGTGGCGCTCCAGGCGGGTCCCTTATAGTTCACGCTGATGATGGGAAGGGTGCCTCCGGGAAACTCCACCAGGATGTCCCGGGGCGCCGTCTGTTCCGGCTCCGTCTCCACGGCCGGCGGGACGTAGCCCGGTTCCCAACCTCCGTAGTGCTCCCGGATCAGACGTTCCGCCAGGGCGAAGTCGAAGTCCCCGGCCACGACCAGCACCACGTTCTCCGGCCGGTAGAGACGGTCGAAGAAGGAGAGGCTGTACTCGTACCCTTCCGGCATCCCCCGGATGTCCGCTTCGAACCCGATGGTCTGGTGGCGGTAGGTGTGCCGGTCCCACGCCGTCAGGCGCAGCTCCCGGTCCAGGTAGGTCCCGGGCATGAGGGCCCCCTGCTGATACTCTCCAAGGATGGCCCCGGCCTCGGTGCGGAAGTCCGACTCGGAGTACAGGAGGTTCTGGAAACGATCCGCCTCCAGGTCGATGATCCTTTCCAGGTACTCGCTGGACGCCACCAGGTAGTAGACGGTGGCGTCGTTGGAGGTGAAGGCGTTCCGGGCGGCGCCGATGGAGCTCGTGGCCTCGTCGTAGTCGGGGTACTTCTCGGTTCCCCGGAACATCATGTGCTCGAAGAAGTGGGCGTAGCCCGTTCGTCCCTCTTCCACCTCGTCCCGGGAGCCGGTCCGGACGTTGGAGACGAAGGCCACTTCCCCCGGGGCTCCGGCCCTGATGAGGTAGGCATGGAGGCCGTTGTCCAGGCTCACGAGCCGGGTCTCGAAGGGGAAGACGGAGTCGGCGCTCCGGGTGGCGGGGTCCGCGCACGCCGCCACCGAGAGCCCCAGAAGCAAGAGGCCTGCAAGGGTTCTCATGGGAGAATTCTCCTGACTGGGAAGGTGATACTCCTGCCGGGGGAATCCTACGGGTTTGGGGCCGAAGGTTCAATGTCTGGTGGCGACGGCGGGCCGCAAACGAGAACCCCCCCGCCCTGGGCGGCGAAGGGGGCTGGAAGAGAGGCTCCGGCAGGGGCCGGATCCGGCCAGAGGGGCTCAATCTTCGTGGTCCAGACTCCTCTCCTTGGCGTCCTTGGCACCCAGGGCGACCCCCGTGCCCACCCCGGCTCCGAAGACGAGGGCCGAGCCCACTCCCAGGAACGGGAGGATCCCCACGATGGGCGCGGCCACGACGGCCGCCGCCACGCCCGTGGCGACGCCCAGTCCGGGCTTCTCCACCCAGGTCGTGTAGC
>PXFI01000180.1 GCA_003564295.1 Gemmatimonadota bacterium | reverse complement strand
GCGCTCCTGGGAGAGCTGATGCTGGAGGAGATGGCTCGTATCCCCGTGGAGGTGGAGTACGCCTCCGAGTTCCGGTACAAGAGTCCGCTGGTGGACGACAGGACCCTGGTAATCGCCATCAGTCAGTCCGGTGAAACGGCGGACACCCTGGCGGCCCTCACTGAGGCAAAGAGGCGGGGCGCCCTCACCATGGGGATCGTGAACGTGGTGGGTTCCACCATCGCCCGGGAAACCGATTTCGGGGTGTATCTCCACGCCGGTCCTGAGATCGGTGTGGCCTCCACCAAGGCCTTCACCAGCCAGGTGGTGGCCCTGGCCCTCTTTTCCCTCTACCTGGCACGGCGCCGGGACCTCTCCCTGGAGGGGGGGCATCGATTCGTGAGGGGCTTGGCGGCTCTTCCCAACCAAGTTGAGAGGGTGCTTCAGCTAGAACCGGAGATCCGAACCCTGGCCCAGCGCTACAAGGACTGTCGCAATTTCCTCTACCTGGGCCGGGGATACCAGTTTCCCGTGGCCCTGGAGGGGGCCCTCAAGCTGAAGGAGGTCAGCTACATCCACGCCGAGGGGTACCCGGCGGCGGAGATGAAGCATGGACCCATCGCCCTCATCGATGACGACATGCCCGTGGTCTTTCTCGCACCATCCGATCCCATCTACCCCAAGATCCTCTCCAACATCGAAGAGGTCAAAGCCAGACAGGGACGGGTCATTGCGGTGGTGACGGAGGGGAACGGCCAGATACGGGAAAAGGTGGATCACGTCATCACCGTGCCCCTTACCCTCCCCCAACTCCAGCCCATTCTCACGACCGTTCCCCTGCAACTGCTGGCCTATCACATGGCCGTCCTGCGAGGGTGCGATGTGGATCAACCCCGGAATCTTGCCAAGTCGGTGACGGTGGAATGAGGATCGTCCTCCAGCGGGTTTCGTCTGGTAGTGTCTCAATAGATGGCGCGAAGGTGGGCGAGATCGGTCCCGGCCTCGTCCTTCTGGTGGGGTTTACCCAGGGGGACGGTGAGGAAGCACTGGGCTGGATGGCCGAGAAGGTCCTGGGGCTGAGGGTCTTCAACGACCAGGACGGAAAGATGAATCTGTCGCTGGTGGAGGTTGGTGGGGACGTCCTGGTGGTGAGCCAGTTCACCCTCTATGGTGACACCCGGAAGGGCCGGCGTCCCAGCTTCGTGCAGGCAGCTCCGCCGGAACAGGCCATCCCTCTGTACGAGCGATTTCTGGCGCTGCTCCGGGAGAAGGCTCCCGGCAATGTGGAGAGCGGGGAGTTCGGGGCCATGATGGATGTGTCCATAGTGAATGCGGGACCCGTGACGCTGGTTCTGGAGAGGTGAAGTTGAGTGAGGAAGCCCCGGAGCTGATCCTGGCCTCCGCCTCCCCCCGCCGGGCCGAGCTTCTGTCCCGCCTGGGTCTCCGGTTCCGGACGGTTCCCTCTCACGTCCGTGAAGACGGACTGGATGGGGAAACCCCGGAGGAGCACGCAGAGCGGCTGGCCAGGGAGAAGGTTCTGGATGTGGCGCGGCTTCATCCCCGGGCCATGGTCCTTGCGGGAGACACGGTGGTGGTCCGGGACGGTGTGCTTCTGGGAAAGCCCCTGGACAAAGAGGATGCTGTGAGGATGCTCCGATCCCTGGCGGGCCGAGCACACCAGGTCGTGAGCGGGCTCGCCTTGTCCTTCCCCGATGGCTCCCTGCGCTCGGGGGCCCTGACCACAGAGGTTGAATTCCGGCCCTTCGACGAGAGACTTGTCCGGCGGTACGTGGAGACGGGCGAGCCCATGGACAAGGCAGGAGCCTACGGGATCCAGGGCCTGGGTGGGGTGCTCGTGAAAGGGATCAGGGGAGACTATGGCACGGTTGTGGGGCTACCCCTCCCTCTCTTCCTGGACCTCCTGGAGGAGGGGGGATGGCGCTACGAGTTCGGAGCTATCGTGCCCCTCTGAAGGGAAGCTCCTGTATGCTGGGTGAGCCCCCCTCCGAAAGGGGGAGAAACCGCCCGAGGGCCCGCACAAGAGGAAAGGATATGGCCTGGGAACCACCCGATCTTCCGGTCCCGGTGCGTTGGACGCCCGATGGCTTGGCCCTGAGCCTCCTGGACCAGACCCTCCTTCCCAAAGAGGAACGATACCTTCGCCTGGAGAGGGTGGAAGAGGTGGCGGAGGCCATCGTTTCCCTCCGGGTCCGGGGTGCTCCCGCCATCGGTCTGGCGGCGGCCATGGGGTTGGCCATGGGCCTCCGTCGCCGGATGGAAGCCCAGGGCCGCAGCGCAACCGGCGGCCTGGAGAGGAGGGCCGACCAGGGGGATTCGGCTGATGGCGAGGCCGGCTCTCCGACTCTCGAGGCGGGTTTCCGGGAGGACCGGGACCTTCTCCTGGGCACCCGGCCCACGGCGGTGAACCTCCCCTGGGCTCTCCAGCGGATGAGCAGGGTCTTCGCCGAGATGGCCGGGGAGGGGGCGGAAGCCCGGGTACAGGCCCTGTTTCGGGAAGCGGAGGCCATGGCCCGGGAGGACCGGGAGATGTGCCGTCGAATCGGGGAGCATGGTTTTGAGGTGATCCCCGAAGGAGGTGCCGCCGTCCTGACCCATTGCAACGCCGGGGCCCTGGCCACAGGAGGGATGGGCACGGCCCTGGCACCGGTGTACGCCGCACACGCCACGGGTATGTCTGTGAAGGTTTTCGCCGACGAGACCCGACCCCTCTTTCAGGGTGCACGCATCACAGCCTGGGAGCTCGAGAAGGCCGGCGTGCCCGTGACCGTCATAACGGATTCCATGGCTGGTGCTCTCATGAGAGAGGGCCGGGTGAACCTGGTGTTGGTGGGAGCCGACCGGGTGGCGTCCAACGGGGACGTGGCCAACAAGATCGGAACTTACTCCCTGGCCGTCCTGGCCCGTCATCACGGAATCCCCTTCTACGTTGCCCTCCCCAGGACCACCTTCGACCCGACTCTTCCTGGGGGCGGGTCCATTCCCATCGAGGAGAGGGGCACCTGGGAGGTGGCGGGGTTGGCCGGAAGCCGGATCCTGCCCGAGGGCGCATCTGTGTGGAACCCGGCCTTCGACGTGACGCCCGCTCACCTCGTGACAGCCTTCATCACCGACGGTGGAATTCTCCGGCCTCCTTTCCGGGCGTCCATTGCCCGGGTGCTGGCGGATGTGGAGCCGGGTGCAGGATTCCCAGGACCTCCAGCATCGTCCCCCGGCGAGGTCGCCGCGCCTGACTCCGAATCCCCCACTGTCACGGAGGACGCTCCATGAGTCCGGTTCCTGCCATCCTCTCCATCGATCAGGGCACCACCGGATCCACGGCCATGCTGGTGGCCAGGGACGGCCGGGTTCTCTCTCGATTCTACTCCGAGTTCACCCAGTACTTTCCCCGTCCCGCATGGGTGGAGCACGATGCCGGGGAGATCTGGGACGTGACCTTGTCCGTGTGCCGGAAGGCTCTGAAGGCGGCGGGGGCTGAAGCCCGGGTGGAAGGTGTAGGTATCACCAACCAGCGTGAGACGGTGGTTCTCTGGGACCGTGAGAGCCTGGAGCCCGTGCACCGGGCCATCGTGTGGCAGGACCGGCGGACCGTTTCCATCTGCAAGGAGCTCAGGGAGAGAGGATGGGAGGAAGAAGTACGGCGGCGGTCCGGGCTCCTCCTGGATCCCTACTTCTCCGGAACGAAGCTCACCTGGCTCTTCCGAAACCACCCCGAGCTCAAAGGCCGGGCCGAGGCTGGGGAGCTGGCCGCCGGAACAGTGGACAGCTGGCTCATGGCCCGTCTCACCCGAGGGGCCGCACACGCCACCGACCACACCAACGCCTCCCGGACCCTCTTGTATGACCTCTCTTCCCGAGATTGGCACCCGGAGCTCCTGGCCCTCTTCGAGGTCCCGGAGGGCATCATGCCGGAGGTCTTGCCCAGCTCCCATGTCTTCGGCATCACGGATGGAGCCGAGCTCGGGTTGGAGGTGCCCGTAGCCGGGGTTGCGGGGGACCAGCAGGCTGCCCTCTTCGGGCAAGGGTGCTGGACGGCCGGCCTGGCGAAGAACACATACGGGACAGGGGCCTTTCTCCTCCTTCATACTGGAGACGCCAGGATCGAATCCCGTTCAGGGCTCCTCACCACTGCTGCTTGTGATGAGAGAGGCCGGTTGGCGTACGCCCTGGAAGGTTCCATCTTTGTGGCGGGGGCCGCCATCCAGTGGCTCCGGGATGGGTTGGGAATCCTGGACTCGGCGGAAGGTTCGGAGGTGCTGGCCCGGAGCCTGGATTCCAACGACGGCGTCTACTTCGTGCCTGCCTTCGTGGGTCTGGGCGCCCCCCACTGGAATCCCGACGCCCGGGGGACGCTGGTGGGACTCACCCGGGGGACCACGAAAGTCCACCTGGCCAGGGCCGCCCTGGAGGCCATGGCCTACTCCACCGCCGATGTTCTCCAGGCCATGGAAGGGGATTCGGAGATGGTCACCCGGGAGCTCAGGGTGGACGGTGGCGCCGCCGGAAACGACTGGCTCATGCAGTTCCAGGCAGACGTCCTGGGCATTCCCGTAAGGCGGCCGGCCATGGTGGACACCACCGCCCTGGGGGCGGCGGGGCTGGCGGGTCTGGCGACGGGAGTCTGGAGGGACGCGTCGGAGCTCCTGGCCGCATTCGGGGAGGCCTCCGTCTTCACTCCCTCCATGGGTGCCGGCCAGAGGGCTTCCGTGAAGACGGGGTGGCGGCGGGCCCTGGACACGGCCACCGCCTGGTCCACGTGGAAGGAGTGAGGTGGACGGGATGGTCAGAGATGAGCTCGAGGGTGGCGGCGGTGCAACCGCCCCCGGCGCGTCCCCTTATCCCGGACGTCGGCTCCGGGTCTCGGTTGTGGGAGCCGGCACCGCCTCCCCCGAGGAAGCGGATATGGCAGAGGCTCTGGGAAGAGCCCTGGGAAAGGCCGGCGCCGTGGTGGTCACGGGAGGTCTCGGAGGTGTCATGGAGGCGGCGTCCAGGGGGTGCGTGAAGGAGGGTGGGCTCACGGTAGGCATCCTTCCGGGGGGAGAGGCCGGTTCCGCCAATCCGTGGGTCTGGATACCGCTGGCCACCGGCATGGGGGAGGCCAGGAATGCCCTGGTGGTCCGGGCGGGAGAGGCCGTTGTGGCCGTGGGAGGAGGGTGGGGTACCCTTTCGGAAATCGCTCTGGCCCGAAAGATGGGACGGGCTGTGGCACTCCTGGGAACGCCGCCCGGCCAGCTGTCTCTCCCGCGCATGGTGAGCCCGGAGGAGGCGGCGGAGTGGGCTCTGGGTCAGGCAAGGGCCGCTCGATGCGGGGAATCCCACGGTGAACCGGGGGCCGGGACTTCCTGAGTGGGTTGGCGGGACGTCTTGATCCGGTGGCGGCCCGGATCCGCCACCCGAGACTCCCTGAGTGGATGGCCGGGATTCCGGCCTGGAAGGCATTGTCCTACCCTGGGAACCTTCCAATCGCATGGGGTTTCCAAGTCGGAGGTAGGGGGCAGGGGGTGCTTTTGCCTGAGATTCGGTTGTGAGGGGCCCCGGCAGCCCCGTACCTTTTCTGGCCCAGGGCGGGTTGGACTCACGGAAAGAGGTGGTAGTATGAAGAACGGTCGGTTCTATGTGGGGCTGGTGGGCGTGGCTCTTGCTGTGACCTACCTGGTCTGGGCCGGCATCAGTGACACCATGGTCTACTACCTCACACCTGCAGAGCTCCTTGCCAAGGTGGAGCAGGACTCCTCTTTCCACCGGGTGGGTGTAAGGGTCAGCGGTAGGGTTGTCCCGGGCTCCTATCAGAAGGGTGACGAGGACTTCCTCCACCTCTTCAAGATGCACGACCTGGAGAATCCTGACGTCGTCTTTCCGGTTTCCTACCGGAACGTCCTGCCGGACACCTTCACCGATAACGCCGAGGTGATCGTGGAAGGACGGTACGGGGAGGATGGAGTGTTCCAGGCGATAAGCTTGCTGACCAAGTGCGGAAGCCGCTACGAGG
>PXFI01000241.1 GCA_003564295.1 Gemmatimonadota bacterium | reverse complement strand
GTGGGCGAGCGCATCACCCCACCGGAGGAGATCGTCCGGTACTTCCGGGTGCTGGCCCATGCCGCCCCGGAGCGGACGCACCTGGAGGAGTACGCCCGGAGCTGGCAGGGGCGCCCCCTGGTCATGTTGGCCATCGGGAGTGAGGAGCGCATGGCCCTGCGGGAGGAGATCCAGGAGGGACTCGCCCGCCTGGCGGACCCCAGGGGCCTCTCCCAGGAGGAGGAGGCTCGTTTGGTGCGGGAGCTCCCGGTGGTGACGGCCCTCCTCCACTCGGTCCACGGAGGCGAGATCTCTCCCGCAGCGGCCAGCATGGCCACCGCCTATCATCTTCTGGCCGCGGTGGGGGATCCAGAGGTGGACAAGATCATGGCGGAGTCCATCGTCCTCATCGACCCCATCCAGAACCCCGACGGGCGGGCCCGCTTCGTGGCCCACAACCTCCTGGGCCAGGCGGCCGAGCCGGACCCGGATCCCGTCGCTGCAGAACGGGACGAGCCCTGGCCCGGTTCCCGTTCCAACCACTACCTCTTCGACCTGAACCGGGACTGGTTCGCCCTGACTCAACCGGAGAGCCGGGGGAGGATCCGCACCCTGCTGGCCTGGAACCCCCAGGTGGCCCCGGACGTCCACGAGATGGGGGGCAACAGCCACTTCTACTTCCCTCCCTCCGCCGTGCCGGGCAATCCCCATGTGACGCCTACCCAGCGTGAGCTCTTCGAGATCTTTGGACGGGAGAACGCCAATCTCTTCGACGAGATGGGGTGGCCCTACTTCGTGAAGGAGATCTTCGACTCCTTCTACCCGGGCTATGGCGCCTCCTGGCCCACCACCCACGGGGCCCTGGGAAAGACCTTCGAGCAGGGGTCCCCCCGGGGACTCGTCTTCGAGAGGAGCGACGGCTCCCTCCTCACCTACGCCCAGGCAACCACCCACAATTTCCACGCCACGCTGCGAACGGCCCTCACGGCCGCCGAGCACAGGGAACGCCTCCTGCAGAGCTTCGTGGACTTTCGAAGAAGCGCCGTCGCCGAGGGGGAGCAGGGGATCCGGACCTATGTTCTCACTCTCCAGAGGGATGCCGCCGTGGCCCGTCGTCTGGCCATGACGCTGGCGGCCAACGGCATCCAGGTCCGGAAGGCGGAGGAGGCGTTCACCGCCGGCGGTCGGCGCTTTCCCGCCGGGAGCTACGTGGTCCCCCTGGACCAACCGGCGGGCCGCCTGGTGAGGAACCTCCTGGACCCCGAAACCCCCATGGACCCGGACTTCGTGGAGCTGCAGCGCCAGCGCCGGGCCCAGCGGCTCCCGGACCAGATCTACGATGTGACGGCCTGGAACTTCCCCCACCTCTGGAACGTGGAGGCGGTGGGCCTTCCCGTGGCGGTGCAGGTGGCCGCCACCCTCGTGGATCCGGATGAAGCCCCCCTGGGCGACGACGTTCCTGTGGACCTCCCCCCGGCCCGGGTCGGGTGGCTCATCCCCTGGGGGAGCGCTGCCGCCGGCGTGGCGGCCCAGGCTCTGGACACCGGAATCCCCTTGCACGCGGCGGGAGCCTCCTTCGTCCTGGAAGGCCGCTCCTTCGGCCCCGGAACCCTCTACCTCCGGGCCGGCGAGACGGAGCCGGAGCAACAGCGTGCCCTGGCCGGGATGGCTCGACGCTGGGGGGCTGAGGTGGTCCCCGTGCAAAGCGGCTTCGTGGATGAAGGGATCTCCCTGGGGAGCAACCAGATGCGCCCCCTCCCGGGAGGGCGGGCTCTCCTGGTCTGGGATGCGCCCGCCCGGAGCCTCTCGGCCGGGTGGGCCCGGTGGGTCCTGGAGCAACGGTACGAGAAGAAGGTCACCGCAGTCCGGGCCGGGTCCCTGGGGAGGGCCGACCTCTCCCGCTACCAGGTCATGATCCTCCCCTCGGGCAACTACGCTTCCGTCTTCACGGGAGAGCTCCTGGAACGGATCAGCCGCTGGGTCCGGGACGGTGGAACCCTCATCACCCTGGAGGAGGCCACCCGATGGGCCACCCGGGAGGACGTGGGTTTCCTGGCTACCCAGGCCGAGCTCCGGGCCGGGTCCGGGCGTCCCGGTCCGGAGGCGGCGCCGGACCCCGGCAGCCAGCCCATAGACCTCCTTGAAGCCATGGCGCCCCTTCGGGAGGCTCCCGAGCCCGTGTCCGGGGCCATCCTCCGGGCCGTCATGGACACCACCCACATCCTGGCCGCCGGCGCCGGGCCGGAGCTCGGGGTCATGGTGAGCGGGTCCAGAATCTTCACCCCCCTTACCCTGGACCGGGGAGTGAACGTGGGAGTGTACGCCCCTCTCGAGCACCTGGTCATGAGCGGGATCGTGTGGGAGGAAGCCCGGCCCCAGCTGGCATCCAAGGCCTTCCTCATGCGCCAGCCCATGGGAAGGGGGAAGATCATCGCATTCGCCGAGGATCCCAACTTCCGGGGGTATGCGGAGGGGACCCAGCTCCTCTTCATGAACGCGATCCTCTTGGGACCGGCGTTCTGAGGGAGGGTAGTATCTCCTTGCGCCGGGGCCCCCTTGGCCCAAGTCTTGAAAGGAGGTGGCAGACCCGGCTATGGCGTCTCCTCTTCGTGACACGGATCCCGACGTCCTCGAGAGGATGTCGGCTCTCTACGCCCGCATGACCCCGGCGGAGAAGCTTGCCTGTGTGCGGGACCTGACCCTTGCGGTGAACACACTGGCCCTGGCGGGGCTTCGAGCACGTCACCCCGGCGAAGACGAAGGACAGCTGCTCCTGCGCCTCGCCCGCCGGCGCCTGGGCGTGGACCTGGTTGCCCGAGCCTACTCCCTCTCGGATTGACCCATGGCTCCTGATTCTCTCCCTGACCCGGTGGCGGTGGCCATCTCCTTCACCGAGATCCTGGAGCGCCTGGAGATCCGCCACCTGGTGGGCGGCTCGCTGGCCAGCTCGGTCCACGGCGAGCCCCGATCCACGAACGACATCGACATACTTGCGGATTTCGGCGAGGAGCACGTCGGTCCCTTTGTGCAGGCGGTCCAGCCCGAATACTACGTCAGCGCTCCCGCGGTGCGCGCGGCGGGGCGGGCAGCCCTGCACTTCAACGTGATCTACATGGCTGCGGCCTTGAAAGTCGATGTGTTCGTGGCGGGTAAGGACCCCTTCGACCAGGAGCGACTCCGGCTTCGGGAGCGGCTCCAGGTGACCAACGACCCCCCATCATGGTTGTGGATAGACACGGCCGAGAACTCGGTGCTCAGGAAGCTGGAGTGGTACCGAAGGGGCGGCGAGGTGTCGGAGCGCCAGTGGCGGGATGTAGTGGCCATCCTGCGCATCCAGGGGCCCAGCATCCATCAGTCGCATGTTGACCTCTGGGGGAAGCGCCTGGAGGTCACCGATCTGTTGGAGCGGGCCAGGGTGGAGGCCCGGGAGGGGGGGTGACCCACCGTTCTTCCTGGACCTTTTGCCGCCGCCCTCAGGAGTGGTGTGACCCCGTCCCCTCCAGGGCGGCGAGAATCGCCCGGCCCAGACCGGTTAGGGAGGGATCCCGGGCGCCCATGACCAGCACCAGGTCCCCGGGTCGGGCTTCCATGGCGATGAGTCCGGGCAGCTCGGAGCGACGGGCAACGAAGCGGGCGTCCCGGTCTTGGGCCCGAAGGTCGGCGGCCAGGTCCGCGCTGGAGATGTCCTTCGTCACGGTGCCGCCGCCGTAGAAGATTTCCGGCAACCAGAGGACGTCCCGGGGCCTGAGGGCGTCCGCCAGGGCGGCCACCAGGTCGGAGCGCAGGAAGCGCGTGGGCCCGAAGCCGTGGGGTTGGAAGACCGCCAGTACGCGGCCATCGCCTTCTTCTAGCCGCTGGTGGGCGGTGCGAATCGCCGCAGAGAGCTTATCAGGGTTATGGGCGAAGTCGTCCAGGACCTCCACCCCCCCACCGACACCCAGGGGCACGAACCGGCGCTCCACCCCCTGGAAGGCCGCCAGGGCTGCGGCCATGTGGGCCAGGGGGATGCCGGTCTCCCGGCTGGCGGCCAGGGCCGCCAGTGCGTTCAGCACCGTGTGCCGGCCCGGCCACGGCACCTGGAAGCGGATGCCGTCAACGCTGAAGGCCACCCCCCGGGACCCCAGGACCAGGTCCCGACCCCGGACGTCAGCCCCCTTCGCCAGGCCGAAGGTCACCGCCCCGGATCTCAGGAAGTCCAGGTTCGGGTCCTCCCCCAGGATCAAAGGTCCGGCGCAGTTCTCCCGGAAAGTGGAGAACATGGCCGCCACCTCCTCCACCTCCTTGTGGTCCCGGGCCAGGTTCAGGATCACCCCCGCCCAGGGGTGGTACCGCACTACAGAGCCGTCGCTCTCGTCGGCCTCCATGACCAGGAGGTCCTCTGCGGGACCGGCCCCACCCCAGGCGTTGCCGAGAAGCCCCCGCTCCTGGAGGGCCCGAAGGGGCCCCCCGGTGAGGAGGGCCGGGTCCCTGCCGCACGCTACCAGGATCGTCCAGATCATGGCCGTTGTGGTGGATTTGCCGCTGGTTCCCGTGACGGCAATGGTTCGGTGTCGCGCCACGTACTCCGCCAGCAGCTCGGACCGGTGCTGGATCGGTAGCCCCAGGGCCCGGGCTCGGACCACGTCGGCGATCTGGACCTCCACGGCGGTGCTGGTGATCACCCTTCCGCAACCGGCGCCCAGCCCGCTCCCGTCCTGGCGAACGATCTCTACTCCCGCCGCCTCCAGTGCGGCCCGAATCTCCGGATGCCGGCCCTGGTCGAAAGCTCGGTCACTCCCCGTGGCCCGGCCGCCCCCATGCACGTGGAACTGGGCCAGGGCACTCATGCCGCTGCCCGCCACGCCCACGAAATGCAGCCAGCGACCACGAGGGTCGGTAGCCATGGGGCCTCCGTTGCGATCTCCTCCCACCTTCGGCCTCAGACGTCCAGGAGCCCCATGGCGTGGAGCACCAGGCCCACCTGCATGGCGGCCCCCACGGACAAACAATCCTCGTTGAGGATGAACCGGGGGCTGTGGAGGGGGGCGTTCTCGCCCCCCGGCACGGCACACCCCAGGTGGTAGAAAGCCCCGGGGGCGTTCTGGGTGAAGAAGGAGAAGTCCTCCACTCCCATGCTGGGCTTCTCTTTCCAGACCAGGGATCCGGGGCCCAGGAGGGCCGTGGAAACCTGCTCCACCATGTCCACGGCCTCGTCGTCATTCACCAGGGCCGCATAGCCGTAGCTGAGGTCTACCTTGCCCGTGCCGCCGTACGCGTTGCTGACTCCCTCCACGACGGATCTGGCCCGTTCCACAAGAACATCCCGGACCCGGTCCGTGGTGGCTCGAAGGGCTGCCGACAGACGCACCTCCTCGGCCATGACGTTGGATGTGGTGCCACCGTGGATCGTCCCCACGGTGATGACCGCCGATTCAAGGGGAGAAACGTAACGGGCCACCAGGTTGTTCAGCCCCACCACAACATGGGCCGCCATGAGGACGGCATCGATTCCCGTCTCGGGATAGGCGGCGTGACCCCCCTTTCCCCTGATGACCACGTCCAGGGTGGCGCTGCAGCCGTTCAGGGCGCCTCTCCTGGTTTCCACCCGGCCCACCGGAAGGTAGGGCATGACATGGAGGCCGAAGACGTAGTCCACAGTGGGATTCTCGAGGCACCCCCGCTCCACCATGGTGGCGGCTCCACCCACCGTCTCCTCCGCGGGCTGGAAAAAGAGCTTCACGTTTCCTTTGAGGGAGCCCTGGTTCTCCTTGAGCCAACGGGCGGCACCCAGAAGGATGGCGGTATGGGCGTCGTGACCGCAGGCGTGCATACGTCCCGGGTGGGTGGAGGCGAAGGGCAGGCCCGTCTCTTCCTGGATGGGTAGAGCGTCCATATCGGCCCGCAACGCCACCGTGGGACCTTCCCGGTTACCGGGGATGAGCCCCACTATGGCCGTGTCCCAGCGCTGATACTCGATGCCCAGGGCCCTGAGTTCCTCCTCGATGAGTTGGGCCGTCAGAAACTCCTCGAGCCCCAACTCCGGC
>PXFI01000170.1 GCA_003564295.1 Gemmatimonadota bacterium | reverse complement strand
GTGGACCCCACCGGTGCCGGGAAGCCGGGGTGGGCCCGTCTCTCCCTCACCGGGAAGGAGCGGGGAGCTTCGGAGCTGGTGCTGAGGACATGGAGGGAAGGGCAGCCGGACCCGGAGCTGCTTGCAGCGGAGCAGAAGCTAGCCCGGCCAGGAGTCCCTGAGGATAGGCCGGAAGGTAAGCCTGCCCCCCGAGCTCCTCCTCCGCCTCCGGCCAGTACTTGGCCTCGAACTTCGCCGGCGACAGGTACCCGAGGGAAGAGTGACGCCGACGAGGATTGTACCACCCTTCGATGTAGCGGAACACCTCCATGCGCGCTTCCGCGAGTGTTCGGAGCGTACGGCGGTCCAGCAGCTCACACTCAAGGGTCCCGAAGAACGATTCGGCCATGGCATTGTTTTCGGGCCGTCCGGGGGTAGCGGGGATCAGGAGGTTGGGGCCCAGGATGTCATAGACCTCCGGGGTGAGGTTGGAGGGCTGGGGATCGAGGAGGAGGGCCAGGGGGGGGTCTCCGGTGGTGTGGAGGCTGTGGTTGAAGGCGGAGACGACGGCCTGGCTGTCTTCGTGGTCCCGGACATCGAAGCCGGTGTACGCGCTGGAGTAGGCATCGGTCATGAGCTCGAGGTTGAAGACGAACCGGTAGCCCAGCACCTCGATGGGGATCAGGCTACCATCGCCCACCCACTGGGCGCCGGCAAAGAACGTTTCGAACTGGCGGCGCAGGGCTTTCTCGTCGGGGGAGCGTCCGGGGCGCCGTTTCGGGGTACGGACGCCGTGCAGGTCAAGGATGAAGCTCAGGGTGGTTCGCCCCCAGGGGATGCCAAGGTGGTGGCGGACGTGGTGGCAGAAGTCGGTGAAGGTGCCTTTCCATCGCTTCCACCTCAACACCAAGCGGAGAGCCAGCATACGGCCCCCGGGAACCCGGTAAACCGCCGTTCCGCGTAGAGCCCAAACCGAGGTCCTCGGCGTCCCACCCGGGCACCGAGTCACCGTGCCTGGTCGAACTCCTGGAGACGGCGCTGGATGATGGCCGTGGAATGGCCAACCAGCCCTCGTCGCCATCGGCTCGGTCCAGAAGCCCGGTCGATCCTATGTGAGGCCGCGGCCGCGAAACCGTCCGCGGCGCATTGCCTCAAGCTCCCGGACCAAGGGAGCCCAGTACTCCTCATCCGCCGCGCGCTCGATGTCCTCCTCATCCCGGACCGCCAGCCGAACAGCAGTGTGCGTTCCATGCCCTGTGACCACGTCCAGGGCGCGAGCCACCGCCGCCCTCTTTGCGGCCATCCCATGCGCTTCCACCGGGGCGCGCTGAACAAGGTCCACGAGAGGCTCGGCTGAGCGCATCTCCCGGAGCCAGAAGCCCAAACGACTCGGGGTCGGCTCGTCGCCAAATTCGCGGTAGTGAACGTCCACGAGCCTTGTGATCACCGGCCAGTCCTTTTCCCTGCGAGTCTTCTTGGCCGCCACCAGATCCTCGAGGCCCATGATATCCACGTCGCCGACATCCTGCACCCGCATAATCGATCGACGATTCCAGCACACATCGAACGAGGGTACATTGCGCATCCTCGACATGATGTCGAGCCGGACCTTGTCTGCCGCAATGCACCGAAAGTGCACTGCGTGCCCTCTGGCGAGCACTTCGGGGGTAAAAGGCGGAACCGCTATCACTTCAGCTTGGAGAACCGACAGGGCTGCCGAGAGTCGTTCCAAGTTGTCGTGCCCTGCGTAAATGGCGACGTCGATGTCCCGACTAAACTCCGAGGCGCCGTAGACCACGCATGCTTGCCCTCCCATCAGCAGGGCTTGAACCTCGTGCTGTCGCAGTGTGCTGAGCACCGTCGCCATCGGCTGAGGTAGTTGGATGTTCATTCTGGTCGGGGTTGATAGCGAAGTACGTCTGCCAAAGCACTCGGGATTCCTCCCACCGCTCTGCTGGACTCAAAGTCATCCATTCCGCGAACTCATCGCCGTAGAGCAACGCCCAGCGGTCTGCCGTAAGGCCGCTGGGGGGCAGCGGGAGTGCCGCCTCGGCGCGAGTGTGGAGCGGGGATAGTGAGCGCATGGCCTCGGTGGTTGACTTGTCGGTTCTCCCCATTGTAGCCACCATACCCCGCTGCGAACCAGAGAGTTCGGGTGACGGAGGCACTCCGGGTTGTTCGCGCGGGCAGCTCCGTCGTCCTCATCATGGATCGTGGCAATCCAACACTACTCCCCGGATCGATAGAATCGAACCTCAGGGCCCCTGACATAGGCCTGGAAAGGCGTTGCAGGGCTTGACATTTCTGCCGGAGGAGCGTATTATTCTTTCGGACTTCAAAGATTCCTTCTCCGGTGCGAACCATGGCCCTGCAATCCCGCCTCCCGCTCCTGCCCCCGGGCGCCGAACTCCTCAGCTCCGAACTGGCCGTGGCGCGCCAGGAGGGACGGGTGATCCTGTTCAATGGCGGTGGCCCGGTGCTGGCCTTCCATGAGGATGATGTGGAAGGGCGCCGGCTGGCGGCGGCCCTGGTGGTGCAGCCGGACGTGAACCTGGCTTCGGCGGAGGCGGTGGCCGAGGGGCTGGGGATCAGCCGGAGCATGGTGTTCGACTATCGCCGCAGATATGCCGAGGGTGGGCCGGCAAGCCTGCTTACGCAGCGCTCGGGACCGAAGGGTCCCCACAAGCTGGAGGGGGAGCGGGCAGAGCGAGCCCAGGCCCTCTTGGACGAAGGGAAGTCGAACCGGGAGGTGGCCCGGGCGGTGGGGATGAGCGAAGGGGGTATTCGCCTGGCGCTGCGGCAGGGACGTCTGGTGCGGCCCCGGTCAGGGATGGGTCGGTCAGTGGGGGGTCGGGGGCCCCGGCAGCGCAACGAAGAAGACCGGCAGGGTTCAGCTGGCGTGGCGGTGAAGCGAGTGGAGGAGCGGGCCCTGGCCCGGATGGGGGAGTTGGGGGAGGCGGAGCCCCGGTTTGCCGAGCCCCAGGAGAGCGTGACCAAGGCCGGGGTGTTGGTGGCCCTACCGGTAGTGGTGGCTCAGGGGCTGTTCGAGGTGGGCCGTCAGGTCTATGGCCAGCTGAAGAACGGCTTCTACGGGCTCGACGCGGTGCTGTCCACGCTGGTCTTCATGGCGTTGCTTCGGATCAAGAGTCCCGAGCAGCTTCCCTCGCATGCGCCGGGGGAGTTCGGGCTGGTGCTGGGGCTGGACCGTGTGCCGGAGATGAAGACCCTTCGCCGCAAGCTGGCGGAGCTGGGAGCCAGGGGCCAGGCCCTGGAGCTTCAGGGGGCCTTCGTGCGGCGGTGGGCCACCGAGCAGCCGGAGCTCCTGGGGTTCTTGTATGTGGACGGGCACGTGCGGCCCTACAACGGCAGGAAGCACCAGCTGCCCAAGACCCATGTGCCACGGCGGCGGCTCTCCATGCCGGCCACCACGGACTACTGGGTCAACGATGCCTTTGCCGATCCGTTGTTCTACGTGACGGCACCGGGCAACGAGGGTCTGCTGAAGGTCCTGGACGGAGAGATCCTGCCCGAGGTCCGGAGCCTGGTGGGCCGGCGGCGGGTGACGCTGGTCATGGACCGGGAGTGTTGGAGCCCGAGGCGGTTCGAGGTCTGGAGCCGGCTGGGCTTCGATGTGCTCACCTACCGGAAGGGGCGCTACGAGGCCTGGCCCGAGGACGTCTTCACCGAGCATGTGAGCCGGGACGGGGCCAGCAGCCGGGAGGCCCGCTACCAGCTGGCCGAGAAGTCGTTGGTCCTGTCCACCGGGTTTGAGGTGCGGGAGGTACGCTGCCGGAGCGACAACGGCCACCAGACCTCCATCGTCACCACCCGCCGGGACCTCTCGGTGCTGGAGGTGGTGGAGCGGATGTTCAGTCGGTGGCGCCAGGAGAACTTCTTCCGCTACATGCGCCACGAGTTCGACCTGGACCACCTGCCCACCCAGGCCGTGGAGGCGGCCGATCCCTGGCGGCGGGTTCCGAACCCGGAACGCAAGGCGTTGAAGAAGGAGACGGACGCGGTGGGCCAGGAGTTGGCCCGCCTGACGGTGGCCTACGGCGAGTTGGCGCTGAAGGAGCCTGAGGACCTCAAGACCCGGGGCCAGGATTTGGCCAGGAAGATCGAGAGCCGGAAAGAACGGCTGGAGGACCTGAAGGGCCGGATCAAGGTTCTCCCCTCCCACGTGCCTGTGGGCCAGGTGCAGGATCCGGCCACCGTGGTCCAGCTCGAGCAGGAGCGCAAACGGATCACCGACCAGGTGAAAGTGGTGGCCTACCGGGCCGAGACCGAGCTGGCCAACCTGGTGGGCCCCTTTCTTGGCCCCCACCACAACGATGAGGCTCGCTCCTTCCTTCGCCAGGTGTTCCAATCAGCGGCCGACCTCGTGCCGGACCCCGAGGCGGGCACTCTCACGGTGAGGCTCCACAGCATGGCCAACTGGCGGTCCAACCGAGCCCTGGCCGGGCTCTGCGAGATCCTGAACTCGTACGAGGCCCTCTACCCCGGAACCCGCCTCCGGCTGGTTCTGGAGCCTCCGCCGTCCGAATGATTACCGCGCCAGGTCAGGGGCTCTGAACCTCCACCCGCTCCACGGTGGCCAGACCCTCCTTGATAACCTCATCAATCAGCGGGAGAAATGATTCGATACTTTCCTCTGTGTCCACAATCTCTACAACGATCGGAAGATCCGTGGAAAGGCGGAGAATCTTCGACGTGTGAATCCGGCTATGGGCTCCGAATCCCAAGAGACCTCGAAGTACCGTCGCCCCGGCCAGTCCCTCCTCCTTCGCCTTTCGCACAATCCACTCGTAGAGCGGCTGGCCTTCGTGCCTGCCTGCGCTGGCATCTCCGGGGCCTGGCGCCCGACAACCCGCCCCGCCTGGCCACCCGCCGGCCATCCATCCAGAGCACGGCCAGGTAGCGACGGCCCTTCTTGGTCTGATACTCCGTAACCGCCATTTCAGATGGCGAGCTTGCCCCGGACGCCTAAACCGGTTCTCCGCTCCTTTTCCGTATTGTACGCCCCTTCCAGCGTCGATTGGGCCCCCGCTGCCCGCCAAGACTTTCGGACGCACGAGTTCATCCGTGGCCCCCCGGGCCATTCTCCTGCCCCGTCCTTCGGCCCTCCTTGATGTCGAGACGTTCCACCCCGTTCCTCTCGACATGCAGGGCCGTCGGTGTCCACACAGACCCATCCCAGGCCAGAGGAAGGTTCTTCCTCTCGACATGCAGGGCCGTCGGTGTCCACACAGACCCATCCCAGCCAGAGGAAGGTTCGCTGGTCGGCTCCCGCTCCGACCCAGCCCCCCTGCCCCCAGGCCCGGCCCTACCGGCGTCGGCGACCCGAGAACACGACGCTGCACCGTATCGTTCGGGAACACCTCGAGGCCTACCTCGCCCAGGCTGAGGAAGCCGACCCCATGGGCGACGGGGTGCCCACGCATGTCGAGAACGAGTTCAGAAGTTACCTGCGCTGTGGCATCTTGGCCCACGGGTTCGCTCGGGCCCGATGCTCCGGTTGTGGCCACGAGTTCTTAGTCGGGTTCTCTTGCCGGCGACGAGGGTCCTGTCCCTCGTGCTCAGCCCGCCACATGGCCGAGACCGCCGCCCACATGGTGGACCACGTCTTCCCCCACGTCCCGGTCCGCCAGTTTGTGCTCTCCGTTCCCAAGCGTCTGAGGCCCTACCTCCACCACCGGCCTCGGACCGCCACCGCCGTGCTGCACATCCTCCTCCGCGCCCTCAAGGCCACCCTGAAGGAAGCCAGCCCCACGGCGCCGGCCACGGCATCGATAGGGGCCGTGAGTTTCCTGCACCGCTTCGGCTCCTCCTTGAACCCGCACTACCATTTCCACTTGTGTGTCGTGGATGGACTCTTCGAGGGAATCGAGGATGACACGGTTCAGGATCCGGCCACCAATCCAGAATCCGACCTCCGCTTCCACGAAGCCACCGCCCTCACCCACAAGCTCGTGGAACGCCTCCAGCACACCGTCCGAAGGAGAGTGCTCCGCCATTTTGCACGCCAGGGCCTCCTGGAGCCCCACGACGCC
>PXFI01000345.1 GCA_003564295.1 Gemmatimonadota bacterium | reverse complement strand
CCTTCGGCCTCCTGGGCGTGTCGTACCGGATGTAGCCAGTACACCGCACCCCTCACCACTATCAAGAACCGCGTAATGACGCGGAGAATCTATAGATCGACCCGGGGGTAACTTCGGGCTAAGGCATGAGCGACGAGGTATCCTTTTCCGCACGCGAATTGGACGTCATGAGCGTCCTGTGGCAGGAGGGCTCCGGGACCGTGAAGGAGGTCCGGGAGAAGCTTGGGGAGGGGGTGGGCTACACCACCGTCCTCAAGATCCTCCAGATCCTTGAAGAGAAGGGGCACGTCCAGCACGAGCGGGAGGGCCGGGCCTACCGGTATCGCCCCTCCGTGGCTCCGGAGCAGGCCGGCGACTCGGCCCTCCGCCGCGTCGTGGACAAGATCTTCCACGGCTCGGCGGAACTGGCCCTGGCCCGCCTGGTTTCGGAGAGGAAGATCCCCCCCGAAGAGCTTGACCGGATGCGACGGCTTCTGGACGAGATGGCCGAAGAGGAGGTCTGACCATGTCCCTGCTCACCTGGATGGTCTACTCGGTGGCGGTTGCGAGCCTCCTTGGCATGGCGGCCTGGGTCATGGAGCGGGTCCTGCTTCGGGCCGGTCACCCCACCCGTTGGCTATGGATCCTGGCCTTGGCTGCTGCTGTTGCCATCCCTCTGGTGACCCTGGCAGGAAGCGGCTCCACGGATTCCCCTCCCCGGGCCGGAGTCCATCTCCCTGTCCCGGAGGAAGCGGAAATCCCATTCAGCCTTGCCAGTGCTCCGTCCACCCCGGGTCTCATCCTCCAGACTCTCAGGAGGATCAGCGGAACCCTCACGGGGGGCATCCGGCGACTGGTAACTATGCTCCCTGGAACCGGCCCCTCCAGCCGGACTCTCGTCCTGGCCTGGGGCGCCGGGGTCTCGTTTCTCCTCCTCATCCTGGGTGGATCCATGCTCCGGCTGGACCGCCGCCTCCGGCGTTGGCCCGTCTCTCGCCTGCTGGGAACGGACGGGGTGCGCATCACCCCTGGGCTGGGCCCCGCCGTCGTCGGGGTTGTCCGTCCGCGGATCGTGCTTCCCCGCTGGGCCCTGGAGCTGGAGGAGCGGCACTTAGGCCTCATTCTCCTCCACGAGAGGGAGCACGTCTCGGCCCGGGACACCCTGGCCCTGGCGGGAGGGGCGATGGTGGTCCTGGCCTGCTTCTGGAATCCGGCCCTCTGGTGGATGCTGAAGCGCCTCCGAGCCGCCGTGGAGATGGATTGTGACGGCAGGGTCCTGGCCCGGGGAGTTCCTCCCCATGAGTACGGGGCCGTGCTCTTGGAGGTAGGGGGTCGGGGCATCCGGCCACCCTTGCACATGGCAGCATTGGCGGAACAACCGAACCTCCTGGAAAGGAGAATCCGACAGATGAACCCATCCAGCCTTCGACACCCGATCCTTGCCTTCGCCGGGGCCAGCGTTCTGGCCATCGGCCTCATCTTGGTGGCCTGTGACACCCAGGTGCCCGCCCCCACCGCAGCCACAGAGGAGGATGCCGTCACGCCCCCTGCAGGCGAAGCTTCCGCCGAGCTTCTGGCCCCGGTACTCGAGCCGAAAACCATGGATGAGCGAACGGAGGCTGGAGAAACGGTGGGAGAGGCGGTGCGCCTCCGGGTCCGGGCTGACCAGAGCTTATCCACAGGGGAACGCCCCCTCATCGTCGTGGACGGGGTCATCCTGGGAAGCGGGACCCTCGGGCTTCAGCTGGAACCCGCCGACATCGCCTCTATCGAAGTGTTGAAGGGAGAGGCGGCAGCGTCCATGTACGGGTCCAGGGCGCAGAATGGCGTGATCCTCATCACCACAAAGGACGGCGGAAGAGGAGGAGGGGCCTGACCCGCAACGCAGGACAGCGCTCCACCCTCCCTCACCGATGAGCCCGGAAGAACGCCTTGATGTCCTCGAACATCTCTGGCGTGATGGCGTGCCCCACCCCGGGGTAGACAACGAATTGGGCGTTGGCACCAACCGACTCGTACAGGGCCTGGGCCAGGGGCCAACGAATAGCCTGGAAATGTGCCGTTGGAGACCACTTGAGGAGGGTGCGGATCTGGTCTCTCTCCGTCGTCGTCATCCCCCGGAGATCCAGGCCATCGTTGGTGTCCTGGTCCCCAACGTAGCTGTAGAAGGGCACCCTCTTGAAGGTCTCCAGGTCGAAAGGCTTACCCACCAGGGACTGGAAGTCCATGACCCCTATAGGGTACTTCAGCGGGATGCCCTGCCAGGATGCCACCGGCGCCATAGGCCAGCTGCCGCCCGCTCCCGGGGCCGCCGCCTTGACACGGTCCGGATGGATGAGTGTGAAGCGGCTGGTGAAGGCCCCCGAGGCCGAGAACCCCATCATGAACACCCGGCGGTCCATGTCGTAGCCCATGGCTCCAAGCCGATCCAGAGCGTCGTCGATCATGGCAACCATCTGGAGGTCGATTCGGCGGAGGCCCGGATGATCGTGGTGAGGCTGTACCGGTCCAGGGCATGGACGTAGATGCCTCCGGGCTCCGGCGCCTCGGGGGTCACCGGCCGGGGGAAGACGGGAACGAGGAGGGGCGAGCCCAGATCCTCGGCGAAGGAACTCTGCCGCCTGACGAGCTCTTTCGCCTTCTCCTCGTGGATCTGGAACGTGTTGCTTCTCGTGCCCGTGTTGTTCGGCTCCACCAGGAGTGTGGGTGGCGATGCCATCTCCGAGGGGAGGACGAGGTAGTAGGGCCAGTGGAAGCCTTTGGCCGGATTCGCGCCAACCCGGATGGGCGGGACCAAGAAAGCTGTGGTAAATCGCAGCTCAACATCTTCCTCCAGGGGCGTGCCGTTCTGGCTGACGCAGCCCCCAGGCTTCATCAAGATCCGTCGCCCGAAAAGGGGTTATCCCGAAGAGTCCCTGGTGATGAAGAGTCTCTTACGGTCGTTAGACCAGGAGATTACGTACGGATACCACCCTCTGCTTCTGAATGCCCCCCACAGCTCCGCATGGGCTCGCTGAACCGGAATTCCAGCGTCTCGATCCAGGGATCCACCTCCGTTGCCCCGTTCTCCGGCACCGTGGATACCACGTGAGGCCCCATCCCGAACTCGGCCATGACCAGACGGGCCGTCCCCATGCTCACCCGGCACGTGTCCTCGGTCCCGGTGCAAGCCCCGCTCCATCGCAAGAACCGCGATCCGCTGGAAGCCGAGGCGGTCAGGGTGACCCAGATCCCTTCCGGAAAGTCTTCGGTGCAGTCCGCCCCGCAGGCGATCCCCGCCGGGCTGCTGGTCACCGTTCCATCGCCGGTACCGGACTTCCACACCGTCAACGTGTGAGCGGGAGCTCCCGAAAGCACGAAGCAAGCGCTCCCACAGTGGATCCCCGCCGGTGTGCTCGTCACTGTCCCCTTCCCCGTCCCCTCCCTGCTTACCTCCAGGCTATGGGACGGCACGGTCACAGTGGCCGCCCCCGTCTTCCCTCCGCTGGCGGCGGTGACGCTGGCCACCCCCACGTCCACCCCCGTCACCACACCGCCGGGGGCCACGCTCACCGCAGAGGTATTGCTGGACGCCCAGTCCACCGCCTGTCCCGACAGGGCGTTGCCGGACGCGTCACGGAGCGTGGCCGTGAGCTGGAGGATCCCTCCAACATGTACAGAGCCGCTGGAGGGGCTCACCTCCACGCTGGCCACCGAGGGGGGACCTGGATCCGTTACGCCTTCTCCGTCACCGCAGGAAGCCGGCAGGAGGAACAGGCCCACCAGAGGGCCAGGACACCGAGGCTACGTGTTCTCATGATCATGGCCCTGCTCCTCCTGTTCGGCTCCCTATCGGTTCTTCCCCCTCGCCATGGCTCAATGCCCCCCGATCCTGACCAACAGCGCCAGTCCCGCGTCGTAGGTGTGGTCCAGACTCGTGGCCAGGGGCACCAGGAGGGCAGCGTCCAGGAAGACCTGAGGATGGGGCTGGAACCGGATTCCCGGAGCCAGGTTGAGGATGTGCTCTCCATCGGAAAGAAGAGCCTGGAGCTCCCCGGCCACCGAGATTCGCTCCCCAAGCCCATAGACGGCGGCGCCCCCCAGCCGCAGCACCGTTTCGCCGTCCAGCTCGTCGAAGGGAACCACCACGCCGGCCGACGCGTGAAGGGAGGCCCCGTCCAACTGGTGGCTGACCGCTCCACCCAGACTCGCCATCACCCCCTGGGCCCCGAAACCATCGGCGGCCACCGGAAGCCCTAGACCTGCGGACACCGCCGCGGCGGTGGCGTGGTTGGGAGACCTCCATAGCCGGTACCGGGCCTGGACCGAGGCGTCTCCACGGCCGCTTTCCGAGACTGTTTGGCCTCCCGCCGTCACGGAGACCTCGTTCCAGGGGAGGAAGGAGACGCCCACCATGAGTGCATCCGAGAAGCTGTAGTAGGCGGCCAGGGCGGTCTGGGTATAATCGTACTCCATGTCCAGGACGTCGATGGATCCGGTGGTGACGCCCGCCAGGAAGGTACCGCTCCAGCTCCCGGCCGGGGAGAACACCGCGCTCTCCGTGAGGATGGGAGAGCGGGCGTGGGCCTGTGGGGTGCCGTGGGCGTCGAGTCCGGAGGGGGCAGCCCCGAAAGCGCCTACCTGGGCGGTGAGGGGGGAAGCGGCAAGAAGCCACGGGATCGCGGCACCGAAAATGAACGCCGCTCGGCACCTGAAGGCTACATGAGTTGGCGTGTCCATGGCGGCCCTCATTCCTTCTCGAAGGCGATGACGGAGCCGGCGATCTTGATTCGGTCTCCGGGGGAGAGGGTGGTTTCCTGCACGGGCCGCCCGTTCACGTAGGTGGGGTTCGTCCCCGAGAGGTTCCGGACCGTGAGCTGGCCTCCGGGACCGGGGGCAACCACGGCGTGCTCTCGGGAGACGGCGGACTCATTGACCACCACCTGGCAGGTGGACGGGTCCCGGCCGATCTTGATCCCGGATGCGGGAACGGGGAAGCGGTTCCCCTGCAGAGGGCCTTCCTTAACCACCAGGAGGGGCGCCCCGGGGGGGAGGGACCGTCGTCCGCTCTCAACCGCCACGCCTTCCATGACTCCTGCCGAAGAGCCCACGACCAAGGCAGGAACCGTCCTTCGCCGGAAGTAGAAGCCAGCCACCACGAGCCCCAGCCCCAGGACCACCAGGCCCGGGATGAGCCACGGAGTGTCGGTACCGGCCGGTGGCAGTATCAGTTCGGTGCCTCGCCGGGCCATGGCGTTGGACCGGAGGTTCTGGGCATCGGGCAGATTGGCCTGGAGTCGGAGGACCTCATCGAAAGCATCCACGGCCCTGGTCCACTGCTGGGCGTAGTAGGCGTCAAGGGCCGTCGTCCACAGTTGATTGAAGAGCCCCGAGGAGGGAGTGACCCCTTCGGCCCGGACGAACTCCATGATGGAGGAGGTGGGGACGGCGAAGTTGAATCCCTGGATGGCCTGGGGGACGCCCTGCGCCGATACGTGGATGGAGCCCAGGGTGGCCATCCCCACCACCTCACCCCGCCTATTGAAGACCGGCCCTCCTGAGTTGCCCCAAGATATGGCGGCGTCGATCTGGAGAAGATCGGAGCCGGCCACGCTGGCCCGGGCTGCCGAGACGCCCCCCCGGGTGAAGCTGGGATCCAGGCGTGACTGGTCTCCCAGCAGCATGTGAGACATGACGACAGCCGGATACCCGCCCACATGGATGTCGTCACCCAGGGAGAGGGCGTCGGAGCTCCCTATGGCCACGGTAGGGAGGTTGCGCCCCTCGATCTTCAGGATGGCCACGTCCTTTCCCGATGGAAGGCTGATGCCCGGGAAGGAGACCCGCCCGGCAAAGGGGCTGTGAGATGGGCTGTACTGCTTCACCTCCGCGGGGTAGGCCTCGCCGTTCTGGAGCACCACGTGGAGCTGTCGGACCAGACCCACCTCCGCCCGCTGCACCAGCTGGGGGATAATCTGGGCCAGCTCCTCCTGGGTCAGGTCCCGCCCCTGTGCTCTGGCAACCTGGGGAAGGAAGTTCTCACCCAGAAATTTGAAGAGGAGCTCGAGCTTGATCTG
>PXFI01000337.1 GCA_003564295.1 Gemmatimonadota bacterium | reverse complement strand
GGGCCGTCATCGAGGACTCCATCCTCCGGGAGTCCCTCATCGGCGGGGAGGCCACGGTACGGGGGTTCAAGGGGACCCTGAGCGTGGCCGACCATTCGGTGGTCCTGGTCCAGGTGCAGGGAGGCCACGAGCACCCCTGAGCCCCAGGGAAGGCGGCCCCCGGCCCGGCGGGGGCATTTTTTCGCCCCCTGAGTCCCATGGGATGCTGCCCAGGCCCCAAAGGGACCCTTACTTTGCCTGGGGAGCCCCATGCGCGCCGAGGGCCCGTCTCCGGCGATGCCTCCTTTTGTCACGTTTCCGTTGCGTGAGAGGCGGTTGCGGGGGTACCCTTGGGGGTACCGCCCGGGCGGGTGCCGGGGGCCCCTTCGGGCTTCGGGTCGCTCCCCCCTGATTCTGAGTAGCCTCTATGTCTGAGCGAGCCGATACTCCTGCCGGCTTCAACCCGGAGAGGTCCGGGGAACCGGTAGCCCAGGCCCCACCCCGGGGAGGGGAAGCCACGTTGGAGGAGCTCTTCGGCTCCATGGATACCGAGACCCAGCCGGCCCCGGCACGAATGGCAGCCAGCCTCAGGGGCAAGGTGGCCATCGTCACGGGAGCTTCAAGAGGAATCGGCAGGGCCATCGCCCTGGAGTTCGCCGCGTCGGGGGTCCATGTGGCCTTCAACTATCTGGACACGGGACCCGAGTCCCGCCTTCAGGCCAACGGCGTGGTGGCCGAGCTGCAGGAGTTCGACGTGAAGGTCTTCTCCCGGGCCTGCGACGTACGACGTCCTGAGGAGGTGACCGCGTTCGTGAAAGCTGCGGTGGGTCATCTGGGCGGCCTCCACTTCCTGGTGAACAACGCCGGAATCGGGAGGGACAGGGCCCTCTGGAGGATGTCGGACGAGGAATGGAGCAGCGTCCTGGAGACCAATCTGGCTGGCGCCTTCTACTTCATCCGAACCGCAACCCCCTTCTTCAGGGCCCAGGAGTGGGGGAAGATCGTGAACGTGTCTTCCATCCATGGGTTAAGCGGGGAGTTCGGGCTGGCCAACTACATGTCCTCCAAGGCCGGCCTCATGGGCCTGACCCGGAGCGCGGCCCTGGAGCTGGGGCCCAAGAACATCAACGTGAACGCCGTGGCCCCGGGCTACATCCGCACCACCCAGCTTACCGAGCAGGTTCCCTCCGAGGTCCTGGATCGGGCCCGGGGCAGGAGCGCCCTGGACCGCCTTGGGGACCCCCGCGACGTGGCCCACGTGGTCCTGTTCCTCTGCTCCGAGGGGGCCCGGCACATCACGGGCGCCGTCATCCCCATCGACGGGGGCTACCTTCTTTGAACCATTCTTGAGGAGGCTCTTCAATGCTGGCGGTCCTTCTTCTTTCCGCCATCGTGCTCTTTGTGCTGGCCTACCGGTTCTACGGCGCCTGGATCGCCCGGAAGCTCCGGCTGGATGACGCCCACGCCGTTCCCTCGGAGTACATGTACGACGGCACCGACTACGTTCCGGCCAAGACCCCGGTGCTGTTCGGCCACCACTTCAGCTCCATCGCCGGAGCCGGCCCCATCGTGGGGCCCATCCTGGCGGGGCTCTTCTTCGGCTGGCTTCCGGTGGTGGTCTGGATCGTCCTGGGCTCCATCCTGGTGGGGGGCGTCCACGACTTCGGCTCCATGGTGGCCTCCATCCGCCACAAGGCCCGCTCCATCGCCGAGCTGGCCAAGGACTACATGACCCCCCTCTCGTTCAGGCTCTTTTTGGCGTTCATATGGCTCACCATGGTCTACATCATCGTGGTCTTCATCGACCTGACTGCGGTGAGCTTCATCGACACCCGGGATGCGGCGGGCCATGAGACGGCCCAGGGGACGGGGGTGGCGGTGGCGGCCGGATCCTTCCTCGTTCTGGCCATCCTCCTGGGCCTGGTGAACAACCGAACCCGGATGCCCGTCTGGGCCTCCACCCTCATCTTCGTTCCCGCCCTGCTCCTGGTGGTGGGGTTGTCCAGCCTGATCCACTCCGACGGGGGCTACATCCCCGCCCTCTTCTCCGAGCCCAAGCACCTGTGGATCCTGGTCCTCCTGGCCTACTGCCTCATCGCCTCCGTGACCCCGGTGTGGATCCTCCTGCAGCCCAGGGACTACCTCTCCAGCTTCCTCCTTTACCTCACGGTGCTGGGTGGGGGGCTGGGAATCCTGGTGGCGACGCTGGGTGGCGGGTTTCAGGTGACCTGGCCGGTCCTGGTGGATTCCGGCCATCCGGTATTCTCGGAAGTGGCCCACCTGGGTCCCCTCTTCCCCATTCTCTTCATCACGGTGGCCTGCGGTGCCTGTAGCGGGTTCCACTCCATCGTGTCGTCGGGAACCACGGCCAAGCAGTTGGCACGCGAAAGCGACGCCCGGCGGATCGGCTACGGCGGGATGCTGGTGGAAGGTGTGGTGGCCATCATCGCCCTGGGCACGATCATGGGCCTCTCCTTCGGAGCCGGCGCCCTGCGGAGCGATCCGGTGGGTCTTTTCTCCGCCGGGATCGGGCAGTTCTTTGGCGCCCTGGGCATCCCGGTCCGCTATGGGACCATGCTGGGGCTCCTGACCCTCTCCACCTTCCTCCTCACCACCCTGGACACCTGCACCCGCCTGGCCCGCTTCGTCCTTCAGGAGTTCCTCGGGTGGGACAACGCCCTGGCCCGGAATCGCTGGACCGCCACCGTCATCACCCTGGCCCTGCCCTTGTTTCTGGTGTTCGTGACCTACACCACTCCCACGGGCCAGGTCATTCCGGTCTGGCGGGCTATCTGGCCCGTGTTCGGCGCCACCAATCAGCTCCTGGCGGGGCTGGCTCTCCTGGCCGTGACCATCTGGCTCAAGAGAACGGGCCGTACCTGGCAGTTCGTTGGGGCCCCCATGGTCTTCATGATCGGCATGACCCTGTCGGCAACCATCCTCCTGGCGTCCTCCTCCGCCACGGCCCTGCCGGTCCGGCTCATATCCGGGTTCCTGCTGGTTCTGGGGGTCATGATGGTGGTGGAGGCCTTCCGTGCCCTCCGCAAGCCCGACGTCTCTCCGGAGAAGATCATCTTCCGGTCCGACCTGGCCCGGATGGCCCCGGCGGTCTCGGTTGGCGCCGTGGTCCTGGCGCTGCTGGTAGGGCTCGCGTCGTGCGGCCCGGCCCGGCCCGCCGTTCCCCCCCATCCGGTTGAGGAGTCACGCACGCAGCGGGCCCAACACGGAATGGTGGCCTCGGCCCACCACCTGGCCAGCGAGGCTGGGGCCCAGGTCCTGAGGTCCGGCGGCAACGCCGTGGACGCGGCCATCGCCACCGGGTTCGCCCTGGCGGTGGTGCACCCGGCAGCCGGCAACATCGGTGGGGGAGGGTTCATGGTCATCCGATTCCCCGATGGCCGAACCACTGCCCTGGACTTCCGTGAGAAGGCCCCCCTGGCGGCCCACCCGGAGATGTTCCTGGGCGAGGACGGGGAGTACGCGGCCGACCTTCATCGGAACAGCCATGTGGCAGTGGGCGTTCCGGGAACCGTGGCGGGGCTGGCCATGGCCCACGAAAAGTACGGGACCGGGAGCTGGGCCCGCCTGCTGGAGCCAGCCGTGGCGTTGGCTCGGGGCGGGTTCGAGCTGTCGCCGAGCCTGGCAGCCTCTTTCGAGAGGACCCTCCCCTCCATGGAACCGTACCCCGCCAGCATGGCGGTCTTCTCGAAGGACGGAGAGCCCTACGCCGCCGGGGACGTCTGGCGCCAGCCCGACCTGGCACGGACGCTGGAGAGGATCGGGGAGCACGGGCGGGATGAATTCTACCGGGGAGAGACGGCCCGCCTTCTGGTGGAGGAGATGGCCCGGGGCGGGGGCATCATGACGGCGGAGGACCTGGCCCGCTACCAGGCCGTGGAGCGGGTGCCCGTCCACGGGACGTACCGGGGCTACGACGTCATCAGCATGCCTCCCCCCAGCTCCGGCGGCATTGCCCTGGTCCAGATGCTGAACATCCTGGAGGGATATGACCTCTCCTCCATGGGGCACAACTCCGCGGCCTATGTGCACCATCTGGCTGAAGCCATGCGCCGGGCCTACCGGGACCGGGCTCGCTACCTGGGGGATCCCGATTTCTCCGACGTTCCCCTGGAGCGGCTCACCAGCAAGAGCTACGCCCAGGCCCTGCGGCGGGAGATCCATGGGGACCGGGCCTCCTCATCCGCTCCCGCCGACGTCACGCCGCCCGCAGAGGGCTTCGAGACCACCCAGATCTCCGTGGTGGACGAAGACGGGATGGCCGTCTCCGTGACCTACACCCTGCAGTTCCTCTACGGCGCCAAGATCGTGGTGCCCGGAGCCGGATTCGTCCTGAACAACCAGATGTCGGACTTCAATCCGGTCCCGGGGCTCACCACGGAGGCCGGGCGCATCGGCACGGAGCCCAACCTGGCCAGGCCGGAGCAGAGGATGCTCTCCAGCATGACTCCCACCATCCTGGCCAAAGACGGCCAGCCGGTGGCGGTGATTGGTACCCCCGGAGGGCTGACCATCATCAACATCGTGCTCCAGCTGGTCCTGAGCATGGTGGACTTCGGCATGGACCTGCAGGAGGCCGTGGAAGCCAAGCGGATCCATCACCAGTGGCTGCCTGACGAGATACGGCTGGAGGAAGGGGGGGTCACCCAGGGCGACCTGGAGGCCCTGGAGGCCATGGGGCACGCGGTGCGGACCGTGGCGACCATGGGTCGGGCCCACTCCGTCATGGTGGATCCCCGGACGGGAGAGCGGGTGGGGGTCCCTGATCCTCGAAAGGCGGACAGCGGGGCGGCAGGCCATTGATCCTTCGCCGGGGGCCGGACAGAGGCCCGGGGGGCCGGTGGTTCCACTTCGGGAGCGGCACAGTGGGCCGCCAGGCTACTGATCCCCCTCCACCGCCGCCAAGAAGGTCCAGAGCTCGTCCCCCACAGGCGGGTTGAGGAGCCGGCCTCCCCAGTAGACGCCAGCTCCCTTTTCCGTGAAGGTCCCGATGGCCTGGGAGAAGAACCCGGCCTTGCCGAGCTCCTCCCGTAAGGCGCTACCCTCCGAGGCCGCCACTAGCAGAGTTCCGCTGGAGATGAGCCGGAGGGGATCCAGCCCCAGGCCGGCACAGAGCTTCCTTGTCAGGGGATGGACCGGGATGTCGGAGACGAGATCCAGTCCGAGGCCGGTGGCGTGGACCATTTCGAAGGCTGCACCCAGGACCCCTCCCTCGGTGACGTCGTGCATGAACAGAGCTCCGTGCGCCCGAGCAATGCGGCACGGCTCCAGAACGCTCACCAGCCCGGCGAAGCCCCGGGCCTCCTGGATCTCCTCCTGAGTCAGCAGCCCCTGAAGTCTGGCGGCGTGATCCCGGGCGATGATGGCGGTTCCCTCCACGCCGGCCCACCGAGCCATGATGAGCTGGGCGCCGGGGTGCACTCGGCTGCTGGCCAACAGCCCGGAGGCCTGCACCCGGCCCAGGACGGTGGAGCTGACGAGCATCTGGTTGACGGCCACCGACACCTCCGTGTGTCCGCCGACGATGGCCACACCGAGTCCCTTTGCGGCCTGGTTCGCATCGGCCATGACGGCCTCCACCTCCTCCAGGCTCGCCTCGGGAGGGGCGATGATCGTCAGGACCAACGCCACGGGTTCCGCACCGCTGGTGGCCACATCGTTGCAGGAGACCACCACAGCCAGGCTTCCCACTTCGCTGGCTGCACCGGTGATGGGATCCGTCGACACGACGCACAGGTCGGTTCCGAGATCCAGGACCGCCGCGTCCTCACCCACGGCGGCCCCCACCAGCACCTCCCGGCGGTTGGCTCCTCGGTAGTGAAGGATGCGCTCCTTCAACTCTTCCGGGCCGAGCTTTCCAAGAAACACGTAGCGTTTCTCCTGAGTTGGTGCGACAGGCAGTCCGTTCCTCAAGACCAAATTGAGGCCCATCTGCCCGGACCTGCCAGTATCTCCGTGATGGTGGCCGACTCCAGCCCCGCTCCCCGGCCCGAAACAGCCGGACCTGCCAGTAGCCCCCTGACACCGACCGCCCGCACATCCTCCTCCTCCCCGCTCTCCAGCCCGAAACAGCCGGATCTGCCGGGGGTACCCACCCCGGCACCCATCGCCGGCGGAGGCTCGTGGTGGGCGGTCATCCGTGGTGGACTCGTGAGGAGGATCCAGTGGCAGGGAAGGTTAGCAAGACGGACGCGGAGTGGAAGGCTGAGCTCACGCCGGAGCAGTACCGCATAACCCGGAAGAAGGGAACGGAGCAGGCCTTCACCGGGGAGTACTGGAACACCAAGCGACCCGGTCTCTATCGCTGCGTATGCTGCGACGCGCCTCTCTTTCGCTCCGAGACCAAGTTCGATTCGGGGACGGGGTGGCCGAGCTTCACGGCTCCGGTGGAAGAGGACGCCGTGAGGGAGGAGGCGGACACGAGCCTCTTCATGCGCCGTACCGAGGTTCTCTGCGCTGTTTGCGACGCCCACCTGGGCCACGTGTTCCCTGACGGGCCCGGACCCACGGGCCTTCGCTACTGCATGAACTCGGCTGCCCTTCGTCTGGAGGCCGACGCCGGGGCCTCCCGGGAAGATTGAGGCGCACCCTCTTGGAGTAGACGTCCGCCGAGCGCAGGGGAGCGGATTCCCTGGAGGAAGGATCCTCCTGTGCCGGGTCATTTGAGTGGGATCTGAGCGGCTGCTGCCATGGAGAGAGAAGCCCAAGTCTGGACGGTGTGGGCCCCTGGCCGGCCCGTGCCCCTCAGGGTGCCGGTGGCGGGATGATTCCGCTACTTTGTTCTCCGGCTCGTCAGGGAGTCTATCGGAGGGTAACACCCCCATGCTGGCAGTGGAGGAGGGAATGCGAGGGATCCCGGGGAGGTCCGGGGCGGTGCTCCTGGGCCTCCTGCTCATGGTCGTTTATGCCTGGGGCTGTGCCTCCCGCCCCAGTCCGCCGGGACCCGGGGAGGCCCGGGGGGTCCTGCCGGACCTCCGTGGCCAGCGCGTCCTCGTCCTCCCGGTGCAGCTCAGGGACGGGCTGCCCCACGAAGCCCTCGCCGATGCCGAGCTGGCCTACGCCCTCAGGACCGTGGGTCCAGCTGTTGAATGGATCTTTCCCCCCGACATCGACGCCCTCCTGGCCCGTTCTCCGGGCGTTTCGGCCTCCATCCGGGATCTGCCCGTGGGAGTGTTCCTTCGGGCCGAGGTCCGGCGGATCGGGGATCCTCTGTACGGTGACCTCCGGCGCCTGTCGACCCTGACCGGTGCCGGGATGGCGGTGATTCCGGTGGAGCTCCGCTATTCGGACGTGGGTGCCTACCGCATCACGGCGGCCCTGGTGTCGCTGCGGTCGGGGCATGTGGACTGGTTTGGGGTAGTGGAAGGGGAGGTGGGGCTTGCGGAAGATCCGGGAGCCCTGGCTTCCGCGACCGAGAGATTGGCCCGGGCCCTCCTGCCCTTTGGCTGAGGGGCGGGATGGGGGAGCGGGTGGAAGACTCCGGCCAGACAGCCGATCAGGGTCGGCGGACGACACCGGCCGGGCAGCAAGTCAAGATTGGCAGAAGACCTGGACAAGGGAAACAGGAAGTACGGCCCCCGGGAAAGCATGTGCTCCAGGGGACACAGAAGGGGAAAGATTGGTGAACAGGACCTTTAGAGTTGGAGGGCCGAAGCGTCGCCGTGGTGTGGCGATGGTACGGAGACTTTCCGTCCTGGTACTGGCATTCCTGGTCCTGGCCGGTTGCAGGGAGGAAGTTGAGCTCACCCTGCCCACCGTAGAGGACCTGGAAGCTGCCTACCTCTACGAGGGCGAGCTCTCCGCGGCCATGAGCGGGAACGTGGCCGAGATCACCATCGTTCAGCCGGCGTGGCACCTGGAGCGGGGAGGAGCCCTCTGGGCCAAGGTGGGCCCCTACATCATTCTCTTCACCGAGGAAACGCAGAACCTCTTCAAGGATTATCCGGGTCTGGCCGGAGTGCGTGTCATCACCGTGTCCTCGGGCGGCCCCGAGGTGGCCCGTGCCCTCCTGCTCCGCGGTACGCTCAACGAGATCACCTGGCGAAGGGCTCAGCACATCTCGGGTCTCGCTCGCCGGGACGGTACCAGGAGGCCCACGCTCCTGGAAGACCTGGTCAGGTATGGGGAGGATCACACCGAGTATGAGTACAATCCCCGGTATGTCGGCTCCTGAGGAGGGTACCGGTTTCCTATGCACCGGTTTCCCGTACAGGAGATGAGGGTGTTCGGTAAGAAAGATAGAGATTCGGCCTGGCGCTCCCGTTTTCCCGACACGGTGACCTGCGTCCGGTGTCTCCAGAAGAAGGATGTGGAGGACATGGACCGGCTGCTCTGGTGCGAGGCCTGCCAGCGTTCGGCGCGGCAGCGGGCGGCGATCTGGGGTTGGGTCTTCGGCGGCCTCCTCGCGGTAGCTCTGGCCTTCTGGATCTGGTTCCAGATCCAGCCATCGGACATCGTCATCGGCGGATGGATCGCCACCGTCGTAGGGGCCTTCTGGATCGGGGGCCGGATTGCCCGGGAGATTGCCTACGGGGTCATGCGCTACCAGAACCGCAAGGCCGAAGAGGCTGTGCCGCCGAAGGTCTGAGGGGCTGTATGGCCGCCCCGCGGTGGCCCCACGTTGCCGGCCCGACAGGAAGTCACCTCGGGGTTGCCCCTCGCTCCCAGCCCGGCCTCTATCGGATCAGGGCATAGTAGATGACATAGAGCCAGCTGAAGAATCCGTGGATGATGGCCCACAAGATCGATTTGTGGGCGCTCCACGAGATGGCGATGGCCAGGGCGGTGCCGAAGCTGATCCCGTGGCTGACGGCGTGGCCAGTCTTGAACATGCGGGCTTCTCCGTTTGTCCGCTGATTCAGGAGGTTTCAACTTCCACGTCACAAGATACGACGATTCACGAAAGGGCAACGGAATTCATGGCTGAGAAGTTTCAGGGTGTCGATTTCTACGACCTGGAAAGCCTCTTCTCGGAAGAGGAGCGGATGGTCCGGGACACGATACGGGAGTGGGTGGAGGAGCGGGTTCTGCCCATCATTCAGGACGCCTACATCCGGCGGCGCTTTCCCGCCGAGCTCATTCCCGAGATGGCGGAGCTGGGCATGCTGGGGGCCAACCTCCCGGAGGAGTATGGCTGCGCCGGGCTCAACAACGTGGCCTACGGCCTCATCATGCAGGAGCTGGAGCGGGGGGATTCGGGAATCCGCTCCTTCGCCTCGGTCCAGGGGGCCCTGGTCATGTATCCCATCTTCACCTGGGGCTCGGAGGAGCAGAAGCGGCACTGGCTTCCCAAGCTGGCCTCCGGCGAGCGGATCGGTTGTTACGGCCTCACGGAGCCCGACTACGGCTCCAACCCCGGAGGGATGATCACCACCGCCCGTCGCACCGAGAACGGGTGGCTCCTGAACGGGGCCAAGATGTGGATCACCAACGGCTCCATGGCGGACGTGGCCGTGGTCTGGGCCCAGACCCAAGAGATCGGCGACCGGAACGGGATCCGGGGATTCCTGGTGCCCGCCACCACCCCCGGATTCACGGCCCGGGACCAGAAGGGCAAGCTCTCTCTCCTGGCCTCCGACACCAGTGAGCTGGTGCTGGAGGATGTGGAGCTGCCGGAGGATGCCCTCCTCCCCAAGACCACCGGGCTCCGGGATCCCCTCATGTGTCTGACCCAGGCCCGGTACGGGATCGCATGGGGGGTCATGGGGGCCGCCATGGCCTGCTACCACGAGGCCGTGAGCTACGCCAAGGAGCGGGTCATGTTCGACGGCCCCATCGCCGGGAAGCAGATCCAGCAGGTGCGGCTGGCGGACATGCTCACCAGGATCACCCAGGGTCAGCTCATGGCCCTCCAGCTGGGGCGCCTCAAGGACAAGGGCGAGTACACGCCCGCCCAGGTGTCCATGGCCAAACGGGCCAACGTGGACATGGCCTGCGACATCGCCCGGGAAGCCCGGCGCCTCCTGGGGGCCAACGGGATCCTGGTGGAGTACAGCGCCATGCGCCACATGGCCAACCTGGAGAGCGTGTACACGTATGAGGGGACCCACGACATGCACACCCTGGTCCTGGGGCAGGTCATCACGGGGATCTCGGCATTTTGAGAGACAGGCCTCGCCGGCGCCCGGTTTCTTGCGACTTCGGCCGGTCGCCAGGGCCGGTGGCCGGGGTTCTGAGAGACAGGCCGGTGGGGGGGCGGTGCACTTCCCACCGCCTCCTCAACTGACCAGCAGGATCCGATCCTTGGCCGGATACATCCACTCCAGCCCCCGCTCCGTCACGATGGCGTTGTCCTCGAAGGGGATCCTGAGCTTCTTCCCTCCCCACTCCGGGACGGGCGTGTAGGCGAAGAACTCGATGGCGAAGAGGTTTGTGGGCCGGATCTCATAGGTCATCTGGAGGGGGTGGAAGAAGGCGATGGAGGGACCCACCCCGTGCCCCAGGTTCCCCACCGCGTGGGCCCCTATGATCACGTCGGTGGTCTCCCCCCCGTAGGGCTGGTTGAAGACCTCCATGATCCGGAATCCCTCCATGGCCTCCACCTTGGTGTTCAGGAGCTCCCAGGTTTCCCCTGCGGTCCGTCCCGGTCGGATCGTTTGGCGGAGCACCTCCCGGACCCGGGTCGCCTGGTGGAAGGCGTGCCGGAAGCCTGGGGGGGCTTCTCCCTCTCCCTCCCGGAGAACGTAGGCGATCCGCTTGATGTCGGGGCAAAGGTTCAGGTAGCAGATCCCCCCGTCGATCATGAGGACGTCGCCTCGCTGTATGATCCGGTCGTTGGAGACGGCCTCGATGCCGTCGGGGCCCGTGATGTAGACCGAAGGCATGTCGAAGGACGAGTCGAGTCCCTGCTCCAGGATGCGGTCCCATATCCACCAGGCTACGTCCTCCAGGGCGGTGACCCCGGGGGGGATGACCTCGTTGGAGAGGGCCCGTTCCCAGATGAGCCGGGTTCGCTCCACCGCTTCCCCAAAGGCCACGATCTCCAACGCCACCCGCCGGGAGCGGAAGTCGGACACCAACTTCTCCGCAGAGACCAGGCGGTTGGTCCAGGGCTCACCCAGCGTCTCCACCAGGTGGAGGTACTCGGTGTGGGAGAGACCGTCGGCGGCCCCGATGTCATGGGACATGTTCACCCCGATGCGGGCCGGGTTCCGCTCCGCCACGAAGGCCCGGAGGTCCACCGACCCCCCCACCAGGTCATAGACCGGACATCCGGTGAGCATCCCACCGCTCACGCCGAAGACAGCCCGCTCGATCCGGTCTCCGCCCAGGTCGCTGAAGATGTAGTAGCCGGCATTCCCCGTGTAGCCCCGACCCAGGTCCTCGTAGAGGGGATCGTAGTTGCCCCTCTTCTGTGTCACGATCCACATCTCGATCCCGTTCTCCCGCATGGCCTCCGGCAGGATCAGGTCGAACTTGTCCTGGCGGATCTGGCAGAGGCGGTCCCAGCGGGCCCGGGCCTCCTGGGCGTGGAGAGTCTCCGTGGCCGGGAAGAGGATGAGGAAGAGGACGAAGGCCGCCGCCGCGGCCATGATAGCGGATGCAGGTCGAGAACAGGGCACGGGTGGGCCTCCGGTCGCGGGTCGAGAAGGGGTGTCTGACGCCATCGGGGAATGTGGGGAGGGGCATCCGTGCGGGGCAAGGAGAGGAGAGGAGACGGGCCCCGAGCTCACGGCCAGGAGGAGGGGGCCAGCACCAGCACCTGGGGGTGAGGGGAGTTCCGGGCCAACACCAGGCGCCCGTCCCAGGCGCTGATCCACCCTACAGTTGGAAGAAGGAGGCTGCCTCGGTACCGGCCATCGTCCATGTCATAGGCATCCAGTAGACGGCCACGGTTCTCGGTCCTACCCCCGAAGCTGATGAGGAGGCGGGACCCCATGATGGCCGCGCCCTGGGAGGCGAAGACAGGATCTACGACCCGCTGGGTCCGGCTGTACTCGCCCAGGCCCGGCCGACCCTCCACCCTGACCTCGACCCGGACCAGGGGAACGTGCTCCACCCAGGGGAGAAACCCACCCAGGGGATCGAGCCCTTGAAACCGCACGAACCCGTCCCCGAAACTCAGGGCCACCACCCACCTCCCGCTCTCCGGGTCCGAGGGGAGATCCCATTGGAGGGCAAGGGGGGGAGCGTTCCGGGATTCGGGGAAGGTAAGGTTCCTTCCGGATCGCACGGTGCCGTCGCGACGCACCTCCACAGGCTGAATTCCCCCGTCGGGGCGGGCCAGGAAGAAGCTCTCGGCACCCGGGCCCACCGCGAACTCGTGGGGCACGAAGTCCAGGGCTTGAAGCGACAGCTCTCCGGCCAGGCGCCCTTCCAGATCATACCCGGTGATCCGATGGTTCTGCACGTCCAGAACCCAAGCGATGCCTTCTTCATCCACCTTCAGGGCCCTGGGATGCGCGAGCTCCCCCGGGCCGCCTCCTCGGGACCCGGCGTACCAGAGGATGGAGCCATCCCAAGCCACCATGGCCACCCGGTGCCCCAGCCGGTCCAAGACCCGGATGCCGTGGGCGTCAGCGGCCACCCGGGTGGCCTCGAAGAGGAGTGTGTCTTCGGGCAGCGACTCGAGCACTGCCAGGGTGTCCCAGGTTGCGTCCAGCAACACGCGTTCCCCCCGGTGCGGGAGCTCCGCCTCTTGCCCGCAGGAAGAGGCGAGGATAAGGAGCGGCATGGGAGTCAGAAGCGGCGCCACCCCTGGGGTGGGACGCCTGCGGATCCTCCACCACCAGGCCCAGGCCAGGATCGCAAGGAGCGACAGGGGCACCTGATAGGTGCGTGACCGTACTTCACGGATCTGCTCCCCCCGGGCGTTCACCTCGAAGATGCGGGAGGATAAGAGCACCGGCGTCCGGAGCGTTTGGGCAACACTTCTGGCCGGGTTCTCCCCGGCGGCCGGGCCCATGAGCACTTCGGTGCTTTGATGGACCTTGGGTCCCCAGAACCCCCCAATGCCTCCGGCCATGCAGATGGCCAGCACCAGGAGTCGCCGTCGAAGGGAGCTTCGAGCCGTGTGGCCGGTCCAGGGGCGTCTAACCAGGGACACCGTGGCGGCGAGCCACAGGCCCAGGACCACAGCGTTGGCCATCAGCGCAGCAGGCCCCATCATGCCTCCATCTCCAGGACTGGGTTATTCGCCTCTCCGCCTTCCTCGTTCGTCGAGAGAAGGTACAGAAGGTTGTTGAAGACCTCCACCGCCCTCTCCAGCTCCGCCTGGGAGGCTCCTACCCGAATCGGGTGGGTCAATCGAACCGTTCCCCGGGCATCCACGAGAAGGACGACCGGAGTAGCCTTCAATCCGGATCGAAGAATCGCCCGGTGGAGACTGCGACGCAGGATGACCCCCCTGGCTGTTCCCCAACCCTGGGGAATCATGACAGCCGAGGCGTGAATCCCTCGGACCTTGGCCAGATGGAGGAATCGCTCGGCGGCTCTGCGGGCGTCAGGACAGTCCCGTTCCTGGTAGACCACCACCGTGCCGCCCTTCCCAAGCTCGGGAAGGACGACAGGGCGATGGGTGGCATGCAGGTGCCACCGTCCAACGCTCACGAGGAGCATGGCCATCGTCGCCAGCATGAGGGTGCCAAGGTAGTGATGCCTGGACACATGGGCTCTCAATGCGTTGAACGGTGAGCGGAGAGTCTTCATTCCATCTCTGGGGCTGCTTCTTTCGAGTAGTACTTGTAGTTCGTCGTGCACATCCTGAAGAAGAGAATATTGAGACAGGACTCGTTGCTCCAGCACAGGTTCCCGTCGTGGGGACCACAGGAGGATTCCTCCGCAGTCTGGGGTGAGGGCGAAGACGCCAGAAGTAGAACAGAGAGCAGGAAGGCAGTGGGGAACGTGAGTCGGGTACGGCTCTTGATCATGATGCACCTCCAAGTTGGCCGGCCTCAGGGCCAGCGGTGTTCGGCAGCGATCGCCACCAGCGCCTCGTATGACACCATGCCCCTGATGGGCTCATGACTTCGGGCGCGGCAGGGGCCATGCGCTTCGGGCAAGGGGAGTATCGGGCTTTTCCGAGGGCGCCGGGATGAGACATTGGGACTTCTTGCGCCACTAGCCACGGTGATGATGGCGGATGCGGTGCGAGAAGAACGCTCAGTCGGGTCTCCGGCCTCGGGTCGAGGAGGCGAAGAAGGGGCTTCGGTCACGAGCCCGGGATGTAGGGATGGATCTCCGGCCACGGATCGAGGACGCGGGCCTGCGGCTTTGTCCTCCAGGGGAGGAATGAGCCATGCGGCGGTCCTGACGGGTGCCCGACATCGCGGGGCACGTGGGGATGGGCCGCCGCTGGTTTACCCCCCCGGGAATCGACGTTACTTTTCCTATCCGCTGAGCAAGCGCCGTTAGCTCAACTGGTAGAGCAACTGACTCTTAATCAGTAGGTTCGGGGTTCGAGTCCCTGACGGCGCATCAAGAAACACAACGGTTTTCGGCCTCTCCGCACTCCGCCGGGGGGCCTTTTTTGGGCCGACAGATCGCTGTTCCCTTCTGACGGTCAAGGTCCGGACAGCTCCGGATCAAGAGTGGGGAAGGCGCCGGGTAGTGCTGCAGGCCTCATCCGCAAGGTTTTCCAGGGCCGCCGCCGTGGCGCCGGCGGACCCACCGGCTGCGGCCGCACTGCCCCCGGCAATGGCGGCGCTTCCGTCGGCAGCGACCCCTGCCACTGCGGCTTCCAGGGCCACATCGCTCACTTCCCCACCGAAAAACCTCCGCAGGAAGTACAGGCTCACGTGCACCAAGCCGATGAGGATCGGCACCTCCACAAGGGGGCCCACCACTGTGGCAAAGGCGATGGGTGAAGTGATGCCGAAGACGGCGATGGCCACGGCGATGGCGAGCTCGAAGTTGTTGCCCGACGCGGTAAATGCCAGCGTAGCGCTGCGGCTGTAATCGGCCCCCAGCCGGTAGGCCAGGAAGAAGCTGATGAGGAACATCACGACGAAGTAGGCTGACAGGGGCATGGCGATCCACAGCACGTCCAGGGGCTGGTGGACGATGCGCTCACCCTGCAGGCTGAACATGACCACGATGGTGAAGAGGAGTGCCATAAGGGTGATGGGGGAGATCTTCGGCACGAACACGCGGTCGTACCAGGCGTGCCCCTTGATGGGCAGGAGGATGACCCGGCTCAGGATACCGGCGGCGAAGGGGAGGCCGAGGTAGATCATGACGCTGGCGAAGATCTGGCCGATGCTTACGTCCACCACCATGCCTTCCAGGCCGAAGAGGGGCGGCAGAACCGTGATGAAGACCCACGCGTAGAAGCCGAACACCACGATCTGGAAGACGCTGTTCAACGCCACGAGGCCGGCGGCGTACTCGCTGTTGCCCCGGGCGAGCTGGTTCCAGACCAGCACCATGGCGATGCAGCGGGCGATGCCCACCAGGATCAGGCCCACCATGTAGTAGCCCCAGCGCGGGTCCGGCCCAAACAGGGCCGGCGCGATGAACCCGAAAAAGCCCACGGCAAGGAGGAACATGAGGATGGGACCGATGATCCAGTTCTGCACCAGGGAGAGGGTCAGGATTCGCGTGTCCGCGAACACCTTTGGCATGAGCTCGTACTTCACCTTCGCCAGGGGCGGGTACATCATGAGGATGAGGCCGATGGCGATGAGGAGGTTCGTATGCTCTCCGACGGTGACCCTTTCGTTGAAGGACTCCACTGCTCCCTGAAAGAAGAACCCCAGGCCCACGCCCAGGGCCATGGCTGCGAAGATCCAGACTGTCAGATAGCGGTCGAGGACCGATAAGCGTCGAGTGAGCTCAGACATTGGCCAGTTCTTTCCGGGCGGGAGTTGCCATGGGGAGAGGGTCGAAGGAAGGTGCCCTCAGGCGCAGTTGTCTTCCTTGGTGAGAGGCGCTGCCGCTGCCGATTCACGCAGGGTGCGGAGGTACTCCTCGAGATCGCCCACGGCGTCAGGATTGATGGCATAATGCACCCACCGCCCTTCCCGACGGTCCGTCACCAGGCCCGCATCTTTCAGAGTCTTCAGGTGAAAGGAGAGGAGGGATTGGCCTGCGTCCAGGGCGTCCGTCAGGTCGCATACGCAGCGCTCCCCCCCGGCCAGCTTTGCAAGGATCCGGAGCCTCTTCTCGTCGCCCAGGGCCCGCAAGCGCTGGATGATGGTGCTGGTGTCGGACAGGGTGGTGGTCGTCATGGCGGGAAGATACATCAATCGTCGTTGATGCGTCAACCCGGGATCGAGGATGGCAGCCCGGATCGAGCTGGACTCTCCCCCTTTCTCTCTCAGGGTCAGGAATCGGCCAGGATCCTGGTCACCGCCTCGATCCGTCTCGTGAGCTCGTCCACGGACGCCACCGTCCTGCTCAACCATGCATCCCAATCGGCCAGGCCTGTCTCCACCTCGTACCTGAGCCCGGGGAGAGGCCAGGAGGCGTAGCCGCTGAAGGGATCGGGAGCCACGTAGAGGGAGCGGGAGAGGGGCTGCTCCTGCAGGCCGCGGGAATAAATGAACGCCCGCTCCAGGCCCATGAGATGCCGGTTGATCTCGGCGTCGGCTCCGTGCCCGCCCCGGTTCAGGTAGCTCTCTCGGGCCTCGCTGAAGGCGGTGGCGGCGGCGGCCAGGCGCCCCCGGGCCTCTTCCAGTGGCGCCAGGTCCACCACGGTGCCGAGATCCTGGGCCCGTGCCTGAAGGGCGACCATGTGCTCCTCCAGGTCACTGGCGTAGCGGGCCACGTCGTAGGGAAGGATATCGGCATTCGCCAGACGCATGGCAATGATGCCGTCCAGGATGGCCAGGGTGGGGCCGCTCACGAACTCTGGATCGGCGAAACGCTCGTACCAGGCGAAGGAGTCGTAGATGGAATGGTAGATGGGAGTCGGGCTGGACATGGTGAGGCTCGCCGACGGGACCCCGATGTAGGTCACGAAGCCCACGTGGTCCGAGCCCCCGCCCAGTGTGCGAATGGGAGGCTCGTCGGCATGGGGGAATCTATCCTGGAAGTGATCGAACACGGAGCCCACGCCCTCGTCGGGATGAGGTGCGGCCCGAGCGGCCTCGAGGATGGTGGTCTTGAGGGAGGGGGAGGCGGCGGCGCCGAATGTGCGTCCGGTGGCGGCGGCGTCGGCGTTGATATAGGCCACGGCGCCGGCATTCAGCTCCTCTTCCAACTGCCGCACCCACTCGATGGATCCCAGGATCCCGTATTCCTCCGCATCCCAGTGGGCGATCATGATGGTGCGGCGGGGGGCGCATCCCTCCCGGGCCAGCCGGGCCAGGGCGTCGGCCAGCTCCAGGAGCATGGCCGAGCCGCTGTTGGGGTCGGTGGCCCCGAAGGTCCAGGCGTCGAAGTGGGAGCCCACGATGATCCACTCATCCGGGAACTCCGTGCCCTCCATGACACCGATGATGTTGGTGGCCCGCACGAAGCCCAGGGGCTGGTCCACCCGGAGGCGGACGGTGAGCTCCGGACCTCCTGTGATCCGGTAGGTGAAAGGAAGCCCGCCCTGCCACCCGGGAGGGACTGGCTGGCCGGTCATGCGCTGGAGGATCTCCACAGCCGATCCGTAGGGGAGGGGGGTCACGGGAATCGTCAGGAGATTGACCTCCGAGGGGTCCAGTCGGTCCGGTGTGTCGGGATGATCCAGGGGAAGGGCCGGGCCGTGGGGAGTCAGGGGGTCCCCACCCAGGGGAGTCAGGACAGAGCCTCGCTGGATCCCGCTCTCGTTGGCGAAGGGGCCTTCGGGGTAGGTGAGCCCGCTGGTGTAGCCTCCGTCGGCCGGATCCGTGTAGATGAGAAGGCCGGCGGCTCCCCGCTCCTCGGCAAACCGGGCTTTGTAGCCCCGGAAGTTCCCTCCGTAGCGGGCAATGACGATCTTGCCGGCAACGTCGACCCCCATGGCCTCCAGCTCCCGGAAATCCTCCAGCCGTCCATAGTTGGCGTAAATCACCTGGCCGGTCACATCTCCGGAGCCGGAGTAGGCGTTCCAGCCCGGACCCAGGTCGGGGTGAGCCGAGAACGGGTCTTCCTCCAGGATGTACTCCTGCAGGTTCAGGGGCTTACGGATGGGGGTGACCAGCTCCACCCTGGTGCTGTGGGCCGACTCGGGGGACGGCATGTAGAGGTCGTAGGGGTAGCGATCCACACGGAGCCCCGAGGCCTCCATCACCTCTGCCAGGTAGTCGGCTACCCGGCGGTTGGCCTCCGTGCCTGCCGGGTTCGGTTCGGCCGAGAGCCGCTCCAGGTGCATGCGGAACCGGCGCGGGGAGGGCAGCTCCATGAGCCTGGCTTCGCAGGTGAGCTGGGCTTCGGCCCGCTCGGTGGTGAAGCCCGAGATGGACTGGGCATGCAGGTGCACGAGAGCCGGAGAGGAGATTCCCGCTCCGGCCAGGACCAGCGCCAGAGCCCCGGCCCGGAGCCAGGTGCGGGAGATGCGCCGGTGACCAACCGGGGCAGAGGAGATCGGAGCGGAGCGGAGGCGGAGGGACATGGCGAGCGTGGGTTCGGGTCAGAAGGCTTTCTCGGTTCGAGAATACCGCCTGACTCTGGTCCGCGCCACTCGGGAAGGAGGTTCGGGGCCACCCCCGGGCGGCGCCATGCCTCATGGCGTATCTTGAGTCCGACGATCACTCGAAAAGGAAGGAGCCCTCATGTCCTCCCGCATCCTGGCGACTGCTTTCGCCCTGACCCTCGCCCTCCTCCTCTTCCTGCCCGGAGCCTGCCGGCCCGCCCAGGAACCTGATGAGTGGCCCGTCCATTCCATGGAGCGGCCCCGGCCGCCGGTTGTGGATCCCGGCCCCCCGGGTCCTCCTGCTCCCCCACCTTCGGATGCCATCGTCCTCATGGACGGATCCAACCTGGATGAGTGGCTGAGCCAGGCGGGGGACGAACCGGGCTGGCGCGTGGGGGAGGGGTACGTGGAAGTGGTGGGGGGCACGGGCTCCATTCGCACCCGCCGTGAGTTCGGCGACATCCAGCTCCACGTGGAGTGGGCAGCCCCGGCGGAGGTGACCGGCGAGGGGCAGAACCGGGGGAACAGCGGCGTCTTCCTCATGGGGCGCTACGAGGTCCAGATCCTGGACTCGTGGGACAACGACACCTATCCGGACGGGCAGTCGGCTGCACTGTATGGGCAGGTCCCGCCGCTGGTGAACGCGAGCCGTCCGCCGGGGGCGTGGCAGACCTTCGACATTGTCTTCCGCCGCCCCCACTTCGGTGAGGACGGCAGGGTCATCCGGCCGGCCCGGATCACCGTCTTCCACAACGGTGTCCTGGTCCACGACAACGTGGCGTTCACCGGGATCACCGTCCACGGCCGGGAGGCGGAGTACCGGCCCCACGAGGACCGGGGGCCCATCCTCCTCCAGGACCACGGAGACCCCCTGCGCTTTCGCACCGTCTGGGTGCGTGAACTTACGGACTCCAGCCCTCCCGGAAGGTAGGCTCGGTCCACTCCTCGGGGAGGTCTGCGTTCGTGACCCGCCCGGAGCCGGGATCCACCTGGAGGGCGCGGCCGGCCCGCACTGCCAGGCAGCCCAGGAGGACCATCTCCGTGAGGGATCCGGCGTGGCCGTCGAAGGTGGAGTTGGCGGGAGGCCCGCCCTTGCACGCCTCGATCCACTCCTCGTAGACCCCCGGGGAGCGGGGGTACCGCTCCTCGGGCGGGTTATCCTGCAGCTCCCGGTCCCGGTCCCGGTCCATGTGCCGGAGCTCACCTCCATAGGCGTCGGCCAGGAGGGCCCCGTCGTCTCCTACCCAGAGCTGGCCGCCCACCCCGGCCAGGGGCCAGAGCTCCTCCTGGTCGATCCCTTCCGGCCGGGGCGGGCCGAAGCTCCCGTCCCGCCAGACCACCTTCACCGCCGGGCGCCCCCGGCGGGCGGGGAAGTCGTACACCACCCGGGAGGAAGCCGGGGCCGTCTCCTCGAAGAGGGGCGAGGACTCGGGGGTCACCCTCTCCGGAAACCCCAGGTCCAGGATCCAGAAGGCCGCGTCCATGGAGTGGCAGGCGATGTCGCCCAGGGCCCCCGTCCCGAAGTCCCACCATCCCCGCCACCGGAAGGGGGCGTAGGCCGGATGGTACGGCCGATGGGGGACGGGCCCCAGCCAGAGGTCCCAGTCCAGGTGTGCGGGAACGTGGTACTTCTCCAGGGGGCGGTTGATGGCCTGGGGCCAGATGGGACGGTTGGTCCAATAGTGGATCTCACGAACCGTTCCGATGGCTCCCGCCTCGTACCACTCCCTCAGGCGGCGCGTCCCCTCCCCGGCATGTCCCTGGTTGCCCATCTGGGTGGCCACCCCGGCCGTGCGGGCCGCCTCCCGTAGGGCACGGACCTCCCCCATGAGGCGGGCCAGGGGCTTCTGGCAGAAGACGGGCTTGCCCATGCGCAGGGCCATGAGGGAGGCCACGGCGTGGGTGTGGTCGGGGGTGGAGACGGTGACGGCGTCGATGTTCGCCCACTCCTTCTCCAGCATCTCCCGGAAGTCCTTGTACCGCTTGGCTTCCGGGAAACGGCGGAAAGAGTTGGCCGCCTGGCGGTCGTCCACGTCGCACAGAGCGTAGATGTTCTCGTTGCGCACGCCCCGGACGTCCTGTTCTCCCATTCCTCCCACCCCGATGCAGGCGATGTTCAGGGTATCGGAAGGGGCCCGGTGGCCCATTCCCAGGGCGTGGCGCGGAAGGACGGTGGCAGCGGCTCCCGCCAGGGCAGCCTGGCCGAGGAAGCTGCGTCGGTTCATCTCCCGTGGAGACATGTCACTCCTCCGAGGTGCGGGTGGTACGGAGGCTCCGGGGCGGTGAGCTCCCGGAAGGTAGGGCTCCGCTTGGCCGTCCGACTGGCCTCACGGCCCTCGTCTACGCCTTCAAGCTGAGTGGGAACACACTCCTCCACAAGAGAAGGCTGGGGACCCGGCCAACGTCGGCTTGGGCCCAGGGGGTGGCGTTTCGGGTGTGCGAGTCCCTATTGGACAACGCGAGGAAGGTATCCGCCAGGGCCTCGATCCTGTGTTCCGTGTTCCACCGGAGTTGCTCTCTTCCCTGAAGGATTGCGTGGAGCAGGCCGCAGCAGGCCCCGGAGCGGGAAAAGGGCTTTGAGGTTCCTTGCCGTGTTGCCCCCATCAACCCAGCTTGTATCAAGGAGAGGACCCTGGTGTTCGCCAAGCGGTATGAGGATAGTGCGGAAGGGCACCCGGGGAGTGGGTAACAAGCCTGGGTTGATCTGGAGATGGACATGGAACTGCAGGATTCGGAGATCATCTTTCTGGTCGAGGATGCTTCAGAGGGCGGGTTTTTGGCCCGATCGGCCGATGATACGGTGTTCACCGAGGCCAACACGTTTGAGGAGCTCCGGGCCGCAGTGAAGGATGCGGTGCGTTGTCACTTCGAGGAGCCAGATCGTCCCCGCCTGATTCGGCTCCACTATGTCCGGCAAGAGGTATTCGCGGCTTGAAGCTTCCCCGGGACCTATCGGGGACTGACCTCGCACGGGCGCTGGAGCGCTGCGGATACCGGGTCACCCGCCAAACTGGATCTCATCTCCGACTTACTCATGAGGGAGAAGAGTGCCACGGTACGTGATCGTTGGCCGATCGTGACCGTACCGTGACACGGACCCCTGATCCTTCCGTGGGGGCACGTCACCTGGCGAGCGAGAGGTGTCGTCCGACATCAGCGCTGACAAGCGGGCCCGCCGGGCGTTACAATTGACTCGTCCCGCAACTGTTGCCGGCCCGCACGGCGGGGCCACGGTCCCCCATGGAGGATTCTCGATGTGTGAAGGAGGCGCCGCCCGGGCGGCGAAGGCTTGCGCATGAGCGCCTACGTCCTGGTGGTGGAGGACGAGGTGGACATCGCCGCTCTCGTTGCCTATCACCTGGCCCGTGAGTCGTATCGGGTCCGCACGGTGGACGACGGAGTGGCCGCCCTCAGAACCATGGATGCCGAACGGCCGGACCTGGTGGTACTGGACCTGATGCTCCCCTCCCTGTCGGGCCTGGACGTGCTTCGGGAGATGCGCCAACGCCAGGATCTGGAGGCGGTGCCGGTCATCCTGCTGACGGCACGGAAGGAGGAGCAGGATCGCATCGAAGGGCTTCAGCTCGGCGCCGACGATTACGTGCCGAAGCCGTTTTCGCCACGGGAGCTGGTTCTGCGTGTGGGCGCCGTCCTGCGGCGGGTTCAGCAGCAGCCGCCGGCCGACTCCGGCGGCAGGCTCCTGCGGACAGGGCCGGTGGCGGTGGACACGGGAGCCGCCGTTGCCCGGGTGGAGGGCCACCCGCTGGACCTGACGCCCACCGAGTTCCGGCTCCTCATGGTCCTGGTTGAGCGCCGGGGGCGGGTCCAGAGCCGCCGCCAGCTCCTGGAGTCGGCCTGGGATACCACGGCGGACATCACCACCCGCACCGTGGACATGCACGTGCAGCGGCTCCGTCGGAAGCTGGGCCCCGCAGCGGGCTGGCTGGAGACGGTTCGGGGGTTCGGGTACCGGTTTCGGACCGAGCCTCCGGGACAGGGATGATGCGTCTCCTCGCCCACCACAAGCTCTTCCTGAGCTACTCGCTGCTCGTGGTGGCGGTGGTCCTCATCCTGGTCCTGGGTGTGGACGCGGCCCTGCGCCAGCCGCTGCTGGAGCGGGCGAAGGTGGACCTCCTGAGGGAGCTGGCCCTGGGCCGGGAGTTGTACGAAACGGCAGACGCCCCCGATCCCATGGCCATGGCCAACCGGATTAGCCAGCTGGTGGGCCATCGGGTCACCATCATCGCAGCCGACGGTGCGGTCCTCGGTGACTCGGACGTGAGTCCGGGGATGATCGGACTGCTGGAGGATCACGGCGAGCGGCCCGAGGTCATGGCGGCCCTGGAGACGGGGGTGGGCACGGCGGTCCGCCTCAGCGTCTCCGTGGGGCAGGACCTCCTCTACGCTGCCGCCACAACGTCCCGGGGTGACGTGATCCGCTTCGCCGTGGACATCGCCCAGATCGACGAGGCGGTGGCTCGCGTGCGGAGCAAGATCGTCCAGGTGGGGGCCATCGCTCTTCTCCTTGCCGTCCTCTTCTCCTTCGCCTTCAGCCTCACCGTCACCCGCCAGCTCCGCCGGATGCGCCGAACCGCCCTGGACATGGCCGCAGGTAAGCTGGATGCCCGGGTCCGGCCACGCCGCTCGGACGAGCTGGGAGAGCTCGGCGCCAGCCTCGACAGGCTTGCCGAGGAGCTCCAGAACCGTCTCTCCCAGCTGGAGGACGAGCGGGAAGAGATGCGGGCCCTCATCGACTCCATGGCCGAGGGCGTGCTGGCTGTGGGCCCTGACGGCGCCGTTCGCCGGTCGAACCCGGCTGCGAGACAGATGTTCGAGCTCCCCGCGGGAATCGAGGGTGCGCCCCCCGAGGCCGTGGCCC
>PXFI01000178.1 GCA_003564295.1 Gemmatimonadota bacterium | reverse complement strand
TGAAGCTGTTCCCGGGCCTCAGTCCCGCCGAAGACCTTGTGCGCAATACCGTCACCTTCATACCCCCCGAAGTCTTTTTGCCGGTCCTGGCCATCTGGGAAGCCCTCATCGGCCTGGGATTCCTGACCGGACGATTCTTGCGCTTGACCCTGCTGCTCCTCCTCCTCCAGATGCCCGGCACTGCCTTGCCCCTGGTCCTCCTGCCCGAGGCAGCCTGGACCGCGTTCCCATATGGGCTGACGCTCGAGGGGCAGTACATCATCAAGAACCTGGTTCTCATAGGCGGAGCCCTCGTCCTTGGCGGTACGATCCGGGGCGGTCGTCTGGTTGCCGAGCCCCAAGTCGGGGGACCGTCGCCCCTTGCATCGCCGGGGGACCCTCCCCACCATCCTTCTCAATAGTTCCATTTGTTTCCCTGAGCCCCGGCCCGGCCGCGTGCGAACGCGGCCGGCCGGTGTCGCACACGCTACAAGGAGGTCAGGCATGAGCAGGAGAGCAGCAGCCCGTTGGGGGGCTGTTTCGACGGCGTTCCTCGTCTTCACTCTCGTCGTGACGGCCAGCCCCGCACCGGTCCACGCTGGGACGCAGGAGACCCAGGAGGGAACGGCGACCAGAACCCTGAGTGCCGAGGTTCTCTGGGAGCTGAAACGCCTCGGCGCCCCGGTCATCTCCCCCGACGGCCATTGGGTCGTGGCGCCCGTTACGCGCTACACTGTGGAAGAAGACAAGAGTCACACGGACCTCTGGCTGTTCGCCACCGACGGCACCGTGGAGCGGCCCCTGACGCAGCACGGGTCATCGGCCGGACAGGCCGTGTTCAGTCCCGACGGCCAGACGCTGGCCTTCGTTACCCGCCGGGAGAGCGACGAGGCCGGACAGATCTACCTGCTTCCCATGGACCAACCGGGGGAGGCTCGCCGGCTTACGGAGGTGCCCACGGGGGTGAACGCCCCGGCATGGGTGGGCGAACACATCTACTTCATTTCCAATGTGTGGCCGGGCCGGTCATGGGAGGAGATGGCAGAAGAGTTGGAGCGTCGGCGGAGGAGCCACAAGTCGGCTCACACGTGGAACGCCCTGCCCACCAGCTCCTGGGATCGGTGGGTCGACGAGACCCGACAAGCCCATCTCTTCCGGATCCCTGCGGTGGGGGGACCCATCGAAGCCATAACGGAGCCCACCGGGTGGGAGTTGCCCCGGCCAAGCCAGAGCCGAGCCAGTTACGATGTGGCGCCCGATGAGTCCTTGGTGGTCTTCAGCGCCAACAGCGCCAGGGACGACGTGAAGCCGAATATGGATCTCTTCTTCGTTCGGCCCGGTAGTGCCGAGGCCTGGAATATCACCGCAGACAACGACGCACCCGACACCAACCCCCTCTTCAGCCCCGACGGCCGGAGGCTGGCCTACACCAGCCAGCGGATCCCCGGCTTCTACGCCGACAAGCGTCGCCTCATGGTCTATGACGTCGCGGCCGAGACCCGCCGCGAGCACGTGACGGATTGGGATCGTTCCGCCGAGGGGCTGGTCTGGGCCCCGGACGGAAGGTCCCTCTTTGGTGCCATCGACGACGCCGGCACCAGGCGTGTGTACCATATCCCCCTGGACGGCCAGGCCCCGCGGCCCGTGACCAGAGACAGGGACTTCGGCTCCCTGGACGTGGCCAGTGAGGGCACACTGATAGGGCTGAACCAGAGCTTCCTTCATCCGCCCCAATTGGTTGTCATCGATCCCCATGCCGGCGCCCTCCGCCGGATTGACACCATCAACGACAATGTCCTGGCCGACGTGGAGCTCGGAACCTACGAGTCCGTCACCTACACCGGTGCCCAGGGGCAGCCCATCCAGATGTGGATCCACTACCCGCCGGGCTTCGACCCGAGCAAGCGGTACCCCCTCTACCTGCTTATCCACGGAGGTCCCCACAGTGGCATCACCGACGGCTTCCATTTCCGCTGGAACGCTCAGACGTTCGCCTCCTGGGGATATGTGACGGCCTGGCACAACTTCCACGGCTCGTCAGGCTTCGGCCAGGAGTTCACCGACGCCATCAACCCGGACTGGCTCACCCTGCCCTACGAAGACACCCGCCTCGCGGCTGACTGGTTCGCCCGCCAGCCGTGGATCGACCCCGACCGGATGGTGGCTGGCGGAGGCAGCTATGGCGGATACCTGTCCAGCATCCTCTTGGGCAAGGAACACCCGTTCCAGGCCCTGGTCATACATGCGCCCGTTTACAACATGTACTCCCAACTCGCCGCGGACTTCGCCGTCCACACCGAGCGCTTCGGTGACTATTGGGAACACGACATTTATGAGCAGATCTCCCCCCACTACTTCGCCGGCCAGTTCCGGACCCCGGCCCTCATCATCCACGGCCAGCTCGACTATCGCGTACCCGTGGGCCAGGCGTTCGAGCTGTTCCGCACCCTCCAGCACAGGGGAATCGAGTCGCGTCTCATCTACTATCCGGATGAGAACCACTGGATCCTGAAGCCAAACAACTCCCTCTACTGGTACGAACAGGTGCGGGAGTGGATCGGCGAGTACGCCCCGCCGGGAGGTCGATAGGCCGTCAGGCACCTAACCTCCGGGGTTTGGCGGTCACACCCCTGGGCCGCCGAACCCCGGATTCGGACCCTGAGCCGTCTGACACTTTCATGAGCCAGATTTTTCTCTTCATCGCCATCGGGCTAGCAGTCGTCGCCGTTGCTCTATTCTGGATCGGGATCGCGGCCGTGCGTCGCCGCCAGTGGGTGGGCTCCGTGGGAGGCGCAGGGTCCGGGGCTCTCTTCCTGGCCCTGGCCGCCCTTTCCACCACCCTGGGTGTGTCCACCCAAGGTTACCGAGCCCTGACCCATGAAGAGGTGGCGGTCACCGTCACCACCATTCCCACAGGTCCACAGCAATTCCAGGCCTTTTTGGAGTTCCCCGACGGTCGCGGATGGAGCATGGAGGTGGCAGGGGATCAGCTCATGGTGGACGCCCACATCTTGAAATGGCACCCACTTGCCAACTTCCTGGGGGTCCATACTCACTATGAGTTGGACCGCCTCACGGGGCGCTACATCGAGCTGGAGGATGAGCGGAGCCGACCGCGCACCGTCCACTCCCTGAAAGGAGAGAAGCCGGCGGACCTCTTTCACCTCGCTCGGAGATACACCCTCCTGGCCTTCCTGGTGGACACGGAATACGGATCGGCCACCTTCATCACGGTGGACCGACCTGCCCGGTTCGAGATCCGCGTCTCAACCACGGGACTCCTGGTCCGGGAGGTGGAGCTCTGAACCGGCGTTCGTGCCGTTGCCTCCCCCCAGGTCAGGCATCATCATCAGCTGATACAACCGTTCTGCAGTCACGACAGCGGAGGAGCATTCGATGAGATCGATACGGATCACCTTGGCAACGGCTCTGGCCCTTGCTTCCTACGGCGCGAGCGCCCTGGCTCAGCAGCCGGCGACCCGTCCAGCGATTCAGGACCCCCTGCCGGCGGCCCACCCCCATGGGCCGGCGCAGCCGCCGCTACCACATCCCGTCACCCAGGCAGAGGACCCTCCCGACCCGTACCTCTGGCTCGAGGAGGTAGAGGGCCCGGAGGCCCTGGCCTGGGTTGAGGCCAGGAACGTCCGCACAGTGGAGCAGCTTTCGAGTCATCCCCTCTACCGGCCCATCTTTGACCGGGCCGTGGAGATCATGGACTCGGACGACCGCATCGTCTTCCCCTCCATCATGGGAGAACAGCTCTTCAATTTCTGGCAGGACTCCGAGAATCCTCGGGGCATCTGGCGCCGCACCTCCTGGGACAGCTTTCTGACGGGATCACCCGTCTGGGAACCGGTGCTGGACGTGGACGCCCTGGCGGATCGGGAGGACGTGCCGTGGGCCTTCGGCGGAGCCACCTGTCTGCCGCCCGAGTACCGGTCCTGCCTGATTCGCCTCTCCCGGGGTGGCGCCGATGCCGTGGAGGTTCGGGAGTTCGACCTGACCGCTCTCGACTTCGTTGATGGCGGGTTCTTCCTGCCCGAGGCGAAGCAGAGTGTGGCCTGGGTAGACGAGAACACCCTCATGGTGGCCACGGACTTCGGCGAGGGGACCATGACCACCTCGGGTTACGCCCGCACGGCCCGTGTCTGGCAGCGAGACACTCCGTTTACGGATGCCGACCTGCTGTTCGAGGCCGAGCCCACCGACATGGGCGTCTGGGTCAGCTCGCTCCGGACTACCGACGACATGTACCACATGGTCAGTCACCGACGCAACTTCTACGAAGGCACCAACTACCTGCTCCGGGAGGGGGAGTTGGTGCCGCTTGACATACCCCTGGACGCGGATCCGTCTCTCATGCGGGACCAACTCCTCGTCTACCTCCGCTCGCCCTGGGCGGTGGGGGGCCAAACCCACGAGCCGGCATCGCTCCTCCACATCCCCCTGGAGGATTTCCTGGCCGGGAGCCGGGACTTCGGCCTGGTCCTTCGCCCGGGTGAACGTCAAACCATCCAGGGGGTCCGCACCACCCGAAACCACCTCCTGGTGGGTATGCTGGACAACGTCCAGGCGGAGCTGCGGCGTTACGCTTTCCGGGACGGCGAGTGGACCTACGAGACGGTGCCCGCCCCGGAGCTCGGCAGTATCGGCATCGGCGCCACCTCTCCTCTCAGTGACCGCTACTTCTTCACATACAGCGGCTATACCCGGCCCACCACCCTGTATCTGGCCGAGGAGGACGGTACGGTTCGGGAGATCCAGCGGATGCCGGAGATCTTTGACGCATCCGGGCTCGTGGTGGACCAGCACGAGGCCACGTCCCGGGACGGGACCCGCATCCCCTACTTCATCGTCCACCGGGCCGACATGGCCCTGGACGGTGACAATCCCACCCTCCTCTACGCCTACGGCGGTTTCGAGATCTCCATGACTCCCGGCTACAGCGCCCTCACCGGTGCCAGCTGGATCGAGCGAGGTGGTGTGTACGTGGTGGCCAACCTCCGGGGAGGTGGCGAGTTCGGGCCCGAATGGCACCGCGCTGGCTTGAAGGAGAACCGGCAGCGGATCTACGACGACTTCATCGCCGTCTCCGAGGATCTCATCAACCGCCGGATCACCTCGCCGGAGCGGCTGGGCATCATCGGTGGCAGCAACGGAGGGCTCCTCACCGGCGTGGCCATGACCCAGCGGCCCGACCTCTACAACGCCATCGTCATCAACGTCCCCCTTCTGGACATGCGACGCTACAACCGGCTGCTGGCGGGGGCCAGCTGGATGGCGGAGTACGGCAATCCCGACATTCCGGAGGAGTGGGAGTACATCCAGCGGTACTCCCCGTATCACAACGTGCGAGAGGACGCCCAGTACCCGAAGGTCCTCTTCACCACCACCACCAGGGACGACCGGGTCCACCCCGGCCACGCCCGGAAAATGGCGGCGCTGTTGGAAGACATGGGCCACCGCTTCTACTACTTCGAGAACACCGAGGGCGGGCATGGAGCCGGCGTGACCACGGAGCAGCGGGCCATGATGCACGCCATCACCTATACCTACCTCTGGGAGCGGCTGGGCCGATAGGGGTCGGTTCGGGCAGCGGCCGGCTCTCAACCGGTCGAGGTGGTTCAAGGCGCCCGGGGAGGATCCGTCCTCCCCGGGCGCAGATCGTCAGGGCTCCGTGCCTCCGTCTCCCCCCAACGCGTACTTCCCGCTCCCGCTGATCACCAGGGAAAGGGAGGTCAGGAGAAGGAGGAGATCCAGACGCATGGCCCGGAAGACGTCCTCGCCGCCCAGTTTGGTGGTGATGATGGCCACCACCATGATGAAGGCCAGCAGAAGGGCCGGGATCTGGATCCGAAATCCCACCAAGACCATGATTCCGCCCACGAACTCCACCACGGCCACTACCCAGGCCATGATCCCGGCCATGGGGATCCCGATGCCGCCGAAGAACTGCTGTGTCCCCTCGATCCCTGTGAGCTTACCCCATCCGGCGTGGATGAAGATCAGACCCACCCCGATTCGAAGGAGCAGGGGTGCGACGTCCCGGAACTTCTCCAGGTTCATGGAAAACATCGTTCTCTCCTAT
>PXFI01000128.1 GCA_003564295.1 Gemmatimonadota bacterium | reverse complement strand
GTCGCTCCGCCTGAGGACATGCCAAGGGTTCTCCAGATCCAGCAACGCCATACCCAATCGATAAAGGCAGCCCGATGCGGTCACTCGTACACCATGGTACAGGATCAGCCACCCTTCGGGAGTTTCCAGCGGCGGCGGGCTCAAGCCGATCTTGTTGGCGTCCCACCAGGCACCGCGCCGAGCGCGAAAGAGGATATGGTGATCTCCCCAATACTTAAGGTCGGGCGAGAAGGAGAGCCAGATGTGCGCGCCCGGCGTCTCGGCGGACACCGGGCGATGGATCATCGCGTACCGGTTTCCGAACCGGCGGGGGAAGACGGCCGCATCTTTGTCGTCCGGAGGCATGACCGGGCCGAGTCGGCGGAACGAGGTGAAGTCGCTCGTCTCCGCCAAGGACACCAGTGGTCCGCTGGGCGAGTAGGCCGTGTAGGCGATGATCCATTGCCTGCGGTCCTCGAGCCAAGTCACGCGGGGGTCTTCCACCCCCCAGGTCTCTTCCGGGTGTTTCGCCGGATCGGGGGCGAAGCTGGGCTTCGAACCGACGTGCCAATTCGACACGCCGTCGTTGCTGCGGGCCACGGTCAGATGGGAATGGCCGCGGCGGTCCTCGACACGAACGAGCAACACGGTTTCGTCGCCTACCTGGCACGCCCCGGCGTTGAATACCGTGTGTGCCGGGTAGGGCCACTCCCGGGCCGTGAGAATCGGGTTGCTGGGATGGCGATGGAACAGTTCTGCGTACAAGCTGGGGTCCTCGGTTCTCGATGCAAGGGGTGTCCGTGAATACGCGACTATTCGGCAACCATGTCCCCGGGTGGTACGATGGCAGCCGGGGTCTTGCGTCCAGCATCCAGGGCATACCGCGCATCGGCGCTCCCCATTGCCACCGTCAAATAGGCAAGCATGGACTCCGCGCCCTGATTCCGGTTCACGCCGGAAGCCTGCAGGCCGTCGCAGCAGGCGCCCCGCTGCACGTCGACGAGCGGCTGCCGCAGGCTATTCCGGCCATGGAACCATCCATGGCAGCGGTGAAAGATGGCAAGGAGTCTGTCGTCGCCGAGCAAGCGATGCGCGGCGAGCGCAGCCTCGGCCATCGTGGCAGCCTCCACGGGCTGTTGATCGTAGGACGCCTTTTCCTCCCCGCGGGGATACCACCCCTCGTTCCCGACCGGCCAGAAGACTCCCTCGGCAGTCGTCTGATGGTCCAAGAACACGAACGATGCTCGAGCTATTCCCAGGAAGTCCTCCTTCGGCCAGCGCTCGGCGGCAACGAACAGTGCATGCGGCAGGACCGCGTTGGCATAGGTCATGCGCGACTCGAACCAGTGCCAGTCCGGACGCACGGCACGGGCGTAGCATTCGGCCAGTCGCCGCGCCGCCGACCATGCCACGGCTTCCAAGGGTTCGATGTCTCCCACTCCCGCGCTCCACAGACGCCCCCAGGCCAGGACCACGTACGCTTGAGCGCGGAGGCTTCGCAGATCGGCGAGTGTCGGCAGGACCGTGTCGATCAACTCGCGCGCCAGAGCCCGGTAGCCGTCCGGCAAGCTGCTGCCCAACACTTCGGCGAGGGATCGCACCGCCTGGCCCTGGCAGTCGCCGCAGCCTTCGGCATCGAGCCACCGACGATCGTAGCTGAGAAAATTATGGAACCCCCGGCCCACCCCGCGCGCGAACTCCAGGAAACTCAGGTAGGTGCTTACCCTCTCCAGCATCTGCTCTTCGGGGTCCTGAGCCCAGAGGCGAACACCGAGGCGCAGGGCCCGGGCATTGTCGTCCGTTGTGTAGCCGCTCTCCCGGCGGGGAATACCGTAAATGGCATGCTGGACGAGCCCGGTTGAGTCGGTCATGCGATCGAGGTGATCCAGCACGATCCGGTCATTGGCGTGCATCATATTCTCCATGAATGCGTTCGGTCGATGCGCGGCTGGGCGCGAGCAACGGGTACCTGGGCCGTGGTATTCCGGCGAGCCTCTCGATCGGCCCGGTAACCAGGCTCACGAGCCAACCGCGCGACTGGTAGATCGATTTGGCCAGCCCGACCATCCCCAGTACCTGGAAGACGATCCGATCGGCCCACACCTTGTCGAACCGCGGCACAGCAAGCAGAAGATTGAGCGGGTTGTAGAACATGGCGTAGCTGACGAGCACGTTGATCTGCCGTCGCCAGGGGCGGGCATCGCTGGTGGCGAGGCAATGATTGCCGTCGTATTGGTACTGCTCGATCGGCCGTCCACCGGCCTTGCTCAGCACGAGGCCGTCGCGGAAGGGCTGTTCGTAGCCTTGACTTCCCACCCACGGCGTCAAGAGCGTCACCTGGCAGGATGCCGCGCCTGCCTTCCACAGAAGTCGTACCTGATTGAGCAGGCCGTACGATCCTCGCCACGTCCATAGCGGCTGACCGTCGTGGTGCATCATCATGGGCATTGGGGCAATCCCCTGTTTCAAGAGCAGCTTGAACACGGTCCTGGTTCTCTCGACGGTCTGTCCCTTCTTGACCAGACCGCCCGTAAGGTCTTCGATCCCCAGCCAGAGGCCCCGCAGGCCGGCATCGCGGGCCAGCGGCACGAGGTCCCGGTGCTTGAACACGTCGAACTCGGTTGCTTCCGTGGCGAAGTTGATCGCTCTGCGGAACGGCGTGTTCGCTACCCTGCCGCGTGCCATGGCCCCGAGCACCGCTTCGGCCGTCTCGCGACGGCAGAAGAAGTTGTCGTCCGTGCCAAAAAATTTCGAAATGCCGCAGAGTTCGGCAACCCCGGCGATCTCCTCGACGATCCGTTGCGGACTGCGGTGGCGGAAGGTGAACTGGTTGTAAGCGGGGATGGGACAGTAGGGACAACGGAACTTGCAGCCGTGGGTAGTGACCATCGCCACGATCCTCGCGTGGCGGCCGAGCTGTTCGGCCGGAAGCGGGCGCGAGGACAACGTGCTCTGGCGGTGGGGAGGCTCGAAGAGCTTCATGGCCTCCAGCGAAGGCGGCAGCTCGTCGAGGTCTTGAACCAGCCGCTGCACGCCGGTGTTGACCAGATGCTCCGGCGGCCCAGCGGGCGCGTCGGGCCGGTAGACCAGCCCGGGGACGTCCTCCAGCAGCCGGTCCTCGCGGACCCGCTCAAAGGCCGCGCGCATCGTATCACCGGGCCGCTTCTGTTCGACGATTCTGTCCAGGAGCTCCAAGAGGACGTACTCCTCACCGGTGACGACCACGTCGGCGCCTTCGCGACCGTCGGGCGAAAGCCCGAAAAAGTCCCACGGCTCGTAGACGGCCTTGGGGCCGCCGGCCAGGATCAACGGGCGGTCATCGCCCAATTGCCACGCATCGCGGATGAGCCCGTAGGCCGCGGCGATGTGAATCTGCATGGCGGAGACCATGAGCACCTCAGGCAGCTTGCCGTCGAAACGCGCCAGGCTGGGCCGGAGATGGGGATTCCACTGCTGCAACACCAGGCGAACGTTAGCGAAGCCCGCGGCGTGCAAGGCGGCGCCCACGGCGCGCGGGGCGCCGGGAATGAGCGTCTTGTCGACGAAGACGAAGGGCCCCAGGCGGGTCCGGGGATCGAAGGCGTAGATGAAGAGGATGGGAGTGTCGCTTCCGGCGACGCGACGTCGGATCTGAGTCTCCAACTCGCCATAGCGGCCGGGCGCCGTGAATCGATCCGCCGGAAGACGTGTCGGCAGTTCCATCGGTACCTCCTTTCGTATATCGAGTCGACCGGCTCTCGGTGGACAACGTGCCTTACCGGCCGCCGTACACGAGTGCCGCGTGCTGCCGCTCACCGCGTGGTGCCACCGATGGCCCGTCGTACAGGGAAACGGCCGACCTTTCACCGGCGCCGGCTACCCGGGTGAACAGCTCCAAGTATTTCAGCCCCACGTTGGGCCAGAACATGGGCCTGGCGTACTGGTACGCTCTTCGCCGAGTCTCATCCCGAAACGTGGTGCTCGTCAGGAAACGCAGTGTCGCATCCGCCAGGGCGCCGCTCTCGCCGAAGGGGGCGAGCAGGCCACGCCCGTCAGCGAGCACTTCCTTGGCATAGAGGTACGGAGTGCTCACCACGGCGCCGCCGGCTGCCAGGGCGTAAGCCAAAGTGCCGCTGGCAATCTGGTCCTTTCCCGGATACGGAGTGACGTAGACGTCACAGGCGTGCAGATGCACCAGGAGGTCGGCCAGGCTCAGATAGGCGTTTACGAAACGCACGTGTTCGCCGACGCCCAATCCTGCGGCCATCTGAACCAGGCTCTCTCGATAGACTTCACCCTCCTGACGCTTGACCTGCGGGTGGGTGACGCCCACGATCAGGTAAAGGGCCTCCGGGCAGGCGGCGACGATCCGGGGCATCGCCTGGATCATGTGTTCGAGCCCTTTGCCTCGATTGATCAGTCCGAAGGTGCAAATCACCCGGCGATCCCCGAACCCCAGGCGCGACTTGTGCGCATCATCGCGATGGAAGGGGACCACCGGAACCCCATGGGGAATCACCCGCACTTTCGAACCTGACACGCGGTACACGGCTGCCAAGAGCCTCGCGGCGACCTGCGTCATGACCACGATTTCCCGGCTGCGGGCCGCCAGCTCCTGGATCACTCGCCTGGGCAACGGGTCCGGTCGGGTGAGGAGTGTGTGGAACGTCGTGACGATGGGCTTGCGGCACGCATGCACGAAGTCCAAGACGCGCGTGCCCCATGCACCCGGATAGAGACCGAACTCGTGCTGCAGGCTCACCACGTCGCACGGCCCGTCGTTGGCCGCTTCCGCGGCAAGGCGGTATGCCCCCGCGCGGCTGTTGTCGATGACGTGGACCACGCGCGGATCGGGATAGTGAATCGCGCACGTTTTTTGGATGGCCGCCACCGAGGACACCGGTTCGCCCGCCGCGGTGTCCACGGCGTTGGCCGAGTCGCGGGTGAAAGTCGCCAGGCCGCACTCTTCCGGCGGGTAGGTCGATACGAAAAGGGGGCGCACGGTATTCATGAGTCACCTTGAAGGGTTGAGCTTCCAGTGCCGCCGACGCGGCATAATTCGCGACCGATCGACGATCTCTGCGCCGCGAGACAGCGCACGGCCGTGGCCACGCACTGGAAATCAGTGCTGCTGACCCACGATGCCACGTACTCTGCTTCGAGAGCGCGCGCCGTATCAATTGCGCCGGACACTCCTTACCATCCTCCGCGGCGCCGGTAATAGTAGCCGCCACCACCTCCGAACAGGAGGACTAACACGACGATCAAGATGAGCAATCCAAAAGTACTCACGGTCTCCTTCTCCTTCTTTGATTGAGCCAGGGTGTTTTCGGCCCTGAACCTACCCATACCCCTTCACGCTCTGCGACAACTTGCCCCGTGTACTGCCCTTGCAGCTTGCTCGACCGTTTCGACGGCCTTCTTGGCAACGCGATTGAACTTGCTGTATCGGATCCGTTCGAACGGTGGATTGGGAGGCACGTTTCGCGGCGTCTGCCGCGCGAGCGCCTCGAAGCCAGTTCCGAGACGGCGCTGCTATTGCTTGATCTCGTCGGTCGAGTCGCCGGTCGTCTCTTGCACCTCTCCCCCCATTCCCTGCACCGTGTCCCTGACCATTTCCCCATCCTCGTGGAGTTTGTCTTTGTCCAACGTGAACGTGGCACTGGGCGTCTGGTCCGTGCCGTCGGCAGAAAGACGGAACCAACCCTGGTAGAAACCCAAGCCGGCAATGCCCACCAGGAGCACGACGAACACCAGCACTAGAATTCTCATGTCACATCCCCCTCGATTGACGGTAAGAGTAAGACACGGCCCTCAAGCCGAATTCGCCGCCGGGGGCCTGTGTCCGCAAGGGAGCGCGTGCGCTCGACCACGGCGACCAACTATTTGTCCTCGTTCTCGTCCTTGGGTTCGTCCCGATTGGGCGCCTCCGGAGGTGGTCCCGGTTCCGGGGCCGGCCGACCGCCGCGCTGCGATTCGGCCGCCGGTCCTCCACCGCGCTGCGGCGCTTGTGACGGCGATTGGGCTGCCGGTTCATCCTCGCGCTGCGGCGCTTGCGGCTGGCCCTGGGCTACTGGCCGTCCGCCGCGCTGTGGCGCTTGTGACGGCGATTGGGC
>PXFI01000010.1 GCA_003564295.1 Gemmatimonadota bacterium | reverse complement strand
GGAAAGCTCACATCGGCGAGATCCAGGTCAGCATCTGGCCCGATGAGATGGTCCGGGAGTGCAGGGCCAACAGCATCTTCTTGCTCTGAGGGGAGGTCCGCAATCAGGTGCTACGGCGACGCCGGTCCCGGCCGGGCCAGGGCCCTGGCCCAGATGCTGGCGGCAGACACCGTCAGTCCAATAGCAAGGATTGCGCCCGGAGCACTTCCGGGAAAGGGGCGCATCAGGAGTGCCTCAGCCTGGTCCAGCAGGAGAAGCCCGGCCACCAGGCCTGGCAGGAGTGACCACCCGAGCCGTTCACAGAGTAGCCGGGCCAGCACGACTCCGGCGGCCGCCGCAAGGCCTACCCCCATCCAGACCAGCCATGGCGTGCCCGGTTCGTTTGGGGCGAGTGCCAGGCCGGTGAAGAGGGGCAAGGCCCAGGCCAGCCATGCCTGGGAGGTTCCCCGAAGGCGGGACATGGCCGCCAGAAGGAGCAGGATCGCTGCCGCCAAGCCGAGAAACTGGGTAAGGGGGGTGAGGCCCGCTGATATCCATGGGAGATAGCTCACCACGGCGTCATAGCTCGGCCAGCCGGGAGGTCCCGAGGGGGCCAGCCGGGACAGGCCCCGGAACGCTCCGGAGAACGCGACCCCCAGAGCCAAGCCCACCCAGAGACCCCACTGCATGGATGGAGGCCGCTCCCTGAGCCAAGTGTGCGCCAGGGCCCCCAGGAGGCCCACGGCCATGGACAGGAAGAGGAGTCCCAGGCCAAGTCCCAGAATCGTGATGCCGAGCTGGTTGGCGAAGGACTCCTGGGTGGTGAACCCTCCTATGTTGCGGGGCCACTCGTTCAGTCCCGTCACCAGCAGGAGGCTCATCATGGTCAGGGCAAGGGGGCGAATGGGTATCGAATGCAAGCCACCCTGGGCCCACCGGACTATGGCGAAGATGGAGGCCACCAGGCCCAAGACGAGGAGGGGCCCCAGGACAGAGAGTGCCACCAGGCCCCGGCGGCTCGTTTCGGCCCTCCGCACTCTCTCCCAGTCCTCGGGGATGTGGACGAACCGCCGGGCTCCGGCGATGTCGGTGCCTGCGATGCGGATCTGCAAGCGGCCCTCTCCCTGACGCAGGGGATACCCTTCCTCGGTCGCGAATACGAAAGTCCAATCGGTTCGGTTGGGTCGGGTCGTCTCGGCAGCGGAGATTTCGCGAACCTCTTCCGGCGCGGTTCCCAACCGTTCCTGAAGCGCCTCCAGAGCTAGAGCCCGGGCTTCAGCCTCTCCCAGGGACTCCGCCGGGCGGCCCTCGGGAAGAGTGCTGGCCACCTCCATGACCTCCCCCGACGGCCGGATACGCACCGTGTGGGTTTCCGCCCGCTCCTCAGGCGCTACGTCAAACCGAACGAAGCGGATACGCCAGTGAGGCGGATCCAGGAACAGGTCCATCAGATCGTGGTATTCCTGTTCGGTTCCATGCTGCCACACGAAGTCATGGCTGGCCTGCTGGGACGAGGAGAAGGAGAAGAGGGGCATCCAGCCGGTTCCCAGGTCCACACCGCGAGTCTCCATCGCCTCCCGGGCCACCGCCTCGGCCCCGGCCCGGTCCAGCTCCACCCGGGGCGAGCGGCGGCTTTCGAACCCTTTTCCCCAGAGGGCCAGCCCCGCCAGAGCCGCCGCGCCCACCATAAGCACTCCTCGGCCGGAAAGGGATGGAGGCCTCGCCACCGCCCCTGTCCGGGTGCCCGGGGCTTCAAGTTCCACCTCCTGCTCTTTTCCTTCGGCACCTGGGGCTCTCGTCCCAGGGCCCCAGGTCCCCGCGTCCACGCCCGGGGTCCCTGCCCTCGCCGGTTTGGGCGGTGGGGGCCGCCAGCTCCGGTTCAGGGCCCACTCCGGGACAGAGGCCACAGCACCCAGCCGTCCGCGAGCCAGCAGGACGACGGCCAGGGGGAGGATCCCGGCGGCTACCACGATGAGCCGATCCACCCATATCCCTGGGGTCTCGGCCACGAAGAGGGGGAGGGAGAAGAGGAAGAGGTTGTAGACGAAGTGACCGATGATGGCCGGCACCAGCCCGAAGTACAGGACCACCACTCCCCAGGCCAGGAAGACGGGAAAGATCTCCACCACTCGGGCGTAGGCGGGCTGCTGGGGGTAATCGGCGTGGCTCGCCCCGAACACCAGGGCCTGGAGGACGATGGTGGTCCAGATCCACACACCGGGCTTCCCGTAGCGGCGCCCCAGGATGGCGGCGGCTCCGATGGGAATGGCCCGGAAGATGCTCTCCTCGGAGAAAGCTGCGAAGAGAGAGGTGCTCACGGCCGTGAGCCAGGGCAGGTAGGTGGCCAGGAGGTCCGGCTCGACCAGGGAGCTGGCCGGACTCCACCACCCGACAAGACGCGTCATGGCCAGGTAGAAGACCACCACATACCCGAGTTCCAGGCCCACCACCGGATAGGGGGCAAGGGTACGTCCCAGGGCCGGCGTGGAGTTCGCCACACCGGGGGACCAGAGTTTCCACTGCTGGATCTGCTCAGGGAGGCCACGGCGCAGGAGGCCTTCCCCGGCCATGAACACGAAGGCCAGGAAGGCCGTCCCGGCGACGAACACGCCTAATGCCGACAGGAGCAGAGTCCCCACGAAAATCCCCGCCGGTAGGGCCGTATCGTAGGCCATCCAGGCCAGGGGGAGGGAGTTGACGGTATTCAGGGCCATGAGCCCCGCCACGATCCCTCCCCAGACAAGGGGGGCCTTCCACTCGAGCCAGCGCTCGCGCAGCAGGAGGACCGTTCCCAGTCCACCCCCCAGCAGCACGAAGAGGATGAGGAACGCCACGGTCCCGGCCAGGGATATGCTGGCGTTGGCGTCACGCGTGGCCTGGAAGCGGCGTTGGAACGCTTCCGGCACGTGAGCGAAATGGGTGACCTCAACCAACTCGTCCCCGGCCACCCGGAGACGGAGCCTCAGGGTGGCCTCTCCGAGGGTCAGGTCGGATCGCTGAAAGACGAAGGTGTGGTCGATCCTTTCCCCTGGCCGCTCCACCTGGGAGGATTCCAGGAGTTCCCAAACAGAGGGATCCACGTCCCAATTCCGGGAGGCCTCGGCCATGGCCAGATCCCGGGCCCGGTTCTCGTCCAGGTTGTTGCCGGGTGTGTCTTCCGAGAGGCGCAGCGAGAAACCGTAGGGCGCTCCGGATGGGGTGAAACGCACCTCCCCTTCCTCCACCACTCCCTCGGCGAACTGCCGGACGCGCCACGCGTAGAGGCTGACGGTACCCTCCCGAACCAAGCGGTTCAGCTCCTCCAGACCTCCTCCCTCCAGCTCCATGTAGGTCTGGAAGGCGGGGTTCAGGTGTCGGAAGGAGGCAGCCTGTCGAGGGTCGTCGGGGGCCCAGTCGAAGCGATCCGCCAGAGCCTGGGCCTGGTTCAGGGCCGCATCCCGGTCCATCTGGATGTCCACGGCCAGGAGAGGGAAGGCCAGGGGGAAGAGCCTCACGGCCAGGAGGGTCCCCACCAGTCCCAAGAGGGTGAGGACGATCCAGAATACTGGCTTCCGGCTTACAGGACGGCGTTCCTGTGTGGTATCGTTCATGGGCTCATGCACGGGTGGGCGGCACTCCGGGCTTGAATTGGGTGGGCGACGGGGAGGAGACAGCCAGCCACCATGGAACCAGAGACGTGCCGAGGGGCCGCGCCTGGCCTACCGCCATGGATAGGGACTTTCCACCTGGACTCCTTTCGCTTCGAAGATCAGCTCGATGAAACGCTCCCAGGAAGCCCAGCTGGTGGTGCGCTGGTAGATGTTGTGGGTCTTGTGGGCGATGACCAGGTCCAGGGACGGAAAGACCGTGATCCACTGGCCCACTGCCCCCCGAGCCGTATAGGCGCCCTGGAAGGGCCCCACGGCCCTGGGCCCGTCCCAGGTCCACCACATGTATCCGTATCCGAAGTATCCCTCGCGGCGGCGGGGTGGGTTCATCTCCTCCAGGGGGGTGACCAGGCTGACGATCCGTCGTGCCCAATCCCTGGGGATCACCTGGCTCCCGTTCCAGTTTCCCTCGTGGAGCATGAGGTAGCCGATCCTGGCCATGTCCCGCGTGGAGAGATGCATGTGGTAGGCGGGATATCGGGAAGCGACGAGATTGCCGGTCTTGCGCTGGACGCCCCGGTCCCAATCCTGGAACTGGAGGGGGATGGCGAGCTGGGCGCCCAGTTCGTCGTAGATGTCCCTTCCCGTCATCAGCTCGAAGGCACCCCCCGCCGAATTGAAATCCCAGTTGCTGTAGAGCATGTACGTGCCTGGTTGCTGGGTGCCCCGGGCCGGAGCCCATGCCAGGTCGTCCCCGGCGTTCGACGCCGGGTGGTAGACGCCGGAACGGGCGGTTATGAGGTGGTGGACGCTGGCCTGTTTCTCCACTTCCAGGAGGCCACCCTCGTCGTCCATGCCCAACTCCAGAAGGGTCGCTTCCAGGTCAATGGTTCCGTCCTCAACGTACTTCCCATAGAGCATGGCCAGGACGCTCTTCCGGACCGATGCCAGGTAGGAGAGTTCCTGAATGTCGCCGAACTGGAAGACGATCTTGCCTCGATCCACCACCACGATACCGGTGGAGTTGGCACTGTCCCGGACGAACTCGAAGGCATTCCGGAGCCCCTCGGGGGACCATCCGTAGGTCAGGAGTTCGGCACCCCGGACGTATTCCCATTCCTGGCCGGGAAAGACGGAAACCGGCCTGGTCTGGCCGGTGGCCGGGGAGGCCGTGGCGGCGGCCATAGCAAGAATGAGAGCCCAGAAGACGGTTTGTCGGCGAATCATGGTTCGGCTCCTTGAACGCGGTGTGGAGGGCGAATGTAGGTCTGTGGCTCCCCGGTATCCAGATCTCCCCTCCGAGGCTGCCTCCCGCGTCCCTCATGGAGGGCCCCCGAAGCGGGCGGCCCCGGACCCCAGCCGAGGCTCTCGGGGTATGCGGATCAGCCCGGGGAGACATACATTGAAACGTACTGTAGAACTTCATCCGCGGTGGCCATGAGCGTACTGCACCAGTGGTTCGGTTCCTTGAAGGTCTTCTTCACCGGGATTGAGCGAGGGTCGGCCGAACGGGATCTGGAAGAGATGGCGGCCCAGGCCGAGAGGGCGCCGGCAGGAGCCCGTTGGGCGATCTTCAACCGACTGGGTGATGCCTACTTGAAGGCCGGCGACCGTCCCAGGGCCCTCCGGTACTTCGGGCGGGCCATCGACTGTCTCCTGGAGGACGATCAGCCCGGACCTGCACGGGCTGTGGCGAAGAAGGTTGTCCGCCTCCATCCCGAGGCTATCCGCACCCTCTGCACGCTGATCTGGATTGACCTGGCATCCCAAAAGACCTCTGCAGCCCTGGCCACCCTTCAAGACTATGTTGAGGCGGCGAAGGCCGGCCACCAGGCCAGAGTGGCCTGTGGCCAGGTCCTGGAGATGGCACGACTGGTGGCCGACCCGCGGTTCCTGGAAAAGGCTTCCGCAGCCCTCGAGACGCTGGGATGCTCCGCCGATGCGGCTCAGGCGATGGAATGGGCTCATGCAGGAGGGTCGCCGGATGCTCCCTCCGATCCCGAGGAGATCCGCGCCCTCTGCCTGAAGGCCGCCATCGGATCCAACGTGAAGATGAAGACAAGGGGCTCCGTTGCCTGATCCTGGCCCGGCAGGGGGTCACCGCGTTTCGCCAACATGAGGTGGGGTTTATGGCCGGCGACCGGGAGAACGGGCGGGAGCAAGAGAAGTGTTCCTGCTGGATGGTCATGAGAGGCGACACGGCTCATCCGGAGGGATGGGAGACCTCCGAATACGAGCTGGTGCCCGATCCCTCCTGTCCGGTCCACGGCAAGAAGCGGCATCTGTTGCTGGACGACCAAGATGAGTGACCGGCTGGAGGCGACCCCTGAGATCGGGAGGAGGTGGGCAGGGACTCAGGCCAGGAGGTACACCAGGCCCGTGTAGATCGCCATGAAGATCGTGAGGAAGAGGACGAGCTTCAGCAACCTCTTGATGATTGTGTAGCCCAGGAAGGAAAGGAGGAGAGCCGTCACCAGCAGGAGAGGCTGGCTCCCCCGGATGGAAGAGAGGGTGTCTGCCAGGATCTCGTAGAGAGTTGCTATCTCCATGCTGGCCTCCTCTGCACTTCGACTGGCCATGACCCG
>PXFI01000006.1 GCA_003564295.1 Gemmatimonadota bacterium | reverse complement strand
GCCCTCCACGTCGGTGATGGCGTTGTGTGTGCCCGTGGGGAACACCCCCACCTGAATGCCGAGCTCACGGACCCGGGGCCGTTTGGTATCTTGACTCATGAGGATCGTGGGGAAAGAGGCCATGAGGAAGGCGGCCGCAAGGGCCGACGGTAGCCAGCTTGTGCAGAAAGGGAGACGGCTCATGGCGAGGCCTCCAGTGGTTCGAGTATCGAGAGTTTCTTGATGCTACCAGGGGAAGTTGTCCGGGGGCGGAAACCGTGGCAAGCGAGATTTCGAAACTCCGGCCGTGACTTTCCAGTATAAGAGTGCGGAGGGACCTCGCTGCCGAGAGCGGGGGTAGGGAACTTTTCAGGCGGATGACGCAATGGAAGAGTATACGGAGCCCACGGTCCACGAGCGCCGGACATCCGAGAACCGGGTGTACCGGGTGGCCCTGGGAGTGTCCGTCGTCCTTCACCTCCTTCTCTTCTTCTTCTGGCGCGTTCTGCCCCTTCCCATGTCGCCCTTCGCCGCTGCCGGCCCCAGGGCAGGAGACTTCAGGGCAGCGGGAGGCGGATTGGAAGCCGTGAACCTCCAGGTCGCTCCCCCGCGCCCCATCGTTCCTCCACCCGTGCCCGTCATCACCCTGGACCTGGTGGACCCCGTGGACTTCGATCCCGACGCGGAGATCGATGTGGCGTCCATGCTGGGAGAAGGGTCCGGAAGGGAGTTGACCCCGCCGGGCATAGAGGGTGGTCGGGGAAGGGGGGACGGAGGCACGGCGGAGGAGGGGCTCTTCCGCCTGGTACCCCCCACTCCCCGGGGGATGATCATCCCCCCCACCAACCGCAGCCTCAGGGGAAACCAGGTGGAAATCTGGGTCTTTGTGGACGAGGCGGGGAGAGTGGTTCCCGATTCTACCCGCCTGAATCCTCCCACCTCCGACAGGAGCTTCAATCGCCGGCTCGTGGAGGAGGCTGCAGAATGGGTCTTCAACCCCGCCACCAGGGAAGGAAAGCCTGTGGCTGCGTGGTTCCCCTACAGCATCAGCATGTGAGGGAGCCGTTCCCGGCGCGTGTGGCATCCGGGGGCTGACAGGTGTAGCTTCCATTCCATGATTGGAGCCTCGAAACGGATCCTCTGGGTGGACGACGAGATCGACCTCCTGAGACCCCATCTTCTCTTCCTCCAGCAGAGGGGATATCACGTCGACGCCATCAGCAACGGCGACGATGCCCTGGCCCTTCTCAGGGAGAAGCCTTACGACCTGGTGCTCCTGGATGAGCAGATGCCCGGAATCTCAGGGCTGGAGGTGCTGGGAGTGCTGCGCCGGGAAGATCCCCACGCCCGGGTGGTCATGGTTACCAAGTCGGAGGAGGATGGAACCATGACCGAGGCCATCGGCCGGAGGGTGGACGGTTACCTCGTGAAACCCACCAGCCCACGGCAGGTCCTCTCGGTGGTGACACGGATCCTGGAGGGCCCGGCGATGCAACAGCAGCGGGCCGCCCAGGACTTCGCAGGCCGGTACCCGACGTTGCTCCTCCTCAGGCAGGAGGCACGCAGCGCCGGGGAGTTCACGTCCCTCTACGAGGAGCTGGTGGACTGGCATGTTCGCCTGGAGGCCTCCGGAGAAAAGGGGCTCCTCGACTCGGTGGCCTCCCTCATGACAGAGCTCCGTCGGGATTTCGGCGGTTGGATGCGCCAGCACTACCCCCGCTGGGTAAGAGAACTGGAAGAGGGCCCCCTTCTTTCTGTGAATGTGGTCCGGGAACGGCTGCTTCCTCTCCTGGGGGAGGATCCCGTGTTCTTCGTGGTGCTGGACTGCATGCGCCTGGATCAGTGGCGGGTCATCTCTCCCCTCCTGGCCCCCCACTTCGAGATCGAGGAGAGCCTGTACTTCTCCATCCTGCCCACGGCCACTCCCTACGCCCGGAACGCTCTCTTTAGCGGGCAATACCCGGGCCAGATCGCCCGGGACTATCCGAGGTGGTGGAACCTCTCCGACGACGAAGGGAGTCTCAACGCCTTCGAGGACGATCTTCTGAGACGCCAGCTCAGGCGCCTCACAGGCCGTGACGTTCCGGTCCACTACGAAAAGGTCTTCTCTGATCGGGACGAGGAACAGGTCCGGACACGCCTGCGGTCGGGACTGAAGAAGGCCGGAGTCGTGGTGGCCATGGTGTTCAACTTCGTGGACCTCATGACCCACGGAAGGAGCGAGTCTCCCATTCTCATGGAGGTCGGCAAGGACGAGGCTGCATTGCGGGACCTCACCCGGTCCTGGTTCGAGCGCTCGACCCTCCTTTCTGTGCTGAAGGAGGCGGCGGCCCAGGGGCATCACGTCCTCTTCACCACCGATCATGGCTCGATCCTTTGCCAGCGGCCGACCACTGTCTTCGCCCGAAAGGACGCCACCCAGAATCTCCGGTACAAGTTCGGGGGAAACCTCCGGGCTGGAGAGCCCACGTCTGTGTTCACCACGAACGACCAGAAGGACCTCGGGTTTCCGGCGGGCAAGCTGGGAACCACCTACCTCCTGGCCATGGAGGACTTCTTCTTCGTGTATCCTACCAAGCTCCGGGAGTATCAGGCTCGCTACCGTAACTCGTTCTTGCATGGTGGGATCTCGCCTGAAGAGGTGGTCGTTCCCCTGGCTCACTTGAAGCCGCGCCCACGGTGAGAACCTACCTGCGGATCCTCCAGTACCTGCGACCACACGGGCACGTCTTCGCCGCCGCGGTGCTGGCGACCTTCATCTTCGCGGGGCTGGATGCCTTTTCGTTTGCTCTCTTCATCCCGTTCTTGAACGCCCTTCTCGGTGATCCCTCCGGGCCCCACCCGGAGGCCGTCAGCACCGGGGACAAGTTTCTGGACAGGCTCCTGGACGGCACCATCGGGCGGATCGTGGACCTGGAGGCGCCACCGGAGGATGCTATCCGGGGGATCATCCTGTTCATCCTGGCGATCTTCGCCGTCAAGAACGTTTTCGACTTCCTGAAGACCTACCTCATGGCCCGGGTCCAGCAGGGGGTGACCCGGGACCTCCGGAACCGGGTTTACGATCACCTCCTGGACCTGGACATGGCCTTTTTCGGCAAGACCAAGTTGGGCCAGGTCCTCTCCCGCCTGACCTACGACGTCGAACAGCTCCGGATCCTGGTGGCCAAGGAGCTGGGGAAGGTGGTGTCTTCGGTCTTCGAGTTCGTGGCCACCGTCGCCTTCGCCATCCTCATCTCCCCCAAGCTGACCCTGGTGGCCTTCATCATCGTCCCGGCCGCCATGGGGATATGGGGGCCCCTGATCCGGAGGCTGAAGCGAAATGACCGTCGGGTGTCGGAGGCGGCCGCCGACGTGAACACTCACATCCAGGAGACCCTCAGTGGGATCCGGCTGGTGAAGTCGTCCTCCACGGAGGAGTACGAGAGGGAGCGATTCCACGGCCTCACCTGGAGGTACTACCGTCGCTTCCTGCGCTCGGAGCGTCTCCGAGCCCTGGCCTCGCCCATCACCGAGATGCTCTCGGCCCTGGGTACCGTGCTTCTTCTCTGGTACGGGGCACGTTTGGTTCTGGTGTCGGGTGAGCTGACGGGTCCGGAGTTCATCACCTTTCTGGCCCTGTCCCTGAAGCTTTACTCTCCGGTGAAGTATCTGGCCAAGTTCCCTGCCCTCGTACAACCGGGATTGGTGGGCGCGGAGAGGATCTTCGAGTTCCTGGATGCTCCCATCGACATCGAGGACCGGGACGGTGCCCGTCCCTTCGTGGGATTGGAGCGGGAGATCTCCTTCGAGGATGTGCGGTTCGAGTACCGGCCCGGCGAACCCGTGCTCCGGGGGATCTCCTTTCAGGTGCCGAGGGGTTCCGTGGTGGCCCTGGTGGGGCCTTCCGGAGCCGGCAAGACCACGCTGCTGGATCTTCTGGCCCGGTTCTACGACGTGACCGGAGGCCGCATCTCCATGGACGGAAAGGACATACGCGAGTTCTCCCTCAGGAGTCTCCGTGTCAGCATGGGCATCGTGTCGCAGGAGACCGTCCTTTTCCACGACACGATTCGGTCCAACATCGCATATGGGAGGCCCGACGCCGGTCAGGAAGACATCGAGCGGGCGGCACGGGCGGCCTTCGCACACGACTTCATCCTTCGCCTGCCGCAGGGGTACGAGACGGTGGTTGGCGAGCGAGGTACGCAACTGTCCGGTGGACAGCGCCAGCGCCTGGCCATCGCCCGGGCCATCCTCCGGAATCCGCCCATCCTTGTCTTCGACGAAGCCACCAGCGCCCTGGACTCGGAATCGGAGCGGGTCGTGCAGCAGGCCATCGAGCGGCTCCTGGAGGGACGGACCGTATTCGTCATCGCCCACCGCCTCTCCACTGTCCAGCGGGCGGACCAGATTCTGGTCCTGGAGAGTGGGCGGATCGTGGAGAGGGGGACCCACCAGGCTCTTCTGAAAGCCGGGGGACTCTACCGCCGGTTCTACGAGATGCAGTTCTCGCGGGAGGAGGCCGCGACGTCGGGGGAGGGGGTCCATCCCCTCTCTCGATTCGCCGACGGCGTGCCCGGCGCCGGATGATACCCGGTACTCCTTCGGGGAGGCCCCCCGCCAGGCGTCCAGCACTCAGGCACTGGATGGAATACCTGGCCTACCGTCTGGCGGTGGGTGTCTTGAGGCTCGCTCCGGAGCGTCCGGCTCTTCGGCTCGGGGAGGCCATGGGTTGGCTGGCCGGTGTCCTGTTCCGGGTTCGTTGGCGGTCGGTGACAGATCATCTCAGGAAGGCTTTTCCGGAGAGGGACCAGGAGTGGCGTGGGCGCGTGGCTCGGGCTTGTTTCCGGCACCTGGGGAGGGAGGCGGTGGCCACCTTCCGCCTCGGCGGGATGACGCTGGAACAGATGCGGGAGCGAACGGAGGTGGTGGGCCTGGAGGCTTTGGAGGCGGTGTTGGCGGAGGGGAGAGGCGCCATCGTGGTGACGGGGCACTTCGGGAACTGGGAGATGGGGGGGGCGGCCCTCGCTGTGCGCGGAATCCCCCTGGACGTGGTGGCCCAACGGCAGAGGAACCCCCTCTTCGATTCCGACCTGAACCGGAACCGAGCCCGGATGAACATGTCGGTCATGGATCGGGCGGAGGCTCCCAAATGGGTGCTCCGCTCCCTCAGGGAGGGCCGGGTGGTGGCCATCGTGGGGGATCAGAACCTCCGAAGGGGGGGCGTCTTCGTGGAGTTCTTCGGACGCCCTGCTTCAACGGCCCGGGGGGCCGCCGTCTTCGCCCTTCGGACCGGGTGCCCCATCTTCCTGGGAATTGCCATGAGGGAGCCCGGGTTTCCCCAGCGGTACCGGGTGACCCTGGAGCCGGTAGCCTTCACCCCCACCGGGGACTTGGACGCCGACGCGGTCCGTTTGACGGAGGCCCATACCCGGCACCTGGAGGCTCGAGTCAGAAGGGCGCCCGAGCAGTACTTCTGGCAGCATCGCCGGTGGAAGACCCGCCCCGGAGAGGGAGGAGGATGAAGGGCCGGACTCCGCCCAACAGGAACCGCGTCGGATCGTTCAGGTATTAAGTCAGGGTCTCGGTACCATTGGTGCGGGACCCCGCTGTCAGGGGCTCCGCAAGGAATATTGCACACGTGATCTACGTCACCATTCCGGTTCACAACGAAGAGAGCACCATCGGGGTTCTCCTCTGGAAGATACGCAACGTCATGGGCGAGTTCGGCCGGGACTACGAGCTCCTGGTCCTGGACGACGCGTCCACCGACGGCACCCGTGAGGTACTGAAACGATATCGCCGGAGCCTACCCCTCCGGGTGTTTTCCTCGAAAGAGCGGCTGGGCTACAACCGAGCCATGGAGCGCCTGATCCGGGAGGCCGTGGCACGGGCACCCTACCCCAAGCGAGATGCCATAGTGACCCTCCAGGGGGACTTTTCGGAGCATCCCGACCACCTCGTGGCCCTGGTGAAGACGCTGGAGGGTGGGGCGGATGTGGTGGCAGGAAGCCTGAAACGCCTGGAGAACGGGGCGCCCTTCCGGATCCGTCTTGCCCGCTGGGCTGCTCCCAGGATCCTCGGGGACTCCCTGAAGGAGTGTCCGGTTTCCGATCCGTTCTCCAGTCTGCGGATCTACCGGGTGATCGTCCTGAAGAAGGCTCTAAGGGATCTGGGCGATGCTCCCCTGATCCAATGGCCGGGG
>PXFI01000050.1 GCA_003564295.1 Gemmatimonadota bacterium | reverse complement strand
TGGTGGCGCAAGAGTTGTACGGGCTCTTTCTCGCCCACTCGGCTGTACGGGGGCTCATGCACGAAGCCGCCCTCGGGGCCGACATCGATCCCGACACCGTCTCCTTCGTTCACGCAGTCCGTGTGATCCGGCGCAAACTGCCCAGGTACGTCGCTTTTCCCCCCTCAGGAAGATCTGGCAACGCTCCATCAGGCGATCCTGGAGGAGATCCTTGAGGTGCGGGTCCGCTCCAGCCGTGGGCGCTCCAACCCCCGGGCCGTGAAGCGGAAGATGAGTAACTTCCCCACCAAGTTCCGAAATCCTCAGCGTGGCACCGTCCGCCACACTCCCCGGGTGGAGATCCTCGATGCTACTTAAAGCAAGAGTATTGGGGCTAGGGGAGTGTCAACTTCTCAACCGTTGCTCTTGTCAAAGATCACACCGGCCTTGAGACCGGGCCGTGCCACCTTCCTGACCGCCTGCGGCCCGCCCAGGCCAGCCCTGCATGCCGTCCGGTGCGATTGCTCGTCGGGCAGGGTGGCAAAGGCGTACACCCACACGCAGGAGCCGAGCTGGCTTGACTGGCATCGACATGAACCAACATGCCTTCGAGGCTCCGCCTGCTCTCGGCGAAAAGCAATAGGAACGTCCGTCCGTGCAGCGGACCCGAGTCGGCCTACCGGGAGCTATGCTCCTCTGTGGATCCGATACACTATGACATATGGAAGACCGTATCCGTCGGTCTCCACGGTGACGATCTCGTCGGTGCCGCGAAACAGCGCCGGAAAAGGTGACTCCCCAGGCAGAGTCCCGACGTAGGCGCCCGTTGCGTCCAGCACATCGATCGGTAGCTGGCCAGGTACCTCGGTCCGCCGCCTCAGCCAGACTGCTCCATCGGGGGCAATGGCCAGGTCCCGCACTATCGGGGCGACATCGGCGTAGCCGAACTTCCTCGCGGCCTCTTCAGCTGGCACGACGCAATCAAGATCCAACATGCGAAAGCGGAGGCTGTCGCCGCGCGCGACCTCCCAGGCTGCCAGTTCGAGCGTGGTTTCAATCACTGGGAGATCGCGTCTCCAGATAGAAGCGATGCGATGGCCATCGACGACGCGCACCGAATAGTGGTCGTCGTCGTTGAACACGACGCGATTGCCTGCGGCGGCCCAAACGACACGTGGCTCGAAGTAGGGCGGCAACGCAAGCTCCATGCACGAGAACCGCTGCGGCTCGTGCCTGTCGAGCCGCCGAACCCGCGCAACCTCCACCCTGTCGTCGCCCAGGGCAAGCAGGCTGGAATCGGTCGAGTCCGGAGAATGAGTCGGCTGCGACACTGCAGCCGCAATGCGCCCGTCCCTGAGAAATGCCACCTTTCGCTGGAGCGTACCGGGCAGAGGGAAGGTACTCGTGAAGGATCCGTCGGCATCGAAGAAGACGAGGGCTCGGCGACGGAAGTCATAGACCGCCACCTCGCCGGCGGGCGAGACCGCCAGATCCGAGGGAAAGCCTAGCTCGCCCGGACCTTCGCCCCGCCGGCCAAAGGAGCGCAGATGCCGCCCGTCGCCATCAAAAACGGAGATGGTGTAATTGCCGGCATCCAACACATACAGGTTGGCGAGGGAGTCCACGCCAACGGACGTCGGAAACACTCGGAAGAACGCAGTGGGCCCGTCGTCCGCACCGCCGAGCTCGAGGATACGCTCAAACTCCCAGTCGAGCATCTGATCGGTCTGACGGTTGAGGACAAGAGTCACACCCGCCGAGTCCAAGCGTACCAACTCGCCGGACGGATCATCGGCTCTGGCACAGGCCCCGCCCATTAGCCCTAGAGCGACGAGAGTGGAGCCCGTCGCGACCCGCCGGCACCACCAGCCCGAAGCGCATTCATCACGCGCGCGGATCCGCCGGGCTTCCCACGATTCGCACGTCCGGCCGGTGAAGGTCCCTGTGAGTGGCGGCGTCATGTCGTTTCTCCGGTTGACGGCGAGGAGCCTATCCGTTGGACACCTGCGGTGCCGCCGGGGTTGCCCGGACCCGGGTCTTGCCTCCCTCGTCGTGATGTCGGATCCCGACCCTGGAGGGTAGACCGTCCTCGGACCTCATCAGATCCGTCAGTGCATCGATGCGAACTCCGATCGGCATCGGAGCGGGCACGCTCCGCCTTGTCAGCATGCCTCTTCGGCCTCCACGACTTCGAGGCGTGGAATCATGATTCGCAAGATCCTCCGAAGCTTGTGGTACGTCTGCTCGGTGGAGTCAAACAACACTTCCACGTCAGCTCCTTGCGTGCGGCGCAGTTCGAGGTGGAATCGGTTCCGGTGAAGAGACGCATGCGCCACCCTGAAGTGACCAACGTAGTCCTCGTCATGAGTCTCAAGGTAGCAGAGCCCACCATCGGGGATCTCGAACTGACGTTGGATCAGCACGTAAGCACCGTTGCCGTCCTTCTCGAACTCGAAGAGCACCTGGAAATAGTCGCCGGCCTGTGAGGCGGACACATGATCGAGTCTGATCTTCATCGGTAGCTGGCTCCCCTTGTGCTAACCCGAGCTCGACTGCATTGCGGTTTCGGCCAACGTTCAAGGGTTGCCGAACCCGAGCGTTGGCGCGGCTCGTGCCTCTGCACGAGGCGTGACAGGGCGAAGGGTTTCCGGCGGAGGGCCGGAGGCCCGCAGCCGGCGACGCGCTTGTTCGGCGATCGAGGCGCTGGAGGGGAGGAGGGGGCCCATGGTGGTAAAGGGAGGAGCAACCTCCGTACCGTCTGCCCCGGCCGGCCTCTTGGAAGGTTATCACGCAGAGAATTGCGAGGACAGAACCTTGCGCGGAGTATCTACGATGTCCATAGTATTAGGAGCCCCTGGGGCGTAGTGCACGAGCGGGCGGCGTTGCCGGAATCGGGGACACCAGCAGGAGCCCCTGCAGTGGAACAGGCCGCAGAGGTCCTGCGGCGAGAGAGCCGGGGGGGGAGATGGGGGCAGGGAGAGAGTTGCCAACACTCCGGAGGGAGGAGCTGATGATTCCCAGAGGTCCAGTGCTCGCGTTGATCGGGGCATTCATGGCAGCAATTGTGTCCTGCCAAGCCCATGATTCTGTGGGCCAAGCAGAGGATCTGCCCTTGTGGCAAGCAAGTGTGGACGTCCGCATTGGCACCGCCCTGGGGCCGGGACCAACCTTCGGACAGATCTCTGGGATGGCTGCAACGCCTGAGGGAACCGTGCTCGTGATTGACGCCCAGGCCCGCCACGTGCTGGAGTTCGACTCGGTCGGCAATCTCATCCGGAGATTCGGAGGGGCAGGCCAAGGACCGGGGGAGTTCTGGAGTCCGGCCTACGTGGGTCTCCTGCGGGGCCTGATCTGGGTGACCGACGAGAATCAACGACGCGTGACGTACTTCACGCGGGAGGGTGAGCCCGTGCGCACGACCAGCCTGCGCCTCTCCACTGAGATGCATCCCCAACGCCTGTCGATGGCTCGTGGTCCACTTGGGATGAAGCACTACGTTGCGCCGGTCTCGATGTCCGCGATGGCGATACCCGATTGGCACGAGGATCGTTTGCCGATCGTCAAGATCGACGAGGCGGGGCGTGTCGTGGACACACTGGCCTTCTCGCGCCTGTCGACGAATACAGTCTTCGTGGCAAGACACCCCGACCGTCCGTGGAGCGGCCATGTGGCCCCCCAACCGTTTGCCACGAACACCCATTGGGCGATTCTTCCCGACTGCACGGGTATTCTCGTGGTGGACGTGAGGCAAGACGACCCTGCAATTGTTCTCGTGGAGATCTCTGAGAGAGGCGACACGGTCTGGTCGAGGACTCACCCATTCAGTCCCGTGAGCATCCCCTCTCGCCAATTGGAAGCTGTCCGAACGGATTACACCGAGAAGGTTCTCAATGCACCTGGTACGGGCGCGACAACGGTTGAGGCGGCCCGCCGCATGGTGGACCATGCGTTGTATGTACCGCCCTTTCTCCCAGCCGTTACCGACCTGGTCGTGGCGGAAAACGGAGACGTTCTGCTTCGCCGAGAGCCGCCCAGAGACGGAGATCCTCAAAGGTGGACTCTCTTCTCGAATGGAGAGGCGGTTGCCGACCTGGCGATTCCAAACGGCGTGTTCGTCCGTGCCGCATCGGACCGCGTATTATGGGGCATCCTGCTGGATGAGTGGTCTGTGCAGTACGTCGTGCGCCTCAGGATTTAGGCTTCTCCGGTGTCAGCTGGCCCTGACTTCCACTCAGCTGAACCCAAGCCTTCGCCTGGAGGCAATTAGCTTCAGCGAGTTATCGACGGTGGCGTGACCCCTGAGGAGAGAAGTCGAATGAACCTCAGGGGAGGCGCCTTCGCCGTCCTCTTGCCCTCGCGGGCAACAGCTGACCGATGGTTCCTGCCCCTCTGCTAGCTGCCCTGGCTCTGGAGAGCCGGGCCACCAGTGGAAGCGCCTCGGTTCGCTGAACGTCCAAGCGTTGCCGAACCCGAGCCTTGGCGCGGCTCCTGCCTTTGCACGAGCCGTGACAGAGTGAAGGGATTCCAGCGGAGGGCCGGAGGCCCGCAGCCGGCAACGCGCTTGTTCTGCGCCGTGCCCAGCTCCATGTCCACTGCAAGCTACGCCTTCACCTTGCGTTCACGCCGACGCCGTTCAAGAGCTACCCGCTCTGCGAGATAGACCTTCATGAGGCTTTGGTATGGAACGTCTTGCTCGTTCGCGAGCCGCTTCAGTTCAGTGAGAAGCGTCTCAGGGAGCCGCATCGAGATCGGCGTGGTCGTCGGCTTGAGCTTCGGAAACACCACACGACGGGCCTGGGACCAATCGAAATACTCCGTAGTATCCGCCGTTGCCCAGAACTCCTGCTCCTCTGCCTCCGAGGAGAATTCAGGAATCGGCTTCGGCTTCGACTTGCGCATACCGTCTGCGCTCCTTCCTGTTCATGTCCCTCGCCGAGAGGGGACGGATACGGTCCCCTCGGATCGTGAATACCACCGCCAACGCCCTTCCTTCGGCCGTTCGTCCCCACGCCGCCCACCGCGCCTCGGTCTTGGAGTGGAGCAGATCCGGCGCGATGACCAACGGCTCTCCGAAGAACACCTGCTCACATTCGCCGGGTGTGACCTGATGGCGCTCCCAGAGCTTCGGGGCGTTGCCCGAGTCCCAGTCAAAGCCCGTGCATTGGGCTAGGCGCTCAAGTACCTCATCGCTCATGCTATATGTATATACTGCATCAATACCCACTGCAAGGGGACGACGAACTGCTACCGAATGCCACCGGGGCACCAGTAACGTACCGCCTCACCTCCTCCCATAGGCTTGAGCAGCCCTCTGCTGGGTAATCCAACTGCGTGGCGCAGAACGTCCAAGCGTTGCCGAACCCGAGTCTTGGCGCGGCTCGTGCCACCGCACGAGGCGTGACAAGGCTGAAGTTAGGTGCCGCTTAGGCGCCCCGGAGCCGGAAACCGGCACAGTTATGCGCTGTTGGGCGAGCGTGACATGACTGAACGGCCCATCGCTAGTACCTCTCCCCTGGTCGTCGCCCCTCGACGACACCAGTTCATACGAAGGAGGCGATCCATCCCAGTGCCGATCCGCGGTGCTCTGACGGTTCAGGAGCCCCAAGCGCCGGCCACGCTGTCCCGAACCGAACCGGCCCATCCGGACCTCCGGCTGATCCTGCCTCCGTTGTGGCCGCACACACTCAGCTCGGCTCAGACATCTCCGGCATTGGACCCCCGAAGACGCGATGCATCAACCATGCCTTGCCGAGCTGGCTCAGCACCACCACAACCAGAGACACCCCTGCAATGACGCCCAAGTCCCAGAGTCCCATGGGCGCTTCGGTCCACCCGAATCGCGGGTGGCGCACGGCGCTGAAGAGAAGAAAGAGAGGCGTCGCCGGAGCGACGACCTGGGCGATCGGACCGGCCGCCCAACGTTTCATGGCAAGCCGTACCAGTTCCGCGATCAGCAGCGCGCCAGCCAACAGGGCGAGAAATTTAACCATTGTCGAGCTTCCTCTGGATTTGAGTGGCCAGCCATGCTCACCTAACGAACCCCGCATTCGACTGATCCGGCGCTTTCGAAGGGTGTATCAAAGCCCAATGGCGCATAACGTCTCCGGGGTTGCCGAGCTTCCCGGCCTGGCGCGGCTCGTGCTACCGCACGAGGCGTGACAGGATGGGAAGGTACCGCGAAGGGGCGCCGCCAGGCG
>PXFI01000340.1 GCA_003564295.1 Gemmatimonadota bacterium | reverse complement strand
GCCTGCCGGGGCCTGAGCCCGGTACGCCCTTGTCGGTCCGTGCTTCCAGGTCGTATGATCGAAGCTTTCGCGCCACGAGCACCTGTGGATGACCCGAACTGGAGGTATAGGTGACGGAGGATCAGATCCCCACCGGACCGGAAGCCACCACCCCCCAAGGGAGCTGGATGGCCCGCTTCCTCACGGTTGTCGAGCGAGTGGGCAACGCCCTGCCCCACCCCGGGACCCTCTTCGCCCTCATGGCCCTGGCGGTGATTCTGGCCTCCTGGATCACATCCTGGTTCCACCTGGAGGTGACCCACCCGGGTACGGGCGAGGCCATCCCTCCGGTGAACCTCCTCTCCGTCACCGGGCTGCACCAGATCCTGACCAACATGGTGACGAACTTCACTTCTTTCGCACCCCTGGGCACGGTTCTGGTGGCCATGCTGGGAATCGGGATCGCCGAGGGTAGCGGCCTGCTGGGAGCGGCCCTCCGGCGCCTGGTCATGTCCGCCCCCAGACGGCTTCTGACCTTCGTCATCGTCCTGGCCGGCGTACTGTCCAACACCGCCAGCGAGATCGGATACGTCCTCCTGGTCCCCCTGGCAGCCTCCATCTTCCTGGCTGCGGGACGGCATCCCATCGCCGGGATGGCCGCCGCCTTCGCCGGAGTCTCGGGGGGATACAGCGCGAATCTCCTTCTGGGCACCATCGACCCCCTCCTGGCGGGGCTCTCGGAAGAAGCGGCCCGGATCATCGATCCCACCTACACCGTCAACCCCGCGGCGAATTACTACTTCATGTTCGCATCCACCTTCTTCATCGCCACCGCCGGAACCTGGGTGACGGAAAAGATCGTGGTGCCTCGACTGGGCAAGTACACCGGGGACGAGAAGCCTGAGGAGCTCCGGGACATGACGCCGGAGGAGAGCCGAGGGCTGCGCTGGGCCCTGGTGGCAACCCTTGTGCTGGCCCTCCTCCTGTTGTGGGCGGCTCTCCCCTTCGGCTCCGTCCCCGGCGCCGGCTGGCTCCGGGATCCCGCCACGGGTGACCTCCTCCGCTCCCCCTTCATGTCGGGCATCGTGGCCATGATCTTCCTGGTGGGAGCCGGCACCGGCATCGCGTATGGCATCGGCGCCGGTACCTATCGCAACGACACCCAGGTCATGAAGGGCATGGGCAAGGCCATGGAGACCCTGGCCCTCTACATGGTCCTGGTCTTCTTCGCCTCCCAGTTCGTGGCCTACTTCAACTGGACGAACCTGGGACTCATCATCGCCGTGAAAGGTTCCGAGATTCTCAAGGCCAGCGGACTGGGACCCATCCCCCTCCTGGTGGCCTTTGTGTTCATCTCTGGCCTCATCAATCTCTTCATGGGGAGCGCCTCGGCCAAATGGGCCATCATGGCGCCCGTGTTCATCCCCATGCTCATGCTCCTGGGCTACTCCCCGGAGCTCACCCAGGTGGCCTACCGCATCGGAGACAGTACCACGAACATCATCTCCCCCATGATGACGTACTTCGCCCTCATCGTGGCCTGGCTTGCGCGTTGGGACCCCAAGGCGGGGATCGGAACGGTGATCGCCACCATGCTCCCCTACACCGTGGTCTTCCTGTTGGTGTGGACGGTGCTGCTCACGGTCTGGCTCTTGCTCGCCCTGCCGGTGGGACCCGGAGCACCCCTCTTCATCCCCACTCCAGGAGGAGGGTAGGACCGGGCAGGAGCTTCTATCGGTATCAGGAGGCGCTTGAAACGGCCTCCGCCACCGCCGCGCCCAACTCCCGGGTGCTGGACGTCCCTCCCATGTCCGGAGTGCGCAGGCCCGGCTCCCCAAGGACAGCCTTGATGGCGCCCTCCACCGCCCGGGCCGCCTCCAGCTCCCCCAGGTGCTCCAGCATCATGGCGCCGGACCAGATCTGGCCGATGGGGTTGGCGATCCCTTTGCCGGCGATGTCGGGAGCCGAGCCGTGGACGGCTTCGAACATGGAAGGATACTCCCGCTCCGGATTCAGGTTGGCGGACGGCGCGATGCCGATGGTCCCTGCCACCGCAGGCCCAAGGTCAGAAAGGATGTCCCCGAAGAGGTTGCTCCCAACAACCACGTCGAACCAGTCGGGATGAAGCACGAAGTTGGCGGCCAGGATGTCCACATGGTACTGGTCGACTCGGACATCGGGGTACTCCCGGGCCATGGCCCGGAGCCGCTCGTCCCAGAAGGGCATGGTGTGGACAAGCCCGTTGGACTTGGTGGCGGAGGTCAGGTGCCGCTTGGGCCGGCTCCGGGCCAGCTCGAAGGCATAGCGGAGGATGCGATCCACGCCCGCCCGGGTGAACACGCTGAGCTGCTCCGCCCGCTCGCCCGTGTGACCCACATCCCTTCGTCCCCCGATCTCCGAGTACTCCCCCTCGCTGTTTTCCCTCACCACCACGAAGTCGATGTCCTCGGGACCCCGGTCCCTCAGAGGCGTCGGCACCCCTGCAATGAGGCGCACCGGCCTGAGGCTCACCCACTGCCTCATCATCCGCCGAATGGGAATCAGGAGCCCCCAGAGGGAGATGTGATCGGGAACCCCGGGATCGCCCACGGCTCCCAGGAAGATGGCGTCATGGCCCTGGATCTCCTCAAGCCCATCGTAGGGCATGAAGCGACCGCTCTCCAGGTAGCGCCGACAGCTCCAATCCTTCTCGTCCCATGAGAAGGAGAGCCCGAACCGGGACCCGGCGGCCTCCAGGACCTGGATTCCCTCGGGGACGACTTCGTGTCCGATCCCGTCTCCGGGAATCACGGCGATACGATACCGCTTCACGTTTGCCCATCCTGGTTAGGGTCCACCAAACCACTGATTGAATGATCCCCCCCCGGACGCCCGTTGGCAACGTCCGAGGGTGCGGAGGTACGAAAGTTCTTGGGAGCAAACCCTCCCATGACCTACTTTCAACAGGTCCGGGATCGCGAAAGATCCGAATTGGGCAGCAGGGTCTTCTCCGGCCACCGGAAACTGTGATGCATCAGAGAAAGGACAATATGGGTTCCAGCTGGCAGGACCATGGGCTATCCGCTCCCGTCGAGGCTTTTCATGAAGCCTTTGACGGTTTGCCTCCGACCCATTTCTCCAGGGCTCCTGGACGGGTGAACCTCATCGGGGAACACACCGACTATAACGGGCTGCCAGTGTTGCCCATGGCTCTCCGCCAGGAGGTCCGGATCCTCTTCCGCCCCCGGGAGGACGGGACGGTGCGGATGGCGAACCGGAACCCGGAGTTCCCCATCCGGTCCTTTTCGCTCTCTGAAGACATCCCTCCGGACCCTGCCGGGGATTGGGGAAACTATCTGAAGGCGCCCTGCCAGGCCCTCACCGGCCTCCTGGGCCCCCTCCGCGGTCTGGATGGCCTGGTCACCTCCACCCTCCCCGTAGCCTCGGGGCTCTCCTCTTCGTCGGCCCTTGTCATCGCCGTGGCCCAGGCTCTACTCCATGCGAACGAGACGCAGGTCCCCACCCTGGATCTTGCCGAGGAAATGGCCCGGGCCGAGCGCTATACCGGGACCCAGGGAGGGGGCATGGACCAAGCCATCGCCCTGGGCGCCCGGGCGGGACACGCCAGCCGGGTGGAGTTCGACCCACTCCGCCTCTACGAGATCCCCGTTCCTCCGGACTGGCGCTTCGTGGTGGCCCACACCCTGGTCCGGGCCGAGAAGTCCGGCTGGGCCCGGGAGGCCTACAACCAGCGCAACCAGGAGTGCCAGGAGGCCATTCGCCGGATCCGGATGGCCCTTTCCGAGTCTGAGGTGGCCGGCACCGAAGCCCTTACCTACCCGGAGCTCACCGCCCGCTTCTCCATCAAGAACCTCCTGGAGTTGGGCAGGACTCACCTCTCCGGCCCCCTCCTGGGACGGTTTCGCCACGTGGTCACGGAAACCCTGAGGGTCTATCGGTCCGAGGAGGCCATGCGGCAGGAGGACCTTCTGGCTTTCGGAATCCTCATGGATGCTTCCCACGAGAGCCTCCGGGCCGACTACGAGGTCAGCTCGCCCGAGCTGGACCGGCTTGTTGCTCTGGCACGAGAGGGGGGCGCCGCCGGCGCCCGTCTCACGGGCGCCGGCTTCGGAGGGTGCGTGGTGGCCCTCACTGACCCGTTCCGCCTGGATCGCCTGATGCGGACCCTGGAGCAGGGATACTACCGATCCCCTCGCCATCCCCACCGCCTTCGGGACGTCCTGTTCGTGGCTCAGCCCTCAGGAGGAGCATCGGTGGAGGAGGTCTGACGGGAGGCTCCCCAGCCGGCCGTCAGATCCCGACCCTGGGCAGCACACGAAAGATCCCCGTCATGGCGGCAGTGGCCACTGCCAGGCACACCACCCCCCACACCAGGTTTCCGAAGAGGAGGAATCCGGTCCCGAAGAGGGCGCTGTAGACGGCCGTGACGCCCAGGAACCATCCCAGGAGCCCCGCCGCCAATCCTCCGGCCCGGGGCCCCGGATCCTCGGGCCCGAGCTTCAGCACCCGGCGCCAACCGGCTCCGAAGGGCCGAATCTCCCGGTAGAAGCTCCGGAGGGTCTCCTCCGCAGCCGGGGCCGTGAGGAAGGTCACCAGTAGCCACCCCACGGTGGTGATGCCGACTCCGATGACCAGCTGCAGTGACGGATCCAGGGCCGGGAGGCCAAGGGACCGGTGAATGAACTGGAAGTAGATGGCCACGGAGAAGGACAGCGCCATGGCCGCCACCTCGCTCCACGCGTTCACCCGCCACCAGAACCACCGAAGCAAGAAGACCAACCCCGTACCGGCGCCGATCTGGAGCAGGATCTGGAAAGCCTGCAAGGCGTTCTCCAGCCAAAGGGAGACGATGCCGGCCAGGACGATGAGACCCACGGTGGTGATCCGGCCCACGGTGACGTAATGCCGTTCATCCTTCCCCCCGCTGATGAACCTGCGGTAGAAGTCGTCCACCACGTAAGAAGCGCCCCAGTTCAGGTGGGTGCTGATGGTGGACATGTAGGCAGCCGCCAGGGAGGCCACCACAAGCCCCAGGAGTCCCTGGGGGAGGAACACCAGCATGGCCGGGTAGGCCAGGTCGTGGCGGACGATGGACGGATCCAGGTGCGGGAAGGCCTCATGGATGGATTCCAGGGTCGGGTATACCAGGAGGGAGGCAAGGCCCACCAGGATCCAGGGCCAGGGCCGGAGGGCGTAGTGGGCGATGTTGAACCAGAGGGTGGAGCCCATGGCCTCCTTCTCGTTGCGGGCCGCCAGCATCCGCTGGGCCACGTAGCCTCCGCCGCCCGGTTCGGCGCCGGGATACCAGGTGCTCCACCACTGGACCGCCACGGGCACGATGAAGACCGCCGCCGCCGTTCGCCAATCGCCGAAGTCCGGCAGGAAGGTGAGCCTGCCCTGAAGTTCGGGGCTGGTGAGGAGGCCCGTGAGGCCCCCCACCTCGGGTTGGATGAGGGCGAAGTACGCCGCCGCCACCGATCCCACCATGGCCACCACGAAGAGGAGGAGGTCCGTCACCGCCACCCCCCAGAGGCCGGATGTGGCAGCGTAAAGAACGGTGACCGTCCCGGCCAGGAGGACCACCTCATACTTCCCCACCCCCAGGAGCACCCCGCCGATCTTGATGGCCGCCAGCGTCACAGTGGCCATGATCATCACGTTGAAGAACACTCCCAGGTAGAGGGCCCGGAACCCCCGGAGAAAAGCCGCCGGCGCCCCCGAATAGCGGAGCTCGTAGAACGCCATGTCCGTCAGGGCACCGGAGCGCCGCCAGAGTCTGGCGTAGAAGAAGACGGTTAACATGCCGGTGATGACGAAGGCCCACCAGAGCCAGTTCTGACTCACGCCACCGGTCCGCACCAGGTCCGTCACCAGGTTCGGTGTGTCGGTGGAAAAGGTCGTGGCCACCATGGAGGTCCCCAGGAGCCACCAGGGAAGCTTCCGCCCTGCCAGGAAGTACTCGTCGGTTCCCCGCCCGGCCCTCCGTGCGAAATAGAGACCCAGAGTCAGCACGATGAGGCCGTAAGCCACCACCACCATCCAGTCGGCGTTCGTCAGGCGCATGGATCCATCCCTTCTGTGGCGTCAGCTCCCTCCCAGCATCCCGGCTCCCTCCCCCCCCTGGTCTCTTCTCCCCACAGACGCTCGGGATAGCGTCCCTTCCTCACCAGAGTCGCCAGGCTCTCCACCACCTGGTTCCGGTCTTCGGG
>PXFI01000048.1 GCA_003564295.1 Gemmatimonadota bacterium | reverse complement strand
TGGCCGGATTGTTCATCTCCGACTCGAGGGGCGGGGTGTTGTGCTCGAGGGGACCGCGATCGCTCAGGCCCCATCCCCAGGGCAGCCGGGTCCACCAGGTGCGCCCGTGGCCCCGAAAGGAGGGGGTGAAGGCCGCGAACTGGAACCAGCGAGCGAAGAGCTCACCGGTGAGCTCCTCGGTGGGGTAGAACCCGCCGATGTCGGAGCCCCAGAAGGGTGAGAGGCTGAGGGAGTGGTTCAGGCCCACGGCGATCTGGCCCTCGAGGGTCTTCCAGGTCGAGTTCGTATCGCCCGACCACACCCAGCCACCCCACTGCGCGATCCCCAGGTGCCCGTTCCGGTGCAGACTCCAGGGCCGCACATCGGGACGCGTCGAAAGGGGTCCCTGGTAATACATCTGATGGCGCTTGACACGCTCGAAGAGGTTGAACCAATCGCCCTCGTCGGGCCACCACCCATCGACGCCGTCACTCATCAGCCCTTCGTGCTCCTGCCAGATGGTAAGGATGTGGGAGGCGTCGACCGTTTCGCCGGGGCCGGGCGGGATGGAACCCTGCAAGGTCGGGAGCTCATGGCGGCTGCGTGGAATCATGTGGAGGACGACCCGCACGTTCCGGTCGTGCAAATCGGCGATTACTTCCCGACCCTCGCGCTTGAATACTTCGGGGTTGTAGGCGAAGGAAGGCTGGTACTCGTTCCACCCGACCGGGGTGAAGCCGGTGCCCAGGTAGATGACCGCATCTACCGGGATCTCCTTCTCACGGAAGGTATCAACGATTTCGATCATCTGGTCTTCGTCTTCCAGGGTCCGGTGCGACTGCATGTACCCCAGGGCCCACCTGGGCGGCATGACCGCAGGGCCAGAGATCAAGGAAACGTCCCGCATGAAAGCGGCCGGCTCGTGGGCGTCGAAGACGAAGACGTCGTAGACGCCCGGGAACATTGAGTCGAGAGGAGGGAGCCCCTGCCCGAGGTCGTGGTGCTGCTGGGCCCGGTCCTGGGGGATGCTGCTGAGGCTCGTGCGGTCCCGGGGGATGAAGACCCCCCGTTCCTCGTCCTCCAGGTCGATGCGTCCCCAGGGGGTGGCGAAGAATAGTCCCCATCCGTCCGTCCCAATCATGAGCGCCACGGGGTTGCGCGAACCGTACGCGGTGGCCTGCCAGCGCGGGTGCATGTTGTGGAACCGCCTCCGGCGGTCGAATTCGATTGGGTCCTCCCGCCAGTTTCTCCCCGGTGTGGCTCTGGGGCCTCCCTCACCCATTCCCAGGACGGGGGCGTCGCCGAGTTGGAATCCCACTGTTCCGTTCCTCTCGAAGACGATCCGCTGGACGAGGTCACCCGCGCTGTTGGTGACGGTGACGGTGAGGGGGTCCGGCGCCACCTCCACATTCAGGTTGCCCACAATCTCCGATTCGGGGCCAGCTAACGAGCGGAGCGAGAGAGCCGGAGCGGGAACGTTTCGCTCTGCCAGAGCCGGGGTATGGGGAAGACCCGACGGGTAGGCAAGGGGCCTGAGCGTGAGCCGGACCGCAGTCTCGCCGGCCTCCCTTATGTCAAGCTGTGCCGGAAGTCCCCACGAGAGGATCGGCGGTCCGACCTTCTCTTCGCCACAGCCGACAACCATTACCAAGGCCACGAGTAGAGGGAAGCTCCGCCGGAAGCCGGAAGCCTGGGAAGAGAGCGGGTGCTTCCGGATCATCTGTCGGATGTCAATTGCCATTGCCATGCGCACGATCCTGGCTGGAGACGAGATCCATGGTCGGTTACGGTTACCCTTCCGAAGCGCCCTCATGCGGCGGACCGCCAAGCTATGCCCCCTTCCGGACGCAGGCAAGCAGGGCCAACGGGCTCCCTCATGAAGGACGGCCCTCTGTCCTCTGCGGGAACACAACCCCACTCTTCGCCGTTACGCCCCCTCAAGCATTCCAATGCCTTTCCCCCCTTTGCCCACCGTCATATATCTGAGGCGCCGGATCGTCACGACCGTTTCCAATCAGAGGGAGAGAATTGAATGTCCTTCGATCCGGGTGGCGTGGGAAGTATCGCCGAGGCGGTGGTCCCCCCGGGCGCCGCTCGCCTCATCCAATATTTGAGCTCAGCCCTGGCGGGGGTGGAATGATGACGAGGACGAGGCCCTCGGGTGGCCTCACTTTGGGCGGTGCGATCCTGCCCGTGGCCACGATGTTCGTGCTCTTCGCGGCCGGGGCGCTCCTGGTTGGCGTCACCGGCGAGCTCCTGGTGGCGGTGCTGCTGGGCTCTGCCGCAGTGGCGGGCCTGGTAGCCAGGCGACACGGGTACGGCTGGGACGAGATCCAGCAGTCGACGGGGCAGAAACTGGCCGCAGTGCTGCCGGCCCTGCTGATCCTGCTCGCCATCGGCATGCTGATCGGCACTTGGGTCCTCTCCGGTACCATTCCGTACCTCGTCTATTGGGGTGTGGAGATGGTGCGACCGCAGTACCTGGTGCTGACGGCCTTCTTCGCCACGGCCACCATGTCCCTGTTCACCGGTACGTCCTGGGGGTCGGCGGGGACCATCGGTGTGGCTCTGATGGGGACAGCCGTAGCGCTGGATGCGCCGCTGGCCATGACGGCGGGCGCCGTCGTCTCCGGCGCCTACTTCGGCGACAAGCTCTCGCCGCTCTCGGACTCGACCAACATCTGCGCCATTGGCGCGGGGGCGCTGCTCTACTCCCATATCCGCCACCTGCTGTACACGGCGATGCCCTCCTTCGTGCTGGCGACGATCGTCTACACACTGGTGGCGAAGCTGACGCCCGTTGCGGCGGAGGGGTTGCCGGAGAGCGGCAGGGCCTTGCTGGCCGACATGACGACCGTCTTCAGGTTGCACTGGATTCTGCTGCTGCCACCGGTGGTGGTGGTCTGGGGGATCGTCCGGCGCATCCCGCCCGCCTTGGCCATCTCGTTGTCTGCCCTCGTGGCTGCGGTGATCGGTGCCGCGTTCCAGCCGTTTTCCACATACGATGCCATCCTGGCCGCGGTCGCCGGGTTCCACATCGAGATGGTCGCTGCTGCGGGCCTTGAGCCGGACTCTTTAAGCCCGGCCTTCGTCACGCTGGTGCAGCGCGGCGGGCTGTACGGCATGGCCAACACACTGATCGTGGTGATCTCAGCGTTCCTGCTCGCCGGGGCCATGGACGCTGCCGGCGCCCTTGATCTCCTCGTCGAGCGGATGCTCGGAGCGGTGCGCTCCGTTTTCGGACTCATCGCCGCCACCATGGGGGCAGGCGCCACAATGATCGCCCTAACCAGCCACGGAGGGGTGACCGCACTGGTCATCGGCGGTCTCTTCCAGAAGGGTTACCACGAGCGTGGCCTGGCGCCCGTTAACCTCTCCCGCTCCTTGGAGGACTCCGTCACCATTACCGAGCCCCTTATGCCTTGGACCGTTTCTGGCATCTTCATGGCCAGCACCCTCGGTGTAAGCACCGTCGCGTACGCTCCCTGGGCGGTCTTTTGCTACGGAGGACCCGTCTTCTCGATCCTGATCGCCGCGCTGTACCGCCGGACCGGCTTCGGCATCCGGCGGCTTGAAAAGAACGCCGTGCCGGAGGAGGCTGACGACTAGCCCCAATACCGTTCACTTAGGCTTGACAACGAGACTCTGGGCTGTTAGCATGCCAGGTAACGGAGGCATGCTACCATGGCGAAGCGCGGTCGTCCACCGAAAGAGCAGCGCGAGCTGACGGTCCCCGATCTGTTGAGCGTGGGGTTCCTTTCGGCGTTTTGTCCTCCCGCAACCATCGACGCGATCCTCCGCGAGTCCGATCGGATCGAGCAGCGCACGCGACTTCTTCCCTCCCGGCTGGTGGTCTACTACGTGCTGGCGATGGCGCTCCATTCGTCGGAGGGCTATCGGGAGTTGTACCGGCTCTTAGTGGAGGGCCTGCGGTCCATTGACCCCTCCTTGCCCATCGTGGTCCCGCAGAAGTCGGCGTTCTCCAAGGCGAGGGAACGGGTGGGGAGTGAGCCTCTGCGGCGGCTGTTCGAAGAGACGGCCGTGCCGATGGCGGTAGCCTCGACGCCCGGGGCATGGTACCGGGACTGGCGGTTGATGAGCCTGGACGGCAGTACTCTGGAGATTCCCGACACGCCGGCCAACGAGCTCCGGTTCGGGCGACCCCCGGTCACTCGTGGGGAGAAGAGCGCCTATCCGAGACTCCGATGGGTGGCCCTGGGGGAGGTGGGGACCCGTGCCGTGGTCGGTCTGGAGGCGGGGTCCTACGGACAGGGGGAGAAGACTCTGGCCCGTCCGCTTCTGAAACGATTGTCTCCAGAGATGCTGTGCCTATGCGACCGATACTACTTTGCCTTCGACCTCTGGGACGAGGCGATGCAGACCGGTGCCCAGTTGCTGTGGCGGATCAAGAAGAACTCGGTCTTCCCGTCCGAGAAGACCCTTCCCGACGGTTCCTACCTGAGCCGTGCCTTTCCTTCGGAACGCCTTCGGAGAAGGGGCCACCCGGGCATTCCCGTCCGGGTGATCGATTATCGGCTCGATGATCCAGGCCGACCCTCCGCAGAGCCCATGTACCGCCTGGTGACCACCCTTCTGGATCCGGATCGTGCCCCGGCCAAGGAGCTGGCAGCCTTGTACGCCGAGCGCTGGCAGGTGGAGATCAGCATCAAAAAGATCAAGGTCTACCAGGGGCGGCCCAACGTTGTGTTGCGCAGCAAGAAGCCCGATGGAGTTCTCCAGGAACTCTACGGGTTCCTTGTGGTTCACTATGCGATTCGCTGGTTGCTGTATCAAGCTTCCCTGCAGGGACACATCGACCCTGACCGCCTGTTCTTCACTACTGGACTTCGGGCCATGCGCCGGAAACTCTCGCGAGCCGAGAGCTTTTCCCCCCAACAGCCGCGATGACCTGGTGAGAGAAGCTGTGGCGGAAGTGCTGGAAGAACAGCGCAATCCCCTGCGCCTGCGGGCCAACCCCCGCGTCCTCAAACGCGCCGTTCCCCGTTATCCGCCCAAACGAAGGAGACACGCCAACTGGCCTCAGCCCACCAAGCCATCGTCCCCAGCGTTGGTGGTCATTAAGTGAACGGTATTGGGGCTAGCGGCCACCAATCCCTTCTCCCTCAAGAACTCCTCGTAGTCCACTATCCAGATGGAGGACCCACGAAGTACCTCCTCGCTGAAAGCCACGTGCCGGCCGCTGGGGGAGAGGGACGCGGACCAGGTCGGGGCCGCTTCACCCAGGGTCATGGGAACCGCCGGTTCTTTCTCCTGGATCGAAATCAGCCAAAGGTGATTTGCGACGCCTGGAGCGCCCATTGCCATTCCAAAGAGGGCGATGGTTCGGTTGTCCGGAAGCCATTGGACACCTCCCAAGGGTATCCACATCCCGGCTTCGAGGATCCTTGGCTCGGAGGCCAGGGTGCCCTCGGGCGTTACTCCCACCAGGAGCAGATCAAACATGAAGTTCTGCCCCTGTGGCAACCAGCGTCCTGCCACGATCCACCGCCGGTCGTGGGACCAGCAGACTCCTTCGAGTGCGCCGGAAACGGTAGCCAGCGCAGGGGCCGGTTCTCCCTCTCCGGTGGAAAGGAATAGCGTGGACTCCGACTCACCGGAGCTCTCCGGGTAGGCGACCCAGTCACTATGGACGGCAAGGCTGTAGCGTCCGCCCAGTCCCGGGCCTGGCGCGACGGAACGGACAACCCGGGAGGGGCCCTCCGGAGGGGAGGCCCGAAGCTCCACCCGATCCCCGCGTGCCTCCAGGAAGAGGAACTCGTCCCCGTCGCTGGGGCTCCTACCTGGTCCCAGGACCTGCCTTTGCTGCCCCGCGGGATCGAGGCCTCGAAGGAAGGCTTCGGTCAATGCCCGAGTCTCTCCGTCTGAAATTCTCCGGACCATGACCGTTCGACCCGTGTCCGCCCCCGAATCCAGGGCGTAGGCCAGGTACTTTCCATCTGCGGAGGGGGCAATGGGGCCACCGGCCTCCTCCGGGAGGGGGATCTCAAGGGTCGGACCCCCGGCGACGGGGGCGAGGAGCACGGCCTCTCGCCCGTCGACAGTCGTTCTGTAGAAGATCTCTTGGTTGTCGGGGGTGTTACGTCGCACGCCCACTGACAGCGTAGTTGCGTTCTTGTTGCAGGTCTGATGGCGTGATTTTGGGGTTGTAGGAACCACGAGAGACGCACAAGTTCGAAGCCCGCGGCGTTAAGAG
>PXFI01000296.1 GCA_003564295.1 Gemmatimonadota bacterium | reverse complement strand
GCCCGGTAGGCCTGAAGTCGCGGATGCCGGTCCAGAGCCCGGCCCACAAGATCCTCCCGCTCCCAATCCGGTTCGAAGAGCTCGAACTCGCCCACCAACTGGAAGTCTTCCGCAGCCTGCACCCCCATGATCTCCAGCAGAAGAAGCTTCTGGTTGCGGAGGCGGCCCTCGGCCTCGATGAGGGCCACCCGGGCCCTTCCCCGCTCCACCTCGGCCTGCTTGGCGTCCGTGGGTATGGCCGCCCCCACCTCCACCCGAGCATCGGCCAACTCCAGGCCCTCTTCGGCCCTGGCCAGCAGCCGCATGGAGACCTCCACCTCATCTCCGGCTCTGAGGGCCATGAGATACTGAGCCGTTACTTCCGACTCCAGACTGTACTCCGCCGCCTGAATCTCCGCCACAGTGGCCTGACGGTCGGCCCGGGCGCTGGCGACCCGGAAGAGGGAGCTGCCCCGCAATGAATAGCTGGCTTGAAGGTTGTACCCCGAAAAGTAGTAGTCCGTTACGGCCAGGCCCAGATCTCCGGCGTCGAAAATGCCGAAAGAAGGAGAGCCGGGAGCCAGATATCGCCCCTCGAGGTTGGACGTCACCTGGGGCATCAGGTCACCGTAGGACTCACGAACATCCCAGTCCGCCACCACCTCTCGGTTGGCCGTGGCCAGGAAGCCCGGGTTGTTGTACCGGGCCATGCGGATGGCCTCTTCCAGGGTGAGGGTACCCCGGACTTCCTGGGCCCCTGCAGGAGTCGGAAGGCCGGGACAGAGGCCGAGCAAGAGGGGGAGGCAGAGGGAGAGGGCCGGAACGGCCCGGATCCATGGGTCGTGTCGTCTTGAATACACCTGCTCAACTCCTTCCGGAAGCACCGTCTCCACTCCCTATCGATTGGCCGGGACCGCAATCTGCGGGAGGTACGTTTACGGGACCCTACGACCTTGAGATGCAGAAAGTTGCAGGAAAGTTGGAGTGGCCGGCGTGGTATTGGGCGAGGGAGGAAGGAGTCGCCGCGCTATTGGGAGACGGAGGAAGGAGTCGCCGCCGCGTTATTGGCCGAGGCGGGAGAAGTGGCGGGGGCGTTGGCGGCGGGCCGCGTCAGGCGCCGTCGAGACCGCAATGGTCCTTGCAGGTCAGGCGGTAGCGGTTCCGGGCGATCCACCGGTAGGCCAGCCGGGCCAGGGGCCGGGCCAGGGGCAGCCGGAAGACCCAGGCCAGCCAACGCCACTTCGGCAGGATCCGCACCAGCTCCTCCACGGCCCCCGCACCTTCCCACGTCCGGTTCTCCGGACCCACCAGGTGGATGGATCCACGGAGGGCTTCCTCCGAGACCCAGGGGAAGCGGGAAGAGACGCCGGGGCTCTGGGCCGCAAGGAGCTCCAGGCGCCCATCCTTGTCCCAGGCCGCCAGGCGGGAGACCGCCCTCGTGCACAGGGGGCATTCCCCGTCATAGAGGACGGTGTAGGCGGCCTCGGCCCTGTCTTCCGGCATCTTGCTCACCTCCGCTCTCGGACTCCGTGGGAAGCACGACTACCCTGGTACGTACCGTTCCCGCTTCCGGCGGGGCCTCTTGGGCCGTAGCTTCTCCTGGAGGCCAGGCCGCTACGCCGGCGGCCCCCAGACATGCGAACCCACGAGCCATGACCGTGTTCCTCCCCCCCGGCCCCCGCCAGCCTTCCCGGGCCCGGCACCCGTGATCACATCCGTGGACCCCGGGCCCTGGAAGGAAGCCCTGGAGGCGGGGCTCGGAGCCGGCCGGATCGAGGAAGGCGTTCCCCTGGCGCCCCTCACCACCTTCCGCATCGGGGGACCCGCCGACCTCCTCTACCGGGCCCGAACCGCCGACGAGCTCGCCGAGGCCGTCACCGTGGCCCGAGAGGCCCGGGTCCCCACCTTCATCCTGGGCCGCGGGGCCAACATCCTGGTGGCCGACGCCGGGTTCCGGGGCCTGGTGGTAAAGTGCGAGGTGGAAGGGCTGGAGCTCCTGGAAGGCCACCGGCTCAGGGCGGGGGCCGGAGTGCAGGTCTTTCCCGACCTGACGGAGGCCACCGTTGCCCGGGGCCTGGGAGGCCTCCACCATTTCGTGGGCATTCCCAGCACGGTGGGGGGAGCCATGTGGCAGAACCTCCATTTCCTCGCCCCGGACCGGACCCGGACCGTGTTCCTGGAGGAGGTGGTGGAATCGGCGGAGATCCTCACGGCCGAGGGCTCCCGGCGGGAGGTGACCCGGCAGTACTTCGAGTTCGCCTACGACCACAGCATCCTCCATCACCGGGCCGACACGGTCCTGTCCGTAACCTTCCGCCTGGAGCCCCAGCCCCCAGGGGAGCTCAGGCGGGTGGTGAGGGAGAACCTCCAGTGGCGGGAGGAGAGGCACCCCGACCTCTGGCTCTACCCTTCCGCCGGGTCCGTGTTCAAGAAGGTGGAGGGGATCGGCGCCGGCCGGCTCATCGACCAGTGCGGACTCAAGGGACACGTCCACGGCAACGCCCAGATCTCCCACCGCCACGCCAACATCATCGTCAACCTGGGTGGGGCCACCGCCGCCCACGTCCTGGCCCTCCTGGAATTGGCCCGGGAGACGGTGCTCCGGGACACGGGCCACGAGCTCGTCCCCGAGATCACCCTGGTGGGGGACTTCGGCTGAGGCGCCGTGCCTCCGGAACGCCCGGGATCACCCTGCCGGAAGCTTCCGGCTGAGGCACAACCATTCCGGAACCCCCGAGATCACCCTGGCGGAAGCTTGCGTCTGAGGCGCCACTTCTCCGGGGCCCCGGGAACGGCCAGCCGCTCGGCAAGGGGGTCGCCAGGTAGCTCGGTTTGGAAATCGTCGATGACGATCCGTTTGAGGTCCCTCCCCATGCGGGCCCTGACCAGGAAGAGGAGGAAGACGGCCACCGCCGCCAGCCCCAGCACCAGCCCCCACCAGAGGCCAACCGGCCCGGCCCCGGCCCGAAAGCCCAGCCACAGGCTCAGCGGTATGCCCAGGCACCAGAACCCCACCAGGTTCGCCAGCATGGGCGTCCGGGTCTCACCCACGCCCCTCAGGACCCCGGAGGCCACCACCTGGAGCCCGTCGAACACCTGGAAGACCCCGGCCAGAGGCACCAGGAGGGCCGCCAGGAGCACCACCTCCACATCGCCGGAGTAGGCCCGGGCCAGCAGCTCGGGAAAGAGGAGGAAGACGGCCGCCGTCAGGCTCATGAAGGAGGCCCCCAGGAGGAGGCCGGCCCCGGCCGCCCGCCGGGCCCCGGCCGCGTCTCCCCGCCCCACCCCGCGCCCCACCATGACGGCCGTGGCCTGGGCGATCCCCAGGGGGACCATGAAGGTCAGGGACGACAGGTTCATGGCCACCTGGTGCCCCGCCATGGCCGTGGTCCCGAGCCACCCCATGAACACGCCGATGGCCCCGAAGGCGCCGAACTCCAGCCCCAACTGGATGCCGATGGGAGATCCGAGCCGGACCATCCTGCCCAGGGGCCGGGGCTGGAGGGCCTCGGGCCGGAGGGGCAGGAGATAGGGCCTGATCAGGGGCCAGGACAACCCCAGCAACCCCAGGAACATGAGCCATCGGGAAAGGCTCGAGGCCCAGCCCGAGCCCACCGCCCCCAGGGCGGGAAACCCCAGGTTCCCGAAGATCAGGACCCAGTTGAACAGAACGTTCAACAGGTTGGCCAGGAGGATGGTGACGACGATGGGCGCCATCCGCCCCATGGCCTGGAGGGTCTGGCGAAGGACGATGAAGGCCAGAAAGGGAAAGACCCCGGGGATGGTGGCAAGGGCGTAACCGGCAGCCACCGGGATCACCTCGGGAGGCTGCTGAAGGGCAGCCAGCAAGATCCGGCCCGGCACCAGGATCAGGGCGGCGGGAAGGGCCAGGACAAAGGCCAGGATCGCCCCCCGTTGGAGGGCCCGTCCCACGGAAGCCTGTTCCCCGGCCCCCACCGCCTGGGACACCACCGGATCCAGGGAGAGGAGGACCCCCATGGGAAACACCACGGCGGTGAAGAAATAGAGATGGCCCAGGGCCACCGCCGCCAGGTCCCGGGCGGAGAAGTGGCCCACCATGATGGTGTCCACCACCCCCATGGTCATGAGCCCCACCTGGACCACGATAACCGGAACGGCCAAACCCAGCAGGCTCCGGGCTTCCCTGAGGGCGGGCTTCAGGCGCCGGAAGGGTGATCTCCGGAACGGCGGCCCATGGTCTCCGGGTCCGGAGGCGTGGGGCTCAGGGAGCCTGGAGGTGGTCATCCGGCGGGTCTCCCGATTCCACCCTGCCCATCCGCCGGGCAACCTCCGGGCTCAGAGCCACACGCCCGGCGAAGCCAGCGTCCACCTCGTGCCAGGCCTCCAGCTCCGGCTCCTCCGGACGCCAGCAAAGATACACCCAACGGCCGTCCAGGATGGTGGGGAAGTCCAGGAGTCCGTGCTCCAGGCCCCCCTGGGGAAACCGGACGCCCAAGGCCAGGATCTCCTCCCTCACCAGCCTCTCGATCTCCTCCACGGCCCCGCCGATGGCGATGCGGTGCTTGCGGAAGTCCTGGTGGTCCGGGTTGGCCGGCTCCGCCACCTTCCCGCCCCAGATGACCTCCAGGATCTTCAGCTGGTCCGAGCCCTTCCCCACCTTTTGCCGGAGCTCCTGGATCCGGCCCAGGACCTCCCGCAGATGGGGAAGAAGGGCATTGGCCTCTGCAACGGTGAAGACCCGGCGTCTTCCTCTCATGGCTCTCGATGGCCCGCTTCCGGCAACAGGGCTTCCGCGTCGCCGGATCTCTTCAGCTCCGGCACAAGGGAAGGGCCAATGTAGGCCCCTCCCCCTCCAGTTTCCACCGGCGGGCATGGGTCCCCTGTGTCGAGCCCCGCGAAACGGCCCTCCCGTGACAGGTCGCCGGCCTTTGCCTATCCTTACGGCGCCCGGGAGCTCTCACAGACCAGGGGAAGGCCATGCCCCGGGCTCAACGGCGCATCGGAGAGGCGGAGCCGGGATCCGTCAGGACGAACCGACATGGGTCCCACAGGGACCAAGGAGAACGAGAGGTGCTTGACTACGGGTTGACGGAAGAGCAACAGGCCATCCGCGAGCTGGCCAGGACCATCGCCGACGAGCAGGTCCGCCCCAGGGCCGCGGAGTACGACGTGACGGGGGAGTTCCCCTGGCCGGTGGTGAAGAAGATGGCCGAGGTGGATCTCTTCGCGACCCTGGTCCCGGAGGAGTACGGAGGGCTGGGAGGAACCATGACCATGAACATGGTCCTGGCGACGGAGGAGATCTCCAAGGCCTGCGGCGGGATCGCCCTGGCCTATGCCGGAACCGCCCTGGGGGCCCTTCCCATCCTCATCGCCGGGAATGAGGAGCAGAAGGAGCGCTTCCTCCCGCAGGTGGCCACGGGAGAGCGTCTGTGCGCCTTCGCCATCACGGAGCCGGAAGCCGGATCCGATGCCGGCGGCATCCGCACCACCGCCCTCAGAGACGGAGACCACTACGTCCTCAACGGTACCAAGCAGTGGATCACCAACGGGGGGGACGCCGAGATCTATACCGTGGTGGCCCTGACCAACCCCCAGAAAGGCCCCCGCGGCGCCAGCGTCCTGGTGGTGGAGAAGGACACCCCGGGGTTCTCCTTCGGCAAGAAGGAAGACAAGATGGGGATCCGGGCCTCCTCCACCAGGGAGCTCATCTTCGAGGACTGCCGGGTCCCGGTGGAGAACCTCCTGGGACGGGAGGGCACCGGGTTCATCACGGCCATGAAGACCTTCGACGCCTCCCGTCCGGGCGTGGGAGCCCAGGCCCTGGGCATCGCCCAGGGAGCCCTGGACCTGGCCGTGGGCTACTCCCTGGAGCGTCGTCAATTCGGGCACCCCATCTCCTCCTTTCAGGGCGTCCGCTTCATGCTTGCCGACATGGCCATGAAGGTGGAGGCGGCCAGGGCCCTCATCTATGCCGTGTCCCGGCACATCGACTCGGGGGCCAGGGCCAGGCCCACCATGTACTCCGCCATGTCCAAGTGCTTCGCCGGAGACATGGCCATGGAGGTCACCACCGACGCCGTGCAGATCTTCGGCGGGTACGGCTACATGAGGGACTATCCCGTGGAGAAGTACATGCGAGACGCCAAGATCACCCAGATCTACGAGGGAACGAACCAGATCCAGAGGGACGAGATCGGGAAGATCCTCATCGGGGAGCACGTCTCGGGCCAGCGCCGGGGGCGCTAGACCGG
>PXFI01000238.1 GCA_003564295.1 Gemmatimonadota bacterium | reverse complement strand
TCTGGAAGAGCTCGAAATGGTGCCCGTTCGGACACCTGTACTCATAGGTAGGCATAAGACGCAGGAACCTCCCTGTCCCGTACAGAATTCCAGGGAAAAAGCTAACCAGGCACAGGGTAGGATGTCACCCTTCCTCGTACGTTCCCCACTCCTCCCGGAGTGTGTCACTGATCTCTCCCAACGTGACCAGGTGTTTCACGGCCTGGATCATGGGTGGCAGCAGGTTGTCCCCCGTCCGGGCTGCTGACCTGATGGCATCAAGGGAGCTCCGCACCCGGCCCTGGTCCCGGCGGGCCCTGGTCCTCTCCAGGTCGGCCCTCTGGGCTGTTTCCAGCGCACCATAGTCGGGTTCCTGGATCTGAAAGGAGTCCTTCTTCTCGGCGAAGGCGTTCACTCCCACCACCCCCCGCGTGCCGCCCTCCACCTCCAACTGGTGGCGATAGGCCGCCTGGTGGATCTCTTCTTTCATGAAATCGACGGCCTTCGCGGCCCCACCCCCCTCCTGGATGCGATCCAGGTACTCTCGGACCCGGGTTTCGATGGCGTCCGTGAGAGCTTCCACATAGTAGCTGCCGGCCAGCGGGTCTACGGTGTTGGCCACCCCCGACTCATGGGCCAGGATCTGCTGGGTGCGGACCGCCAGGAGGGCCGATTCCTCCGACGGGAGGGCCAGGGCCTCGTCGAAGGAGTTGGTATGGAGGGACTGGGTCCCTCCCAGCACCGCAGAGAGCGCCTGCAAGGTCACCCGCACCACGTTGTTCAACGGCTGCTGAGCCGTCAGGGTGGAGCCTCCGGTCTGGGTGTGGAACCGAAGTCGGCAGGAGGCATCGTCGGCTCCGTACCGCTCCCGCATGAGGAGGGCCCAGAGGCGCCGGGCGGCCCGGAATTTGGCCACCTCCTCCAGGACGTCGTTGTGGGCGGCGAAGAAGAACGACAGGCGCGGCCCGAACTGCTCCAGGGGGATTCCCGCTGAAATCGCCCGTTCCACGTACTCCAGGCCATTGGCAAAGGTGAACGCCACCTCCTGGGGGGCGGTGGCACCTGCTTCCCGCATGTGGTAGCCCGAGATGGAGATGGTGTTCCAGGCGGGGACCTCACGGGAGCAGAAGCTCATGACATCGGAGATGAGACGCAGGCTCGGCTCCACCGGATAGATATAGGTCCCCCGGGCAATGTATTCCTTGAGTATGTCGTTCTGAACGGTGCCCCGGAGCTTGTGGCGAGGCACTCCCTGCTCGTCGCCCAGGGCTACGTAGAGGGCCAGGAGCACTGCTGCCGTGGCATTGATGGTCATGGAGGTGGAGACCAGGTCCAGGGGGATGTCCCGGAACAGGACCCGCATGTCCTCCAGGGAGTCCACCGCCACTCCCACCCGGCCCACCTCCCCCGCCGCCATGGGATGATCCGAATCGTACCCCATCTGCGTCGGAAGGTCGAAGGCCACGGAAAGCCCTGTGGTCCCCTGGTCCAGCAGGTAGCGGTACCGCCGGTTCGTGTCCCGGGCGGTGCCGAATCCTGCGTACTGGCGCACGGTCCAGAGGCGCCCCCGGTACATGGTGGGATGAATCCCCCGTGTGAAGGGGAACTCACCGGGAGTACCCACAAACGGTGGTGCGTCCGGCTCGTGGTAGACCGGAGCTACAGGAATCCCGCTTCCAGTGTTCACATTCTGCTCTGGGCCCGATTCCTTCATCCCTCAGGTCCTTTCTCCGTGTGATCCTCCGGCGCCTCGAACTCCACCAGGACCTGATCCTTCTCCACCGTCTGGCCCGCGGCCACCAGAACCCTGCCGACCCGGCCCTCTCCCTCAGCTCTCAATTCGTTCTCCATCTTCATGGCCTCCACGATGACAAGCCCTTGGCCCGGCACCACCTGATCTCCCTCCTTGACCTCCACCTTGATGACCAGGCCCGGCATGGGAGCCCGGAGCGCCTTGGGTCCGCCGCCGCCGAGACCCATCCCCGTCAGCTTCTGGATGGCCTGCCGGCGCTCGTCCAGCACCCTGGCCTGGAGGCGGCGCCCCGACAGGTACAGGCTCCAGTCCCCGGGTCCCTCCCTCCCCACCAGGATCCGGTGGGACTTCCCCCCCAGCAACAGGGCGCGCACCTCCGTACCGTCCATCTCCGCCAGGTCGGCCACCACATCCTCTCCTTCCACTCGGACTCCCTGGGGTCCGAGCTCCACCTCCAGAACCCTGGTACCGATGGTAACGAAATACCGCATAGGGCTCACACCTCCTTGCCAGCCAAGGTCGCCACCGTCTCTATATGCCCCGTCTGTGGGAAGAGGTCGAAGCAACGAACCGCCCCCAGGGAGAAGGAATCGCCCAGCCGCGCCAGGTCTCTGGCCAGGGTGGCCGGCTCGCAGCTGATGTAGATCAAACGTCTCACCGCCTGCCCCCTCAGGAGGGGCGGGACGGCATCCTCCAACCCTGTTCGAGGAGGGTTCAGGATGACGAGGGATGCCGGGAGAAGCTCACCCAGCACCTTCTCCACTCTTCCTTCCACGACCCGGAACCCTTCCGGAGCCCCGGTCCCGGCCACCGCCACCGCCTCCGGATCCGCCTCGATTCCCGTCACCCGCGCCCCCCTCCCGGCCAGGGCACGCCCCAACACCCCCACCCCGCAATAGGCGTCCACCACGGGCAGCTCCGAGACCGGTCCTGCCTCGTCCATCACGTAGCCATGGAGGGCCTCCCCGGCCTCCCGGTTCACCTGGAGGAACCCCCCTCCAGGAAGCTCCATCTGTTCCCCGAGCCAACGAACGTGGAGGAACCCATCCCCCACCATGTGCTTGTGGGTTCCGTTGCCCAGCTCGCGCCAGACGGAGCCCAATCCGGGCGCCCCCTCCAGCAACGCCGCCGGACGGCCATCCCCCCTGCCCCCCCGGATGAGGAGGGCAGCCCCCCGGTCCCCTTGCCGGAGCGTCAGGCGAAGCTCCCTTCCAGACGGAAGGAAGCTGGCGCCGGGTCCCCAGCTCCGTCGGAGATCCTGCCAGACCCGGGAGAGCTCCTCCCGGGGGAGAAGGCACTCCCCACCCACGTCCAGTATCCTGCCCGCCCGCCCCAACTCCCTGAGACCAGCCACCACCCCCCCACCAGGCAACCGGCGAAGGGTGAAGGTCATCCTGTTTCGATACCGGAGCTCCCGGGGAGATGCCTCCACCGGGGGGTCCTCCAGTTCCAGCCCGCCGATCCGCCTCAGCGTCTCCCCCACGGTCCTCCCCTTCCAGCCCAACTGCTCTCCATACTCCAGGTGTTGGAGGGAACAGCCGTCGCAGGCCCCGTAGCGCGGGCAGGGAGGAGTCCTGCGGCCAGGCCCGGCTCTCAGAACCTCCACCACCTCTCCCCTTGCCCACCGGGCCTTATCCCGCACCAATCTCGCCAGGACCCGGTCGCCGGGTGCCGTTCGCGGAAGGAATACCACCCTTCCGTCCGGTAGCGTGCCTACTCCCACGCCTCCGGACCCGATGCCACGGACCTCCACCTCCTGAACGGCGGTATCCGTCGTCACAGCTCCTATCTCCGGCCCATGAAAGCTCTTCCGCCCAGCCTCCACGCCGAGAAGCCGACACGTCCGTCCTGCGGCGCCAGGTCGAGGCGAAGGCGTCCCTGTTCTTCTTCTTCCACCAGCGCCGCCGCCACTGCAGCAGCCCGGAGTATGGACTCGTCCTCCTCCCCGTCCATCAGGTCCGGATGGTCCTCCAGGTAGCGAATGGAAACGGAGCCCCTCTGAAAATCCTCCTCATCCATGACACGGCGATGGAACGGCACGCAGGTCTCGACTCCCCGGATCACCATTTCGTCCAGGGCCCGGACCATCCTCCGAAGGGCAGCAGTGCGAGAGGGGGCATGGACGATGAGCTTCCCCAGGAGTGGGTCGTAGTTGAGCCCTACCTCGAACCCGCTGATGATCCCTCCGTCCCAGCGTACTCCGGGACCAGCCGGGAGCCTCAGGTAGTCGATGCGGCCCGTGGAAGGGAGGAATCCCCGGTACGGGTCCTCCGCCGTGATCCTGCACTCCACGGCATGCCCCAGGGCTCTCAAAGAGTCCTGTTCCAGGGTCAGGGCCTCGCCGGCGGCAACTCGAAACTGGAGCTCCACGAGATCGATTCCGTAGACCAGCTCGGTGACGGGGTGCTCCACCTGGAGGCGGGTGTTCATCTCAAGGAAGAAGAACTCACCGTCTTTGAAGAGAAACTCCACCGTTCCCGCACCGAGATAACTCACCGCCTCCGCCGCACGGACGGCAGCGGCTCCCATTGCCTTCCGGAGCTCCGGTGTGATCACGGGAGAAGGTGCTTCCTCGATGAGCTTCTGGTGCCGCCGTTGGATGGAGCACTCCCGCTCCCCGAAGTGGAGGACGTTGCCGAACTGGTCCCCCATGACCTGGATCTCGATGTGCCGGGGGGCGTCCAGGAAACGCTCCAGGTAGAGGGAGCCGTCCCCGAAGGCTGCTTGCGCCTCCCGGCTGGCTGCCTCAAAGGCCCGGGTGATATCACCTGGCTTCTCAACCACCCGCATCCCCTTCCCTCCCCCCCCGGCGGATGCCTTCAGGAGGACGGGAAAGCCGATCTCCCGGGCCAGCTCCCCAGCCCCTTGGGGATCGGCCAGAGGGTCGGTGGTGCCGGGTACGATGGGAACGCCGGCACGCTGCATCCGGCGACGGGCTTCCGTCTTGTCTCCCATGGCGGCGATGGTCTCGGGGGAAGGCCCCACGAAGACCAACCCAGCTTCCTGAACGGCCTTGGAGAAGTGGGCTCGCTCGGCGAGAAATCCGTAACCCGGGTGGATGGCATCCGCTCCGGCCCCTCTGGCCACTTCCAGGATCCGGTCCCACCGAAGGTAGCTCTCTGATGAGGGAGGAGGGCCCACGCAGTAGGCTTCATCGGCCTCCAGAACGTGGAGGGCCCTCCGGTCGGCTTCCGAGAAGATGGCAATGGACCGGATTCCCATTTCCCTGCATGCCCGGATCACCCGCACGGCGATCTCGCCACGATTGGCAACAAGAACACTCTCGAACACGCCTGTGTCCCTCCCGATTCCTGGATGACTGCCACTTCCCGCAGGGGATGAATGAAGGTAGACCGTGCCGGGGAGGAGCCACAAGCGGACCCTCCTGCATCTCAGTCACCCTGCTTGAGGATCTCACTTCGGAATTCCTCGAACCCGGGCACATGGGACAGCTCCCCGTCCATGATGGCGGCCATTTCCTCCGCCTCCCTCCATTCGGCCTCCAGGGCCTCGGCCTCGGCCGACTCATCGAGGGAAACCAGGAGCCCCGCCCGGTACCCGGGGTCCAGATCCGCCAGGCTCACACCCGAGCCCGACAGGAGCTCCAGAAGGCCCCGGGGCCCGCCGAGGGACTCCAGCTCCTTCGCCACCAGAGAAGCGATGCGGCGCAGCGAAGGGGGAGGGGTGACCATGCTCAATCCCAGGCGGAGGGCGGGCCGCGCGTCCCGCAACGGCACCTGAACGAGACCCTGGCAGAGGGCGCAGGAAGCAAGAATCACGGAACCCTGATGCGACCGTACGAATCGCAATTCTTGGAACTGCCAGGGCCGGAGGGCCAGGGGACGCTCACAGGAAGGGCACCGAGGGGCAAGGGGGATCTGGGAAAAGAGGTGGGTGAGGGCCGATGCCGAGCCCAGGAATGGCGAAGCCAGCCAGGGAGTGGACGCAGCCACATTCAGTGCGCCCCGGTAGGGGTCGTATCCCTCCACTGGCGGGTCTGGAAGCCTGGCCAGGAGCCGTTGCAGGAGCCCGGGCCTCGGAGCATCCTGGACAATCCTTGGCCCGTAGCGCCAGTCGATGAACTCCGGGCGAGGGGCGGAACTGACCCGTATCAACTCCCCCTCACCCACGTCCACCAGGCTGAGATGGACGGTGGAAAGCATGACCGTTCCTCGCTCCTGCACGGACCTCTCGCACGCCTCCAGGGTCTCCCACCGGGACGCCAACGGGGTGAGGTTCCACCGGAGGCATCCCGGGCAGACATTCCAGAGCCGTCCCTTCTTCGGGTCGTAGGCCAGTCGATGGCCGTCTCCCGGAGCCCAGGGAGGACCCGGGGCCAGGGGAGAGTCACAGTGCAGGCACGCGCTCACGTCAGAGGGGAATGTTCCCGTGCTTTCTGGGCGGGTTCTCGTCTCTCTTGTTGCGAAGCATGGCCAGGGCTGAAATGAGCCGAGGGCGGGTATCCCGGGGATCCATGACATCGTCCAGGTAGCCCCGGGCCG
>PXFI01000176.1 GCA_003564295.1 Gemmatimonadota bacterium | reverse complement strand
CGCCGAAATGTTTCGCTGCCGCCGTCACCCCATGCGTGGCCGCATGCTCCAGGATCCGGGCCTTCTCCGTCGGCGTGTACAGCCGCGCCACCCGGCCCGACGACGGCGGTGGCCCCGCCGGGGTCTCGGGGCCCCGGCTCCGAGCCACCGCCTCCCCTGGGACTCCGGCGACGGCCGGTCCCGTGGAGGCTTCCCCCCGCCTGAGCCACCCCCGGATCGTGCTCTCCGGGACCCCGTGCCGCCTACCGGCGCCCCGAAGCCCCAACGTGGCCACATCGGCCACCACCGCCGCCTTCTCAGCCCCGGTGTACTGCCTCCCTACTGCCTGCTTCCTGCTCTTCCTGTCCATCGACCACCTCTCCCCGCAGGAGCACCCACCCCAGACACGGTGTCCGGGGTTTTAAGCCTCCCGCGCTGTGGTCGAAGTTCGGTAAGGGCATGTAGTACTCCCAGCTCCGCCACCATCTGCCGCAACAGGTCGTCCAGTTCCCGCCGGTCACCAATCCGGTCCACGAACGGAATGTACTTGTCACGTATCGCATACCAGTCCTGCCCCCGCATGTCCGGATCAAAGAGGAAGTCCCTCTGCATCCGCCATGCGTCCAGGAACATCTGCCGCCACTCTTCCGCCGGATCAACAGCCAGGCGCCAGTTGTCCACCCGGACGCGGGCCTCCCTCAGTTCGGAAGGCAACTGCCGGCCGGCGGGGACGATGAGGAGTTCGTTGCCGGGGGTGCGGCGAACCAGGAGCCTGGAACGGTCCGCCGATAGTCGGGCCAGGGAAATGCCTCCGGAAAACGTGTCGATACGTGGCCGGTCCGGCGCGAACTCTATGGTTCGCAAGGCCTGCGGGTCGCCGGTTCCCAACGTACGCTCCAGCATGTAGAGACGGGAAGCTGTAGCCAGCAGTCCCGAGAAGTTCCCGGATCGGACAGGCACCTCAAACAGGCGGCTCGCCAGTCCTTGGAAAACGATGCGCGGTTGATCCTCCCCTTCCTCTTCCGCCGGCTTTGTGTCCCTCAACTCCGTACGAAGCTCCAGCGGGAAGGTGTTGCCGGGTTGCAGCGCAAGGGCATAGATACGGGTCCGTCGATCAAAGATGGGACCCATGTTCCGGTCACCCCACGGGCTGCCCGGAGTGGCTACAAAGTTTCGGTCCGAGAGGAAATACAGCCAGCGGCCATCGGGGCTGAAGGCCGGAGAATAGCTTTCGTATCGGTCACTGGTCAGGACGTGGGCCTCATCGGATTCCAGATCATAGAGAACCAGTTGCCAGCGGCGGACCGGGGTGTCGGACCTCACTAGAGCCAGGGTTCGGCTGTCAGGCGACCATTGGATGTCCCGGTAGGGCCTCCCTCGGGCGTCATCCACCTGATGGTTGGTCCCGTCTTCCAGATCAAGGATCCAGAGGCGACCTCTCCGTTCCTGGTGCGCTATATAGCGCCCGTCGGGCGACACGTGAAGACCCATGCGATGCCCCGCAGCGTCGTGGGTGAGGCGTTCTCCTTCTCCTCTGCCGTCGGCGGGGAAGCGCCAGATTTCCTGTTGGCCGTCCACATCCAAGAAGGCATAGACCCAGGTCCCGTCCGGGCTTATGACCCCGTCCCGGGCCCGGCCGGCTTCCGGCAGAGGAATCTCGATCCGGCGCAGATCTCCGGTTCCTACCACTGCCAGACGACCGCGTGCGGTGAGCGCAACCCTGTCCCCTTCAGGAGCAAACTCCACCGAGCTGAGGTAGCTCATGGGCGAATCCAGCCAACGGGTCCGTGCCCGGCTGCGATCCGAACCGAGCCGAATGTCTATGGAATGGTCCCGCCCCGAGGCAATGTCATACATACGAATGTCCGCGCCGTGCTGATAAACGACGCGACCGTCGGACAACGTGGCACCTCGAACATCGAAATCCCCGTGATGAGTCAGGCGTTCAGCATGATCTCCGTCCGGGTCCAGGCGCCAGAGGTTGTACAATCCGCCGGAATCTCCCACCACATAGAGGCTCCCTTCCCACCACATGGGACGGATCAGGTTGCCTTCGTAGTTTGCCGCCAGCCGCTGGGCCTCCTGCTGGCCATCCAGCCGGAACCGCCAGAGCTGAGCCATGGCTCCGCCGCGGTAGGCACGCGCGTTGTCAGCGGTCACCTTCAGCCCGAACCGGGTGAAGTAGATGGTACCGTTACCGTGCGAAGGCACCTTCCCGGGCGTCGGCCAACGGTATCTCTCCTGCCTCCAGGGTCTCGGGGTTCACGGTCCGGAGTGTCCAGGACCAACTGAGTCCCACGGCGCCGGCGGTGGCGTACAGCACTTCACCCTCAGGCGTCCAGCCCTGAACGCGAACCTCACCACCATCGTTGGTAAGCCGTCGCGCTTGCCCGCCGCCCAAGGGCATGACATACACGTCCGCGCTCCCTTCGTACCGGCCGGTGAATGCCAGCCACCGGCCATCCGGGGAAATGTGAGGATCCGTCGCAGACGAAGGGTGGCTGGTCAACCTACTGGCCGTACCTCCCGATACCGGCACCGACCATAGGTCCCCTTCCGAAACAAAGACCAACGTGTTCTCGTGGAGAGAGGGCATCTTATAATACCCGGGCACCGTCAAGGACCGGGCTGCGCCCAGCAGTACCGGTAGTGCCAGGACGATGGCAAACATCACGATTCTCTTCATCTCAAACTCCTTTTCAAGCCTACCAGCCTTATGTGAGACCTGCGTCCTGGCAGATATCAGCCTGCCTGCAAGGCCACTTGCCGGAATAGTCCACGGCCGCCGGGAGCGCCCAGGCCCCGCCAAGCGCATCAGGTGCCGGCAGCCGCCACCAACAATGCCAACCCCAGCACCGTGTTGGGGCCAGGTTCCAGACCACGCTGGCTCCCCGAGCGGCGTGGGGAACCTCGGCACTCGTATCCCCAAAGGCCCATGCCAGGGGGGGATAGGTAGTATGAGGGCCCTACGACGGGGCCCTACGACGTCGAGGAACTCCTGGAAGAATGTGAGCGGGACGGACGGGAGGGGTCAAGAACGGTACGAGGAGGAGCATCTTGGCTGGGGCAGACAGGGGGGGGTGGTTTTCGGAGCGCAGCGGAGGCAACCCGAAGGCCTGGGGATTCGTCGACTACCGAGGGGGTGTTCCGCCGGCTCGCCGGAGCGCAGCGGAGGCAACCCGGGGGTCTGGTCGAGGTCGTCGGGGAAGGACTCTTGGGCGACCTCTTCTGCTTGCCCACCGTCGGGCGACATGGCGAGCTCGGTCTGGGGTGGGCCCCCAGCGGGGTGGCAGGTCCTGAAATCTCGGCTTGCGGGCCAGACACGTTTCATATGAAACGTTCCGGCGAAAAACTTCATCTATGGTCTCCGAATGCGCCGTTCGCGAGCTGGAAAGCCGGAACGAAGGGGGATGGCCGTTGTATGGACGGTTCACATGGCCATGCCTGTCGTGCCCCCCTACCGGACCCGGTGAAGGGCATTGATTTTGCCCTGGCCGCTGGAGCTGCTGGAGCCGTGTCTGAGGCTGAGAAAGCGATTCAAACGCTCAATGCAGGCGCACAACCCGCTCTCCAGCCCCTGGCTCGTCTACTTCTCCGCACCGAGTCCATGGCATCCTCCAAGGCCGAGGGAATGCAGGTTGGGATACGGCAGATCGCCCGGGCGGGAGTCGAGGATGGAGACGGGGGGCAGAACGGCCCCCACGGTTCTGGAGGTCCTTGGCAACATCGACGCCATGCAGCTTGCCATTGAGGACGCGGCTGCCGCAGACCGGCTCAGGGTGGAGCATCTCTCCGACATCCACAGCCGATTGATGGCAAGGGCTCCCAACTCTCATCTGGCCGGTGTCATCCGAACGGATCAGAAATGGATCGGGGGAAACGACTACAATCCCTGCGGCGCGGACTTCGTCCCACCACCGCCGGAGTACGTGGGCAGCCTCCTCTCGGATCTGTGTGAGACAGCCATGGATGACTCGCTGCCACCTCTTGTGCAGGCGGCGGTGCTGTATGCCCATTTGAAACGATTCAACCGTTCCACGACGGGAACGGCCGCACGGGGCGAGCCCTGATTCATATTGTCTTGCGCCGGCGCGGCATCGCAACGTCGTACGTACCACCCATCAGTGTGGTTCTGGCCAATGATCGGGAGAGGTATATCCGTGGCCTGGGTCGGTTCAGGGAGGGAGCCCTTGGTGCCTGGATCGAACAGTTCTCAGCCGCTGGGGCGGAGGCATCTGAACTGGCGACCGGGTACCTCAATGAGGTCCGGAGGTTGATGGATGAGTGGCGACGCTGGTTGGGCGATCATTCGAATCCCAGATCGGACGCCGCTGCTTGGGCTTTGATCGAGACTCTGCCGGCCTATCCCGTCATCACGGCACCGATAGCCGCCGCAGCGACAGGGCGAGCGAAGGCGGCGATTCACCAGGCGATCATGCAACTCGGCGAGTGCGGAGTCCTCGAGCCGATCTCGGCTTCCAAACGGAATCGTTCCTGGGAAGCATCCGGGCTCCTGGAACTCCTGGAGGGATTGGAAGCCGGTAGGCCAGCGTCTGCCCTCTGACCATCGCTTCCAAGACTTCTCACCGGATGTAGTGCTCCACCCTGTTTCCCACCGGACTCAGGTCCTGGAAGGAGCCACCCGAAGCCCCTGACGCCGCGGCCCGGATCCCCGCGGCTCCTCCGGCAAGCCCCGCGCTCCATGCCACCGGGAGGGCTCCCGCGAGTATGACGGAGACGAGGAGCGCGGTGCTCCGGCTCGTGCGCCAGATCTCGGAGCGAAGCAGGCGCATCCCTCCCCTCCTTGCACCGCCCCTGCCCCAGAGGCAAGTTCTCCCGCCGCTGGCAGGTTCCCCCGGGGGAGGCCAGCTCCCCCGCCGGCGGACCGGCCATCAAGGCCCCCATCGAGGACCATCCCACGAGGAGCGGGATCCGATCATGAAGGACATCGCCAAGGACCGCCTCATCTCCCTGGACGTTTTCAGGGGGATGACCATCGCCGCCATGGTCCTGGTGAACAACCCCGGAACCTGGTCGGCCACCTACGGGCCCCTGCAACACGCCGAATGGCACGGCATCACCCCAACGGATTACATCTTCCCCTTCTTCCTCTTCATCGTGGGAGTGGCCATACCCATCGCCCTGGGCAAACGAATCGGGGAGGGCATCACCCGGGGGGTGTACCTGAAGATCCTCACCAGGTCCGCAGCCATCTTCGCCAGCGGCCTGGCCATCTCCGCCCTCCCCCTCTTCGTCATCAATCGAACGGAGATCCCCTGGCCCTTGAAGTGGCTGGCGGCCCTCTCCATCATAGGGGCCCTCTTCTTCCTCTACCTCCGGAGCTACCGGGTGGCCTTCGGGCTGGTGGGACTCTGGGCCGTCATCGTCTTCGGCTTCCACTTCGCCAACTGGGAGGTGGCGGCCTACGACGTGAGGACCATGCGCATCCCCGGGGTCCTCCAGAGGATCGCCGTCTGCTACCTGGCGGCCTCCCTCATCTACCTCCACACGAACTGGAAGCAGCAGGCCGGCATCAGCGCCGGGCTCCTGCTCCTGTACTGGTTCCTGATGACTCGCATCGCCGTGCCGGGCTGCGAGATTACCACCATCGACGACAAGGCCTGCAACCTGGCGGCCTATCTCGACCGAACCATCCTTACCATGGACCATATGTGGCGGGGGAGCCGGGTCTTCGATCCTGAGGGCATCCTCTCCACTCTTCCGGCCATCGTCACGACTCTCTCCGGTGTCCTCACCGGGACGTGGCTCATGAGGAAGAACGGAGGGACATCGGCCGGTGTGGCCGTAAACCCCTCGGTCTCCTCCCCTGCCCATGGCTCCCGCTCTACCCACTCGCCCCTCCAAAAGGCCGTGGGCTTGTTCTTCGCGGGGACTGTCCTTTTGGCCCTGGGCTGGTGGTGGAGCCTCGTCTTCCCCCTGAACAAGTCCCTCTGGACGAGCTCCTACGTGGTGTACACCTCCGGCCTCGCCCTCCTGACCCTTGGCAGCTGCTACTACCTCATCGACGTCCTGGGATACCGGTGGTGGACGAAGCCCTTCGTCATCTTTGGCGTCAACGCCCTGGCCCTCTTCGTCTTCTCGGGCATCATGGCCCGCATGCTCGGCATCATCAGGGTGATGGGCCCCCAGGGCCAGGACATCTCGCTCCAGCAGTGGATCTTCACCAATCTCTTCCTCTCATGGGCCGAGCCAGTGAACGCTTCCCTGGCCTACGCCGTGTCCTTCATCCTCCTCTGGCTCTTCCTCATGTGGCTGCTCTAT
>PXFI01000184.1 GCA_003564295.1 Gemmatimonadota bacterium | reverse complement strand
GTGGACCCCACCGGTGCCGGGAAGCCGGGGTGGGCCCGTCTCTCCCTCACCGGGAAGGAGCGGGGAGCTTCGGAGCTGGTGCTGAGGACATGGAGGGAAGGGCAGCCGGACCCGGAGCTGCAGAGGTACCGTCTGAGCCCCCTACCGGTAACGGCACCGGGATTGGTCGGGGTTACGGTGGCGGATGGAGAGGAAGGCCTCCGGCAGATGCTGGCGAGGGTGACCGTGTCGGACTCCCTGGACCGCTATCCGGAGATGGCCGCCCGGAGCACCGAGGGAACCATCGACCGGCAGTTCATCAGCGTGGAGCTCCTGGAGGGGATGATCTCTTCCCTGGCCCGCCTCCACCGAGCCGGGATGATGGAAGACGTCCTGGCTTGGGACCGGGTGGGTGAGCTCCTCCTGGACTTCAGGCTGGAGAAGGACAGCGTGTTCCAGCGGATCGTGTCCTTGCCCCGGAGCCGCAACCCCAGGTCCACGGACAATCCCCGGCTGTCGGCGGGTGGATGGACGTACGGGGGCGAGTCCATGGTCCAATGGGACACGCCCATCTCCCCGTGGGAGCACGACGAGATCCTGGCCAGGCTCGGGACCTTCCCGGAGGTCACCACCTACTATCTCACCGATTCCTACCTGGGATACCGGGTGTGGGCGGCGGACTTCCTCCCGCCTCACGAGGGGGGCTTCCGTTCCCATGCCAAGCTGAACGCCCTCAGGCCCACCCTCTTCGTCAGCGGCCGTGAGCACGGCAACGAGGTATCCGCCACCAGCCACATGCTCCGGCTCGGAGAGCTCCTGGTGACGGACCCGGCCCACAGGGCCCTCCTGGACCGGGTGAACGTGGTCCTCCATCCCATGGCGAACCCGGACGGCGCCGCAGTGGCCTACGAGCGGCAGCTGGTCAACCCCGACCACATGCTGCATGTAGGCCGTCCCGGGGCTCTTGGCGTGGACGCCACGGTAGGGGGCTGGTCCGACGACCCCGTCTATCCCGAGGCCAACGCCCGGCCCATGATCCGGGAAGCCTGGCTGCCGGACATCTACCTGAACCCCCACGGCTACCCCAGCCACGAGTGGGTTCAGTACTTCGCCGGATACAGCGCCTGGGTCCGGAGCCGGAGGGTGGGCCCCCGTGACTGGTGGGTGCCACGGGGATGGTTCATCCCTGGCTTCTCCTGGGTGGACGACCGGGAGAACCCCGAGTACAAGACGGCCCAGTTCGCCATCCTGGACTCCATTGCCGCCGCCATCACCGGTCACCAGGAGGTGGAGGCCATGAACCAGAGGATGTACGCCCGCTACAGGAAGTACGGGGAGCAGGACCGTACCGGGTTCACCGAGTATTTCCACAACGGCATGTTGGTGAACATGGCCCTCCGGGGGGCCGAGAGCATCGGCACGGGGGTGAACAGTCCCCGCGTCACCTACTTCTCCCTGGTCACCGAAGCCCCGGATGAGACGGCTCGGGGGGAGTGGATGGAGCTCATGAACCAGGCGGGGCTGGCCCACACCACGGCAGCCCTCCGGTACCTGGCCACCGGAGAGAACAGGATCGAGAGGGAGGTTCAGGGCTTCGACGGGGCCGTGACCCGGAAGATCTTCCGGGTGAAGCCGGTGCTGCCGAAGGAGGAGGAGGAAGGGGAGGGGGAGCCGGGCTAAGGACGCAGCTGCAAGCCGAGAGGCTGTGCGTTGGCGCGAAGCCTGTCGTCCAGGGAAACCAGGATGAGGTCTGGGTAGACCTCCCGGAAGGAAAGGGCCGTGGCCAGGTGGAGGGCGTCCAGCGTCCGGACCGGCTCAACAGGAAAAGGGATGGCGGCCCGTCGCAGGATCCGGCCCGACATCTCCAACGTTGCCCAGGATGCCATGGCCCCTTCCAGGAGCCGGGCGGCGGCCAGTTCATCGGTCCGCCCGATTCGGCCGGTGGCTGCGCCCCGAGCCAGGACCCGGGCGCACTCCACTCCGGTGAGCGTTGAGGAAACGACCCGCTCCGCCGCCGCCAACACGGTGCGTACCTGTTCACCTTCAGGCTCGCCAAGGACCCACGCAAGGACCGCGCTGCTCTCAGCGTAGGCGATCATCCCTCCTCCCGCTCTTCCGTCAAGAGCCGGGCGGATGTGCCGGAGGGGGTACGGAGGGGGGAGACGGAGTACGCGCCGGGCTCGTGCGGCTCTCCCAGGAGGAGGCCCCCGCCCTCGGCCAATCGTTGCAAGGCGCGATCCACGGCGGACCCCTCCTGGGGCGCCGAGCCCGGGGCCCGGACCTCCGCCACCACCCGACCTCGATCGGTGACTAGAACGGTCTCCCCTCTCTCCACTTCTCGGAGGTAGTGGCTCAGGCGTGCCTTCAGCTCACGGATTCCCACGGCTATCATGAACTCAATGTAGTTGCAAGAGACTACATAGGCAAGCGGGCAGCAAAGGGAAGACAGCTCAAGGCCCCGCCTGCTCCTGGGGCAACGGAGTGACTCACCGCTTCCCGGAGGTTCGGCCGAAAATGGCCAGAGTGGCGGCCCGGGGCATCCCGCATGATTTTGAATGACAGGATCGCAGGGGTTGATGTGTTGGGGGTTGGGGCACAGAGAACAACAGTCCATTCAAAGGGAGATGCCACATGAAGGCAGGGTTCGGGTTTGGGTTGACCAAGACCGCGGCATTGGGCCTTCCGGCGGCCACCGCCTGTTCAGCGGAGCCGGCCCTTCATTCCGGAAGCTCGTGAGCGAGCCCTTGCGAAAAGGAGAGTCCCTATGAAGCCGAGGGCGTTATTGCTGGTTTTTGTGGCCATGTTCGCGATCCTCCTGCCCCTGTCCGGTCAGGAGATCGTCCTGAAGGAAGGTGACGGGAAGCGCTGGTTCAAGGGCCAGACCCACGTCCACACCCTCTGGAGTGACGGGGACGGCGCCCCGGAGATCCCAGCCCGCTGGTACAAGGAGCATGGATATCACTTCCTCTCCATCACGGACCATAACGTCATGCTCCACGGCGACCGGTGGTTCGCCGTGACCCCGGACGGGCGTCTGACCCCGGCTCGCCTGGGGGAGCTGATCCACGACTTCGGGCTGGACTGGGTGGAGCTGCGAGAGCGGGAAGGCGCCCTGGAGATGCGCCTGAAGACCCTGGAGGAGCTGAAGGCGCGGTTCGATGAGCCGGGTGAGTACCTCATTGTGGAGGGGGAGGAGATCACGGCGTCGGAGGTCCACGTGAACGCCGTCAACCTGCGGGATGTCATCCATCCGGCAGATGAGGGGGGCCAGGCCGAGGTGCTGCGCGAACAGATCCTGGCTCTGCGGGAGCAAGAGGAGCACTACGGGGAGCCCATGCTGGCCCACCTGAACCATCCCAACTGGGGTCCCGGGTTTCCTGCCGAGAACCTGATCAGCGTTCCGGAGGTGCGGTTCTTCGAGGTCTACAACGGCCACGGGGGCGTCATGAACTGGGGGGATGCGGAGCGCCACAGGGTCTCCACCGAGCGGCTCTGGGACATCGCCCTGGCGTTCCGCCTCCGGGAAGACCCCGGCAACCTGCTCTACGGCGTAGCCACGGACGATGCTCACAACTACTTCCGACGGGGGGAGGGTGGCTCTATCCCCGGCCGGGGATGGATCCGTGTCCTGGCCGAGGACTTGAGCATGGGGAGCATCCTCCCCGCCATGGAACGGGGGGAGTTCTACGCCAGTGCCGGGGTTGAGCTCCGGGAGATCTCCTGGGACGGCCGGGAATACCGCGTGACGCCAGCCTCGGAGGAGGGCGTGACCTACACCACCACCTTCTACGGCACCCGGCGGGGCTTCGACGACACCGCGGCGCCCGTGGTGGACGGGGAAGGGGACGCCCTGGAAGACGTGACCTGGGTGTACAGCGAAGAGGTGGGGGAGGTGCTGTTCGTGACGACGGAGGTTCCGGCCATCTACCGGGCCCGGGGCGATGAGATGTACATCCGGGCCACGGTGGTGTCGTCCAGGCTCAAGGCGGATCCTTTCCGGGAAGGAGATCGGGAGAAGGCCTGGACCCAGCCAGTGGTGGTGAGGTAGGGAGGATCAGGGCCCGGCGAGAGCGGAATGGGAGTCAGGGGCGGAAGACCCGGGGACAAGGGATCAGGGTCTGGGGGCCAGGGGAGGCGGTCAGGGTCCAAAGACCTGGCGATAGAACGCCCAGTGGGCGGGTCCCATGGCTTGCAAGGTGGCGGCGGGATTGTGGCCGACGCCGAGAAGCTCCACGTAGTCGTGGGGGATGCCCAGGGCCGTGAGATGCTGATGGAACCGCCGGTTGATCTCCAGGAGCTCGTCCTGCTCCCCCACCACCAGTCGTACCGGCACCCCTGGTCCCGGGGGATCGCTTCCCGCCAGGGCTTCCGCCAGGCGCCAGGGGCTCTGGGCCTGGAAGTACTCCAGGCTTCCGCCGTAGACCACTTCCAGGATCTCCTGCCGGCGCGCCAGGGATGAGCGGGGCCCCTCCGCCAGGAAGTCCAGCTGGAGGGGACCGGCTCCCAGGATGGAGATCCCGCCGAAAGCCTCCGGGTACTTGAAGCCCAGGCGGGTGGCACCGTACCCCCCCATGCTGAAACCCTCGATGATCCGGCCCTCCCGGGCGCCCAGGGTCCGGAATTGCTCGTCCACATGAGGGATGAGCTCCTTCATGAGGATGGTCTCCACGGGTTGCCGGAAGTCCTTCGAGTCCACCCACATCCCCTGGGGAAGGCCGTTGGGGAAGACCACGATGGTGGGCTCCATGTCCCCCCGGGCCATCCCCTGGTGGAAGAAGTTGGCCAGGACGGGGATTCCCCGGATCCCGGGGCCGGACCCGTGGAGCCAGTAGAGGACCGGGAAGCGGCGTGATGGATCGGTGGCGTAGGCGTCCGGGAGGTAGACGTGGGCGCTCACCTCCTTCCCGATGGCTTCGCTGTGGAAGAGGATCTGCTGCACGTTCACGGCGTTCACCGCTTCCGTGACCCACTCCGGCTCAGGGCCCGGAGGTGCGGGGCCCGCGGGCCCGGGGTCAGCGGGAGGACTTTGAACGGGTGATCCGTTGCATCCGGCCAGGAGGGCCCAGAGTCCTGCCAGAAGGAGGGGGCGCGGGAGGAGTATGCGAAGACCCGCGAGGACGGTCTCCTTTCCCTTCCCCAAGAATAGGTGCCTGGCTTCATTCATCGTCCTTGGGCCTCCCGAATCCATGCTCCCAGGAAGGGGTCCACGAAGCGGTAGCGCATGGTGGAGCGGCACGGGCCCCGGTCACAGGATTCGTCGTCACGACATGGACGTCACGAAAGACACATGATGACAGTTCTGGCATCACATGGCCAGGTTCCGGACCCTACTTGACCACCACCCGGTCCGTGGAGCTCCGGCCGAAGACCTCCGGGGAGTAGATCTCCTCGGCCCTGGCGGGAGGCACCACGAACTCCCCCGGGGTGGTGGCCCGGGCCACGTAGGTGTAGGTATGGATACCGTCCCACAGGAGGGAAGCAAAGGCCTCCACCCGCTGATCCCGGAGGTTCTGGTGCTCGTACCAGGTCCAGGGGCGCCACCAGGCTACCACCGGAGCCGGGGATCCCGGGTCCCGGGGGATCTCCCCGGTGACCGCAAGGGCGGGGTTCATGGCCTCGAACCCCGCCGGCATTGGATCGGCCAGGGCCACGTGGTAGCGCCGTGACGGGGCCACCATGGTGAGCTGCACCCGGACCCGGGCACCTGCCCGAACGTGCCAGACGCCGTCGTCGTCCCTCCGGACGTCCTCGGCATCGTCCACCCCCTCGTAGGTGCGGGTGACGGTGAACCCCCGGTCCATGGCCTCCAGGTGGAGATCCATGGGGGCGTAGGTCATGCCCAGCCGGTAGTAGAGGCGGCCCGGGCCCTCCTTGCCCAGGACCAGGTTCGGGCTCCCCTCCCCCTGGACCAGGAAGGACATGGGCACCTTCACCACCCGGTGCTCCGTGGTGCGGCCTTCGAAGGGGAAGGCACCCACGTAGTCATCCCCCAGCCAGGCCCGGGCCACGAACTCCGGGGTCTGGGCCTCGAAGGTGGAGAAGTACCGGTCCAGGGCCAGGAGGATGAAGACGTTCTCCTGGGTGTTCCTCCAGCCGGAGCCTTTCCGGTGGGCCAGGAGGCCCGCCACCAGCTTCGGGATGAGGTCGCTTTCGGGATCGTCCACCATGAGGGCCTCCAGGATGATCCCGTCCCCCCGGCGGTTGGAGGCCAGGAGGAGGTAGCCGTCCTCTTCCCGGTACGAGGCCACGAAGTTGGCCATCCCGGCGGTCTCCACCACCCGGTTCCCCAGGTGGCGGCGCAG
>PXFI01000027.1 GCA_003564295.1 Gemmatimonadota bacterium | reverse complement strand
CTCCGGCAGGGGGACGTCATCTACTCGGTGGACGGCACGGTGGTGTACCGGCCCAACGGACTCCAGAACCTCATCGCCCAGCGGAGGCCCAGGGAGGAGGTGACGGTTCGCGTCTATCGGGATGGGTCCCCCAGGGACATGACCATCCGCCTGGGTGAGGCTCCCCTTACCGGCCCGGAGCAGCCGGTTGCGCGGCCCGAGGCTCCTGCCACCGAGGAGAAGCTGGGCATCACCGTTCGGGAGCTGACTCCCGACGTGGCTCAGCGGTTGGGTTATCCCGAGGCCGGGGGCGTCGTCATCTCCCAGGTTTCCCCCCTGGGGCCCGCCGGTCGCCGAGGTGTCCAGCAGTGGGAGAAGATTCTCGAGATCGACCGGCAACCTGTGTCAACCCCCGACGACGTCAGGCGCATCCTCCGGGACGTGCGGGAGGGAACGGTGGTGTCCCTCCTCCTGGGACAGCCGGACGGATCCACCCGGATCGTGAACGTGAGAGCAGCCGGATAAGGCACGCCCGACGTCAGCCCCGCCCGGCATCCCGGCCGGGCGGGGCCGGGTCTCCCCCGAGGGTCACTCCCACCCATGAGCCTCAGCTCCCCTCTCCCGGCTCCAGGGTCATTCGCAGAACCCGGTCGCCTTCGTAGATCCTGTCCAGGGTCTCCAGCCCCGATTCCACCCATCCGAACGGCGTCATTCTTCCATCCAGATGGAGCTGGGTGGAGTGGGTGATGAAGAACTGGGATCCTTCGGTGTCCTTCCCAGCTGACGCCATCCCCACCACTCCCCTCCAGAAGAGAAGCTGGTTGAGCTCGCTTCGGATCGCATATCCCGGACCACCCGTACCATCCCCTACAGCCACATCTCCTCCCTGAACCATGAAGTTGGGCTCCACCCGGTGAAAGGGAACCCCGTCGTGGAGCCCCGGCATAGCCTGCTCCGCCAGCACCTGCACCGTGAGGGGAGCCTGATCCGGGACCAGGCGGAGGACGATCCTGCCCTTCTCCGTCTCCAGGATCAGTCGAGGCGCCGGCCCCAGGGAGGCCAGGAAGCCCCAATCCACGGTCCGCTCCGGTTCCAGGAGCCCGAGCTCTTTCAGAGGAACTACACGACCCCTGTGCTCCTCCAGCGCCCGTGCGGCTGCCCTGCGAATGGCCGCATCGCCGGTCCGGGTCGCTTCCTCAACCAGGGTCAGGGAGGCGGGGTCCCCCACGTGTGCCAACAGGTCGAGGAGAGCTCCAGCCACATGGAGGTCTCCTTGCTCCACGCGCCCATGAAAGGCCGCGTGTAGCTCGGCCAGGGCTCCCTGCTCCAGGAAGAAAGGATGGATCAAAGACTGGGCCGCATGAACGGCCCCCCGCTGGGAACCGTCCCTGATCTCTGATACCAGGATCTGGTAGACCCGGTCATCCCTCCCTTCGGCGTCTACCACGAACAGCCAGTTCCGGGATAGGGCGGCGACTCCGGCGGCCCGGATCTCAGGGTCGCTATGGCGGGCCAAATCCATGATCAGCTCGGTGATTCCGCTTTCAGGGATGCCGGAGAGGGCCGATAGCCCCCAGCCGACGGCCGTAGGGTGCACCTCCACCATCCTCCGGGTCCAGTCCACGACCACCCCAGCGTCATGGAAATTGGCCACCTGCCACAGGAAGGGAGCCTGCACCCTCCATCGCTCCGAACGGCCCCGGATGCGAGCTTCCATCTGGGCAAGCACGTGGGGGGGCACCCAGACTCCCTGGGTTAGAGCCCTGGCGGCGGCTATGGCCACATGCTCCGAATCGTCATCCAGGGCACCAAAGAGCGCCGTCCGCACCCCTTCGCGCTCGAGCCAGGGAAGGGCACCCAGACCTCGAGCCACGTTCACCCGAATGCGCCAGTCTTCCCCCTCCTCCAACCATCGCAGGAGTCGCTCCAGATCGTCCCTCTCTCCGAGTCGGGCCAGAGCCAGCGTGAGATGCATGGCCGCAGGTTCGTGTGCTGGGAATCCATCCAGAGCCCGTCGGACGTCCTCCGCATGTTCGGCCCAGACTCCTGTGTCAGAAACCTGCCCGAACAGTAAGGCCGCCGCCTCTCGCACCTCCGGGTCCGGATGGGTCAAGCGTTCCACCAACGCCGCCAGGGCCCCATCGGGCCTAACCCCCCGGAGAAAGGCCCTTGTGAGAGCTCGGGTTTGAGCCATCTCCTCATGGCCAACCTCCAGCGCCAGGACGCTTGTCACAGCCGACTCGTCCCCAGCCCGCCCTATGACTTCCATCATCCAGGCCCTGGCCTGAGCATCCTCCTCCCGTGCGAGAGCCAGGGCCAGGGCCTGTCCCCCATCGGCGAGCTCCAGCTGTCCCAGGGCGAAGGCGGCGTCCCGACGCACCGAGGCCTCCGGGTCGTCCAGAAGCTCCACCAGCGCCGCCTGGGCGCCCGGCCACTGCACCGAGCCAAGGGCGAGGGCGGCCCGGGCGCGCACGACGGGATCCGGATCCCCCAGCCGCTCCTGGAGGGCCGGCCCGTCCCGCCACACTTGCAGGTCCACGACGGCCTGGAGGGCGGAAGAGTGAAGAAGGCCGTCCGGGGGACGTAGCTCCGGCGCTCTTCCCGGCGCCGAAAAGCTGGGGATGGGATCCTTCCCATCGCAGCCTCCCACCGCTCCCGTCCCTACCGACAAGGCAACCAACAACACGTACGCGAGTCGTGAGCGGCGCCATGTGACACCCAGAATCAAGCTCATGGAATGACACCTCCACTTCTGCCATATTCCTGGCCCTCCGGGGAGGGCGTAGTGGTCAGAATACACAAATTCGCCCCTCCGGTGAACCCGCTGGGATCGCCTTTCCAAAGAGTCGCTTGCTCCGAATCGGGAAGAATGGCAGGGCGTTGGCCATGCACTCCGGAAGCAGCAACCGAGAGAACCTATACCTTCATTCGAGCTCACAAGAGCCTGGCGGGCACACCCTGACCTGAGCAACGGCTCCCACGACTTTCCCCAAGACGCAGAGTCGCATTCTGATAAGGCCTCATAGGGGCGGGCAGACAGCAAGGGCCAGGGCTGAGCTCGGACAAGGCTCCGCAGCGGCAGGATCAGGGCGATTCGGAAGTGAGAATCCTGTGTTGATGCCTCCTCCGGCCGTGTTATCTTTGATTCATGCGGGCTTTCCGGCTGAAGCAGCGTGTTCTGGCCCCGGGGCGAAAGTGGCGGAACTGGTAGACGCGCGAGACTTAGGATCTCGTGGCTCCGGCCGTGGGGGTTCGAGTCCCCCCTTTCGCATCTTCATAGCCGTCTGATTCCTCGACCACCTCCAACCCGAGCAGGGTATGGCCATCGACCCATCCACCCTCCGCGTCGACCTGGAAGAGCAGGACTCCTGGCGAAGGCGCCTCACGGTCACCATCCCGGCGGGATCGGTCCAAACCGAGCGCAACAAGATCGTCCAGAAGCTCGGGGGCAAGCTCAAGCTCCCGGGCTTTCGCAAGGGCAAGATCCCGGCCCACGTGGTGGAGCAGAAATTTGGCCCGGCCGTGGACCAGGAGCTCCTGGACCAGGTCATCGGGGACGCGTACCGCCAGGCCCTGCGGGTCGAATCCCTGGAGCCCATCTCCGAGGGCCAGGTGGAGGACGTGCAGTACAGGAAGAGGGAGGACCTCACCTTCTCCATCTCCTTCGACGTCCAGCCCGTCATCGACCTCCAGCGCCTGGGGGGATTCACCGTCCAGCGGCCGAAGCTGGAGGTGACGGAGGAGGACGTTGATGGGGTCATGGAGCGTCTCCGGGACCAGCACGGGGTGTGGAGACCCGAGGAGGGGGGCGAGGCTCAGGACGGCAACCTGGTGACCGTGGAGATGCAGCCCCTGAAGGACGGAGAGCCGTTCGGGGAGAGCCGACCCTACGAGATCACTCTTGGGAGCGGTGAGGCCATCCCCGACGTGGAGGCCGCCATCCGGACCCTGGAGGTGGGCGAAACCGGAGATTTCACCGTCACCTTCCCTGAGGACTTCCAGGACGAGGAGCGAAGAGGCGAGCGGCAACAGTTGCGCATCACCCTCCTGGCCCGGAAGGTGAAGGAGCTTCCGGAGCTGAACGACGAGCTTGCCAGGTCCCTGGGGGATTTCCAGGATCTGGAGGAGCTGAGGAACCGGGTCCGGGAGGACCTGGAGCGGGAAGCGGCCAACCAGGCCGAGATGGCGGTTCGGGGGCAGCTCGTGGATAACCTCCTGCAGGCCAACCCCTTCCAGGTCCCCCGTTCCATGGTGGACCGGTACGTGAGCTCCTTCCTGGGCGACACCTCGAAGCTCGACCCGGAAATGTTGGCCCGGACCCAGGAGAGCCTGCGCCCGGAGGCTGAAAAGGTGGTGAAGAGGGTTCTCCTGATAGGCCGGGTGGCGGAGCTCCAGGGCTTGAGGGCCACAGAGGACGAGGTGGACGAGCGGGTCCAGCTCATTGCCGAGAAGAACAACACGGAGCCCGCCAAGGTCTACGCACAGCTCCAGAAATCCGGCAACCTGGACGCCCTCGAGCGGGAAATCACCGAACAGAAGGTGTATGAGTTCTTGAAGAGCCAGTCCAGGGTGGACGAGGCCTGACGCGAAGACCCGAGGAAGACATGCCCATATTTCCGCCGTACGTCATCGAGCGCACCAGCAGGGGAGAGCGCAGCTACGACATCTTCAGCCGGCTCCTCATGGACCGCATCGTGTTCCTTGGGAGCCCCATCGAAGACAACGTGGCCAACATCATCATCGCCCAGCTTCTCTTCCTGGACGCCGAGGACCCGGAGCGGGACATCTACCTGTACGTCAACTCCCCCGGCGGAAGCGTCTATGCGGGGCTCGCCATCTACGACACCATGCGTCACCTGAGGGCGCCCATCGCCACCTTCTGCCTGGGCATGGTCGCCTCCATGGCCGCCGTCCTGGTGGCGGCGGGCGCGAAGGGCAAGCGGGCCTCCCTCCCCAACTCCCGGATCCTGATCCACCAGCCGTCGTCGGGCACTCATGGAACGGCGGCCGACATCGAGATCGCCGCCAAGGAAATCCTCCATATCCGTCAGAGGCTGAACGAGATTCTTGCCGAGCACACGGGCCAATCCGTGGAGCGGATCGCCGAGGACGTGGACCGGGACCGCTTCATGAGCCCCCACGAGGCGAAGGAATACGGGATCATCGACCGGGTGCTGGAGGCCGGAGAGACAGGACGGGAGCAGAAGAAGCCCCATGACTCCGATCAGCCGGAGCTCCTGGCGGACTGAGGAGGCCGGTCCCAAGGAGCGAAAAAGAGTTTCCACCTTCGGAGAGAAGGCATGAGCGCCACAAGCGACAAGCACCTTCGCTGCAGCTTCTGCGGGAAGTCGAAGGACAGCGTCAAGAAGTTCATCTCGGGGCCGTCCGTCTACATCTGCAACGAATGCGTCTCACTCTGCAATGAGATCCTGGCGGAGGAGGAGGAGCGAGAGGCCGTAGAGGGCCAGGTTCCCAGCCCGACCCCCCTGGAAGTGAAGGAGATCCTGGACAATTACGTCATTGGCCAGGACGACGCGAAGAAGGCCCTGGCGGTGGCGGTGTACAACCACTACCAGCGGGTGAACCACCAGGGCGTCCTGGATGACGTGGAGATCGAGAAGGCCAACATCCTCCTCATCGGTCCTACCGGCGTCGGAAAGACCCTCCTGGCCCAGACCCTGGCCCGGATGCTCAGGGTCCCCTTCACCATCGCCGACGCCACCACACTCACGGAAGCCGGCTACGTGGGTGAGGACGTGGAGAACATCCTGGTCCGCCTTCTCCAGGCGGCCGACTTCAACATCGCAGAGTCGGAGCGGGGAATCGTCTATATCGACGAGCTCGACAAGATCGCCCGGAAATCGGAGAACCCCTCCATAACCCGGGACGTATCCGGGGAGGGCGTCCAGCAAGCCCTCTTGAAGATCCTGGAGGGGACAGTGGCCTCCGTACCTCCCCAGGGAGGGAGAAAGCATCCCCAGCAGGAATACATCCAGATCGACACCCGCAACATCCTCTTCATCTGTGGAGGAGCCTTCGACGGGTTGGAGAAGATCGTGGAATCGAGGATCGGGAAGCGTCAGATCGGCTTCGCCGGCAGGGACGTGGAGGCCGCCCGGGACGAGATTCTTCGTCTCGTGGAACCGGAAGACCTCCAGCGATATGGGCTGATCCCCGAGCTGGTCGGGCGTCTTCCCGTGGTGGTCCCCCTCCAGGAACTGGACGAGGATTCCCTCATCAGGATCCTCCAGGAGCCGAAGAACGCCCTCATCAAGCAGTACGGCAAGATGCTGGAGTTGGAGAACGTGGGGCTCACCTTCGAGCCGGCAGCCATCGAGGCCATCGCCAACAAGACGCTCAAGAGGGGGACGGGGGCTCGGGGCTTGCGGGCGGTCATCGAGAACCTCATGCGGGACATCCTCTTCGAGATCCCGTCCCGTGAGGACGTGCGGGAGGTTGTGGTGACCCGGGAGAGCGTGGAGGACGGGATCCCCCCCCTTCTGGTCCTCCGCCCCGCAGTGGAGAAGAAAGAGGCTTAGTTCCCGGACCCGGCCTTTCCGCGCCATCTGTTCCGTCCTACCATACACTCTCCGGGGAGCTCTCTGGCACGGCCCCCCGGGGCAGCCTTCTTCAGGTTCACTTCCTCCACCCGAGGGCTTGAATGGCCACCCTCCACCGGATCGACGAACAGGTCGAGATTCCCGGGCAGCTTCCGGTGGTGGCCCTGCGCGACCTCGTCTTCTTTCCCTATATGGTCCTGCCTCTTCTCATCGGAAGAGCACAATCGGTGGCTGCCCTGGAAGATGCCGAGGGAGGGGACGGACTCCTCCTCCTGATGGCCCAGAAGGACGCGAACGTGGAGGACCCCCATGAGGAGGACCTCCATGGGCTCGGAACGGTGGTTCGGGTGGTGCAGTCCACCCGGCTCCCCGACGGGACCGTCCGGGTGGTCATGGAGGGCCTGGGCCGGGCCCGGGTCCAGGAATTCCTCCCCTGCGAGAACAAGCTCCGGGCCCGTGTGGCGTTGGTGGAGGGTGGAGAAAGAGAGGATCCCGCCAAGGTCACCCCTGCGTTGGAGGCACTGGCCCGGGGTGTCCGGCGCCTCTTCGAGGACTACATCGAGGCCAACGAGCGCCTCCCCGGCGAGCTGGTGGGAACTCTGGCCTCGGTGAAGGATCGGGTCCGCCTCGCCCACCTCATCTCCGGACACATCCTCCTCTCCTCCACGGAGAAGCAGGAGCTCCTGGAGGCCCGGGACCTCCAGCACCACTTCGAGATTCTTCGGGAGATCCTGGTCCGTGAGATGGAGATCCTGCGTATCGAGGAGAAGCTGGACGAGCAGATCCAGATGCAGCTGGACACCGGCCGCCGCCAGCACTACCTGCAGGAGCAGCTCAAGGCCATCCACAAGGAGCTGGGAGCCACCGAAGGCGACTGGGTGGAGCTGGAAACGAACCTTCTGAGGACGCCCCTTCCCGCCCACGCCCGGGAGCGAGGAGTCCGGGAGCTGGACCGTCTCAAGCACCTGAGCCCCGTGGCCCCGGAGGCCGCCGTCATCCGGACCTATCTGGACTGGATCCTGGCGCTTCCCTGGATGGCCAGGAGCGAAGACCGGTTGGATGTGGCCAATGCCTCCCGGATCCTGGAAGAAGCTCATTTCGGACTCGAGGAGGTGAAGGAGCGGATCCTGGATCACATCGCCGTCCTGTCCCTGGTGGGGGATCTCCAGGGGCCCATTCTTTGCCTGGTGGGCCCCCCGGGGGTGGGTAAGACCTCCCTGGGCCGGAGCATCGCCCAGGCCCTGGACCGGGAATTCGTCCGGGCCTCCCTGGGGGGCATCCGGGACGAGGCGGAGATCCGGGGGCACAGACGAACCTACGTGGGGGCCCTCCCGGGACGGGTCATCCAGGGGATGCGGAAGTCGGGCACCCGGAACCCCGTCTTTCTGCTTGACGAGGTGGACAAACTGGCCAGGGATTTCCACGGGGACCCCAGCGCAGCCCTCCTGGAGGTCCTGGACCCGGAACAGAACCGCACCTTCACGGACCATTACCTGGAGCTGGAGTACGACCTCTCCGACGTCCTCTTCATCGCCACCGCCAATACCCTGGCGGGGATTCCCGAGCCCCTCCGGGACCGGATGGAGGTCATCCGGATTCCCGGGTATCTCACCACCGAGAAGAAGGTCATAGCACGGCGGTTCATCTGGCCCAAGCAATGCCGGCGGCACGGTCTGGGGGACGCCAGCGCCAGCCTCTCCGAGGAGGCCCTGGACCTCGTCATCTCCGAGTACACCCGGGAGGCGGGGGTCAGGGAGCTGGAGCGACGGATCAGCGGCGTGGTCCGGAAGCTGGCTCGGGCCGTGGCGGAGGGGGAGCGGAGGGTGAAGGACCTGACGTCTGTGGAGGGGCCCCAACTGCGGGAGCTCCTGGGGCCCCAACCCTACACTCCCGAGCCTCGGGAGGAAGGGATGGCCAGGGCGGGAATCGCCAACGGCCTGGCCTGGACGGCCGCCGGCGGCGAGATCCTGGACGTGGAAGTGGCCGTGGTGCCTGGCTCAGGAAAGATCCGCCTCACGGGAACGCTGGGGGAGGTCATGAAGGAATCGGCCTTCGCAGCCCTGACCTACGCCCGGTCCAGGGCCCACGTCCTGGGCCTGAGCCCCGCGTTTCACGAGGAGGTGGACATCCACATCCACATCCCGGAGGGCGCCACCCCCAAGGACGGCCCCTCGGCGGGGATCACCATCGCCGTGGCCCTCATCTCCGCCCTCACCGACATCCCCACCCGTTCGGACGTGGCCATGACCGGCGAGATCACCCTCCGGGGAAGAGTCCTGGGGGTGGGTGGAATCAAGGAGAAGGCCGTGGCCGCCTACCAGGGGCGCATCCGGCGCGTCATCCTCCCCGCCACCAACGGAGGGGAGTTGGAACGCCTTCCCCTGGAGGTCAGGGACGGGGTGGAGTTCCGGCTGGTCCGCAACATGGACGAAGTCCTGGAAGGCGCCCTCCTCTCCCTGCCGAAGGGGCGCCCCGAGGCCTCCCCCCCCGAGATCCTGGACGACATCCGGGATCAAGGCCTGCAGCTCTCCCAGTGATCATCCGGAGCGTGGAGTTCGCAGGGGCCGTGGCTACCCCCGGCGGGCCCCTTCCGGGCAATCTGCCCCAGGTGGCCTTCTCCGGGCGGTCCAACGTTGGGAAGTCGTCCCTCATCAACGTCATCCTGGGCCGTACCCGCAAGAAAATGGCCCACGTCTCGTCGAAACCGGGCAAGACCCAGACCCTGAACTTCTACCGGGTCAACGAACGGTTCTACCTGGTGGACCTGCCGGGATTCGGTTACGCAAAGGCCCCCAAGGCGGTCCGGGAAGGATGGAGAGGTCTGGTGGAATGGTACCTTGGCCGGGAAGGGGAGCTCAGGGGGGTCGTGCACCTGGTAGACGGGCGGCATCCACCGTCCAGGCTGGACCTGGAGATGATGGAGATGCTGGGCGGGTTCGGCCTTCCCACCCTGGTCCTTCTCACCAAGATCGACCGGGTGCCGAAGGGAAAGAGAGAGAGAACGCTGGAAGTGGCAGCCGGGGAGCTGGGATTGGATCCGGACCAGGTCCTGCTCTTTTCGTCCAGGACGGGAGAGGGGCGAGAAGACCTCCTGGCGGCCCTGGATGATCTATTAGATTTCAGGGAGAGGGCTCCCCCCTGACCGGCCTGCCGGCAGGAGAGGGCAACCCCATCTGGAGGCAAGGAGACGCCATGCGAGCCCTGAATCTTCTTCGGCCCATGCCGATTGCCCTGGCCGCAACCCTGACCTTTGGGTGCGGCCTGGGGGAGCCACCGGGAGGCCCTTCCGCCTCCGGCGCTCCTGCCCAACAGGAGTCACCCCTCCTGGTCCCTCCCGGCCATGGGACTCTCCTCCAAGATCAGATCTCCCTGCAGCTTCAGCGGGGCGACCTCCAGATCAAGGTCACTCCCCTGGAGGAATGGGTGATCCGCCTGGCGGCTCCGGACACCTACGCCAGGCTCAGGGGCTTGGCTGAAACCCACGGGACCCGGGCGGCCCGTTCCGCCATGACCACGGAGCCCAACCTATTCCTGGTAAGCCTCTTCAGCTATCGCCCGGGCGTCACCTACGAACCGGAGGACCTCCTCCTGGTGAACCGGGGGCTCCGCCTCCGGCCCCTGGGCATTGCCCCCATCACCCCGTCATGGGGCAGCCAGCGCCTCGGGCAACAGGAGACCCGGATGGCCATCTACGCCTTCCAGGGAGGAATCGACCTGGAGGCGGACCTGGAGGTGGAGTACCAGGAGCTGCGAAACGAGGTGTGGAGGGAGCGGGTGTTCCCCCTCTTGCAGGCGGAACGGGCCAGAGCCATTGCCCGGGCCAGGCCCTGAGGGTCACCCCCTTCTGAAGTACGGGGCTCCCCGGCCGGTTGGGGCGCAGCCGGGCCCTGCCTGACCCTAGTCCAAGCCGTACTTCTTGATCTTCCGGTACAGGGTCCGCTCCCCCATCCCAAGCTGCTCCGCCGCTTTTCGCCGGTTGCCGCCCACCTCCGCCAGGACCGCCCGGATGGCTTTCTCCTCCAGCTCCTCCAGGGTCATGCCTGGCCGGAACACGATGCCCCTCTCGTGGGATTCCTGGTCGGGCTCCTCCTGTCCGGAATCCTCCCCGGACTCCACGCCCGACGGGATTCCCTCGGCCCCTTCTTCCCGGTGGGGCTCAGGGGCCATGCCGCCTCCGGACGGCGGAAACCCCGCCAGGGTCTCCGCGGGCCGAAACAGGGAGACGTCTCTTCCGGAAAGCTCGTGATGCTCCTTGAATTGCTCGAAATCGTTGCGGAGATCGTCCACGTCCATGCGGAGATTCACCAGGGTCCGGAAGATGAACTCCAGCTCCGGACGGACCACCCCCTCCCCCTCCCGCCGGGTGGGCACCAGGGAGCCATACAGAGGAGCCGGAAGAATACCACGGCTTCGGGGATTGCGGATCTCTGCCGGAATGTGGTGGGCCTCGATGACGCGTCCCGGCGCCAGGACCACCATGGACTCCACCAGGTTCTTCAGCTCCCGGACGTTTCCGGGCCACTCATGGCGTTTGAGAATCTCCATGGCCTCGGGGCCGATTTCCAACCTGGGCCGGTCATGCCGGACGCTGGCCTCTTCGATGAGGCTCTGCACCAGGAGAGGGATGTCATCCTTGCGCTCCCGGAGGGGCGGAAGGGCGATGTGCAGCACGTTCAGACGGAAGAAGAGGTCCCGGCGGAATTCTCCCGTCTCCACCAGTCGCCGTAGCTCCTGGTTGGTGGCCGCGATGACCCGGACGTCCACCTTGATGGGCTTCTCCCCCCCCACCCGGTAGAACTCGTGCTCCTCCAGTACCCGAAGGAGCTTGGTTTGAGTGGAGAGAGGCATCTCCCCGATCTCGTCCAGGAAGATGGTTCCGTTCTGGGCCAGCTCGAAAAGGCCGCGACGCGAGTCGATGGCACCGGTGAAGGCCCCTTTCTCGTGACCGAAGAGCTCGCTCTCCAGCAGAGTGTCGGTGAGGGCGGCCACGTTCACGGCGATGAAAGCTTTATGCCGCCGCCGTGAGAGGGCGTGGATCCCCCGGGCGATGAGCTCCTTGCCGGTGCCCGACTCCCCCGTCAGGAGGACGGTGGCGTTCACCGGAGCGAACTGGACCACTCGCTCCAGGGCCTCCTGGATGGCGTCCGCTTCGCCCACGATCCCCGTGATCCCCCTGAGACGGTTCCGCTCAATGAGGCTCTTCCCCACCAGGAGCACCTCCCGAGGGTCCGCAGGAAAAGAGAAGGTTTGCTTGATGCCCAGGATCCGGGCCGCCCTCAGGAAACCCTCCTCCCCTTCCCTTCCGATTGCAAAGACAGGGTAGTCGTGTACCTGGCGGGCCAGGGCGGCGGCCGACTCGCTCTTCAGGCCACCCGTGAGGATGAGCAGCAGCGGATCCGGGGTCTCGGCAAGATCCTCTCCCGGGGTCACGAGCTCCACCCGGTAGCCTGCCTCCCGGAAGCCCTCTCGGAGGGGGCCGGCCATCTTCAGGTCGTGGGTGGAGATCAGAACGGAGCCGCCGGTTTCGGGCATGTCACGACTGCCGGTGCCGAGTGGTGGAATCTGTCAGGAGGGCCGACAGGTGGCGGATGACGGGACCAAGAACCTGGAGGCCGTCCCTCACCCCCCCGGGGCTCCCGGGAAGATTGGCCAGGAATACCCTTCCCCTGGACCCGGCCAGTCCCCTGGAGAGGAGAGCGTAGGGGGTGGCGGCCTCGCCGCGGCGGCGCACCACCTCGGTGATGCCGGGGGCCAGGCGATCCAGGACCGCCCGGGTAGCCTCGGGGGTCACGTCCCTGGGTCCGAACCCCGTCCCTCCTGTGGTGAGAATCACGTCCACTTCCTCCCGGTCGGCCCACCGGAGGAGGATGGCAACGATGGCGTCGGTCCGGTCCGGCACCGTAGCCCGTCGCGCCAGCTCATGGCCCTCCCTCCGGCACCATTCCTCCACCACACTCCCACTGGCGTCCTCCCGCTCCCCCCGGCTACAGGCATCGGAAACCGTGAGTACACCGATGCGGAGAGGGTCCACGGTACCCCCTTCCCCTGGCGCGGAGCGGCCCTTGCCCTTCACCGGCGAAGGGAGCCCCCGGTGTAGAACGGAGGCCTCTGGATCACCGCCGGAATGACCTTGTCACGAATCCGGACCCCCACCTCCGTTCCGGGGCTGGCCAGCTCGGAGGGCACGTATCCCAGGGCGATCCCCAGGCCCAGAGAGGGACTCACCACCCCGCTGGTGACCACTCCCACCTCTTCCCCCCCGGCCACGACGGGGTAGCCGTGCCGGGGAAAGCCACGATCCATGAGCTTCATCCCCACCAGGCGCCGCTTGATACCGGCCTCCTTCTGGGCCACCAGGGCCTCCCGGCCAAGGAAGTCGCCTTTGTCCAACTTGGTGATCCACCCCAGCCCCGACTCCAGGGGCGTGTGCTCCTCGTCCAGGTCGTTCCCGTAGAGGGCGTACCCCATCTCCAGGCGCAAGGAGTCCCGGCACCCCAACCCCGTGGGTGTGAGACCACCCCCCTCGGCCCCGGCCCCCATGAGGGCGTCCCACAGCTTCATGGCGGCCCCTGCCGGGATGTAGAGCTCGAAACCGTCTTCCCCCGTGTACCCGGTACGGCTGATCATCCCCTCCACTCCCGCCACTTCTCCGGCAGCGAACCGGTAATAGCCGATCCCGCCCAGGTCGGTGCCGGTGAGGGGTTGGAGAATCTCGGCGGCCCTGGGTCCCTGGAGGGCCAGGAGCGCCGTCTCGTCGGAGGCATCCACCAGATCCACGTCGAAGGCTGCGGCGTGCCCTTCCACCCAGGCAAGGTCCTTCTCCTTGTTGGAGGCATTCACCACCAGCATCCAGTGCTCCGCATCCCGGTAGACAAGGAGATCGTCGATGATGCCGCCGTTCTCCAGGCACATGGCGGTGTACTGCACCTGGCCAACGGCCACCTTGGATGCGTCGTTCACGGTGATCTTCTGGATGAAGTCCAGGGCCTGGGGTCCCTTCAGGATGAACTCCCCCATGTGACATACGTCGAACAGGCCTGCCGCGGTCCGGACCGCCTGGTGCTCCGTGGTGATACCGGAGGGGTATTGCACCGGCATCTCGAAACCCGCGAAGGGGACCAGCTTGCCTCCGAGGGCCACGTGGGCTTCCCAGAGGGGGGTCTTTTTCAGTGCTTCGGCCATGGGTGCGTCCTTTCGGATCTTGCTGCCGGCGGGTCCCCGGAAGGCGTGGCCGTCTCCGGGGGCAGAGTGCAGATCAGGCCTCTACCTTCAGCCCATGAGCTCCATCATGATGGCCTTCTGAACGTGAAGGCGGTTCTCGGCCTCGTCGAAGATTCTCGACTGGGGACCATCCAGGACCTCCTCGCTCACCTCCAGCCCCCGGTAGGCAGGCAGGCAATGGAGGAAAATGGCCTCGGGGTGGGCACGGCCCATGACCTCCCGGTTCACCTGGTAGGGCTGAAACACCTTCACCCGTTCCTCCTTCTCGTCCTCCTGGCCCATGGACACCCAGGTGTCCGTGGTTACCACCCTGGCGCCCTCGGCTGCCTCCAGGGCATCCCGGGTGAGAAGGATGGGGGTGGTACCCTGGGCGGCGGCCAGGATGTCCGGATCCGGATCCTGTCCCTCCGGAATCCCCAGCCGGAGCTCGAATCCCAGGACCCTGGCGGCATTGAGCCAGGAGTTGGCCATGTTGTTCCCGTCCCCGAGCCAGGCCACCGACATTCCCTCCAGATCCGAGCCGAACTCCTCCTGAACTGTCAGGAGGTCGGCCATGACCTGACAAGGATGAAGGAGGTCCGTAAGGCCGTTGATCACGGGAACCGTGGAGTGCTCGGCCATCTCCTCCACCTCTGCATGGTCGAAGGTCCGGATCATGATCCCGTCCACGTACCTGCTCAGGACCTTGGCCGTGTCGTAGACGCTCTCTCCCCTCCCCAACTGGGAGGCGGCTGAGGAGATGAAAAGGGCATGCCCGCCCAGTTGGGTCATACCCACCTCGAAGGAGACCCGGGTACGGGTGGAGCTCTTGCGGAAGATCATGGCCAGGCTCTTCCCAGCCAGTGGGAGCCCCCCTACCTCGCCGGCCTTCAGCCTTCGGGAGAGGGAGAGGAATCCGAGCAGATCTTCCTTCGTGTAGTCCGATATGGAGACGAAATGGCGTGTTGACATGATCCAGTAGGTGTTGAGGTTTCGGATGAACGCCCCTCTCCCATGGGCCGGAGAGGGACACCTGGCAAAGTACCATCAACCGGCGGACGCTGGAAAGCCGGCGCTGGGATCCCGGCAGCTAGAGGATGTATCGCCTCAGGTCCTCGTCCTCCAGGATGGTGCTCAACCGCGTCCTGACGAACTCCGCGTCCACCACGATCTTGCTCCTTCCTTCTTCCGGAAGCCCGAAGAGGAGATCCTCCAGGACGGTGGTCATGACCGTCTGGAGCCTCCGGGCGCCGATGTTCTCCAGGCGTTCGTTGAGTTGGGTGGCGATCCGGGCCACCTCCCTGACCCCATCTTCGGTGAACTCCAGGGACGCCCCCTCCGTCTCCACCAGGGCACCGTACTGGTGCAGGAGTGCGTTCTTGGGCTCCTTGAGGATCCGGACGAAATCCTCCTCCCCCAGGCTATGGAGCTCGACCCGGATGGGGAATCGCCCCTGGAGCTCCGGGATGAGGTCGCTGGGCTTGGACACGTGGAAGGCCCCGGCGGCGATGAAGAGCATGTGGTCCGTCCGAACCAGGCCGTACTTGGTCTGGATGTTCGAGCCTTCCACCACCGGGAGAAGGTCACGCTGGACCCCTTCTCGGCTCACGTCGGGCCCCACTCCACCCCGCTCCCCGGCGATCTTGTCGATCTCGTCCAGGAAGATGATCCCCGAGTCCTCCGCCCGGTCCAGGGCCTCGTTGATGACCTCATCCATGTCCACCAGACGGTCCAGCTCCTCCTGGAGGAGAATCCGCCTGGCTTCCGCCACGGAGACCGTCCTGCGCTTCGTTCGCTTGGGAAGCATCTCCTGGAGCATCTCGGTGAAGTTGTGGTCCATACCCTCGAAACCCCCCATGGGGATCATCATCCCCTCCAGGGACGGGCTCTGGGACACTTCCACCTCCACCTCCCGGTCTTCCAGGGCACCCTCCTGGAGGAGATTGTGGAGCTTCTCCCGGGTCCGGGCCCTCCGGGCCTGTGGGGTCAGCTGCTCCCCTCCCTCGCCCCCCAGAGGCTCCGGTCGCACCCCCTCGGGACCCGCCACAAACAGGTGAGGAGCCCCGGCGCCGCTCGGCCCTTTCGGTCCCTCCAGGGCCTCCCTGGTGGCGGCCTCGGTCCTGGCGGTGAGGGGAAGCAGGAGGTCCAGGAGCCTCTCCTCCACCCGGCGCTCCGCCTCCTCCTCCACGTCCACCTCCCGCTCGGCCCGGACCATGTTCACCGAGGTGTCAACCAGGTCCCGGACCATGGACTCCACGTCCCGCCCCACGTACCCCACTTCCGTGAACTTCGAAGCCTCCACCTTCACGAAGGGAGCGCCAGCCAGCCGGGCCATCCTGCGGGAGATCTCGGTCTTGCCCACCCCGGTGGGCCCGATGAGGATCAGGTTGTTGGGAAGGATCTCGTCCCGAAGCTCCCCCTCCACCCGCTGCCGGCGCCATCGGTTCCGCAGGGCGATGGCCACCGACTTCTTGGCCTCTTCCTGCCCCACGATGTACTTGTCCAGCTCCCGGACGATCTCACGGGGTGTCAGCTCGTCTCGCCACTCCACCACATCGTCCTGGACCTGGGAGTTCTTCTGGTGATCAGGGGGGTTCTCGCCGGACTCCTCTCCATGGAGGGGGACCGCGCCTTTGTCAGCCATTCTTCTCTTCCTGCCCCAGCTCGAGCACGCTGATCCGCTGGTTGCTGTAGATGCAAATGTCCCCTGCGATCTCCAGGGCCTTCCTGACGATCTCCCGGGCCGGGAGATCCGAGTGGTCCTTCAGGGCTCGGGCGGCGGCCAGAGCAAAGGAACCCCCGGATCCGATGGCTACGATCTCGTCGTCCGGCTCGATGACGTCCCCTTCCCCACTTACCAGGAACACACGCTCCCGGTCCGCCACCACCAGGAGGGCATTGAGTCTTCGCAGGTAGCGATCGGTTCGCCACTCCTTGGCCAGCTCCACGCAGGCCCGGGTGAGGTTTCCGGGATAGCGCTCCAGCTTCTCCTCCAGCTTCTCGAAGAGGCTGAAGGCGTCGGCCACCGCCCCGGCGAAGCCGGCCAGGATCTTTCCGTCCTTCAATGTACGAACCTTCTGGGCCGTGGCCTTCACCACGGTGTCTCCCACGGTCACCTGCCCATCACCACCGATGGCGATCCGTCCATCTTTTCTCACGGCCAGGACGGTGGTGGCTCGCACCTCGGGCTTCCTCATGACTTCTCCTGCCGACTCGGGTTCACGGGGGTGCACGGGCAAACCCCTGCTCCGGAGGGCCGGCCGGAGCCTCCAACGGCCCTCCCGACCTTCAAGAATAACCCCCGGATCGCCTTATGAAAGGGGTCCCGGCCCCCGGATCCCTCAAGCCCGGGGATGGGCCCGCCTGTACACCTCCTTCAGGCGCTCCTTGGAGGTGTGGGTGTAGATCTGGGTGGTGGAGAGGGACACGTGGCCCAGCAGCTCCTTCACCGCCATGAGGTCTGCCCCGGCGTCCAGGAGGTGAGTAGCGAAGGAATGCCTGAGGGAATGGACGCTGAGGCCCTGGTGGGCGGCGGCCTTCTCCAGCAGGGCCCTGACCTGGCGCTGGATGGAGCGCCGGGAGAGGCGGCCGCCCCTGGCATTCAGGAGAAGGGCGCCGTGGTCGGCACCCTCGGAGGCCCGGGCCAGCATCTCCTCCCTGCGGTGCTCGTACCGCCTCAGGGCCCGGATGGAGCTGCCGGTGAGAGGGACGATACGCTCCTTCCTACCCTTACCCAGAACCTTCATCTGGCCGGACCTCAGGTCCATGTCGGCCAGGTTCAGCCCCTGGAGCTCCGAGAGCCGAAGGCCGCTTCCGTACAGGAGTTCGAGAACCACCAGGTCCCGGGTGCCGGCCAGGGTGTTCTCGGCGGCCCTGGCCTCCGCCAGGTCGAAGAGAGCGCCCATCTCCGGCCGGGAGAGGTGGCCCGGAAGGAGTTTCTCCATCTTGGGGCTCCTGACTGCCCGGGCCGGATTGGCCGGAAGGCGGTCCTCCAGGTGCAGGAACCGGAAGAACCCCCGGATCGCCGAGAGCTTCCTCCCTATGGTGCGCCGGGAGAGCCCCCTCCGAAGGCACCACCCCATGAAGCTCCTGAGACCCAGGCGGTCCACCTCCTCCCACCCCCAGTCGGGAGTCCCCAGGTAGTCCGTGAGGAAGCTCTTCAGATCCTCAAGGTCCCGGCGGTACGCCGCCACGGTGTGAGGCGACAGCTGGCGCTCGTGGGCCAGCATCCGCAGGTAGTCCTCCAAGGGGGCCTCGCTCCTCACCACCCTATTTCCTCCTTTTCCACCCATGCAAGGAAATCCCGGAGAGCCCGGCCGGCCAGGGCTTCCCGTCTTTCCCGCTTGTCCCGGACACGGACCGGCAGGGGATCCACCAGGCCCCAGTTGGAGTTCATGGGCTGAAAATGCCCGGGGTCCGACTCCCGGAGGTACCTGGCCAACCCTCCAAGGATGGTGGTGGTGGGCGGGAGGGCGGGTTCCCGTCCATGGAGGATCCGGCGGAGATTCACGGCGGCGAGAAGCCCGCTGGCAGCGGATTCGGTGTAGCCCTCCACCCCGGTGAGCTGCCCGGCGAAGAGGAGTTGGGGCCGGCCGGGAAGAGACCCCCAGGGTGTCAGCCTGCCGGGGAAGTTCAGATAGCTGTTCCGGTGAATGGACCCCCAGCGGAGGAACTCCGCCTCCTCCAGCCCCGGAATCATCCTGAACACCCGGCCTTGCTCCGGGATCCTGAGACGGGTCTGAAAGCCCACCAGGTTCCACATCTGTCCCTGGCGGTCTTCCCGCCGGAGCTGGACCACGGCGTGGGGCCGCCGGCCCGTCCGGGGCTCCTGGAGCCCGATGGGCTTCATGGGACCGAAACGCAAGGTCTCCCGGCCCCGGGAAGCCATGACCTCCACGGGAAGACACCCCTCGAAGTAGGGCACCGAATCGAAGTCGTGTCCTTCGTGCACGCCGGCGGCCAGGAGGGCGTCCAGGAAGGCTTCGTACTGGTTCTCGTCCATGGGGCAGTTGAGATAGTCCGCCTCCTCCCCGAATCGGCCGGCCTCGAATACCACTCCTTCGTCCAGTGACTCCCTGTGGACGATGGGGGCGATGGCGTCGTAGAAGGAGAGTCCCTCGTCTCCCAGGCAGGCCCGGATCGCCGAAGAAAGGGCATGGGAGGTGAGGGGGCCCGTAGCTATGATGGCGGGGCCCTCCGGGAGCTCTGTCCGCTCCTCACGAACGACCCGGATGAGGGGGTGGGAGGCCACGGCTTCCGTCATTCCCATGGAGAAGCCCTCCCGGTCCACGGCCAGGGCCGAGCCCGCCGGTACCCGGACCTCTCTGGCCACCCGCAGGAGAAGGGAGCCCAGGGCCTCCATCTCCCTCTTGAGCTGCCCGTGTGCGTTGGCCGGGTCCTCGCTCTTGAAGGAGTTGGCGCAAACCAGCTCGCCAAGCCGGTCCGTCTCATGAGCCGGCGTACCCCTCACCGGCCGCATCTCCGTCAGTCTGACCGAGTGACCCCTCTCGGCCAGGAATAGAGCCGCCTCACACCCCGCCAGCCCCCCTCCCACGATCTCCACGGATTCAGGCACGGCATCCCCCGGGCGGAAGTCGGCAGCGAATGGTCACTCCGGGGCCCGCTTCCGGCCGGCCTTCCCCTTCCCCTTGAACCCACGCCCCGCCTTGCCACGCCGCTTCCGGGCGGCGGCCCTGGCCAGGAGATCCAGGGCCTCATCCATATGGAGCTCACCGGGATCCATGCCCTTGGGAAGGCTGGCGTTCAGGGTTCCATCGGTGACATAGGGCCCGAAGCGACCGTCCAGCACCTTGAGAGGCTCTCCGCTCTCGGGGTGGGGGCCCAACTCCTTCAGGACCTCCCGGCCCGGTTTGGTCTCCAGGAGCTCCAGGGCCTCTTCCAGCCCCATCTCGAACACCTGGGCCGGAGTCTTCAGGTTCCGATACACGCCCCCCCGGTGTACATACGGACCGTACCGCCCGATTCCCACCGTCACCTCCTGGCCGGTGGCGGGATCCTCCCCCAGGGACCGGGGGAGGTCGAGAAGGATTCGGGCAAAGCTGGGGCTGAGATCCTCCAGCCCCATACCCTTGGGCAGACTCACCCGCTTGGGCTTCTCTCCCCCGTTCCCATCCCCGAGCTGGACGTAGGGCCCGTAAGGACCCACCCGCCCCAGGACCGCCTGACCCGACTCCGGATGGGGGCCGAAGTCCCTCTCCTGGGTTTCGGAGGCGTCCAGGGGCCTGGTGCCCTGGCAGCTCGGGTATCCCGAGCACCCGAGGAACCGGCCGGTTCGTGTCCACCGGACCTGCATGGGGCGTCCACAGACCTGGCAGGTCTCACCCTCCGCCGCCAGGATCTCCTTGATGATGTCGCCGGACCGAGCCTTGCCGGCCTCCAGCTTCGCCCGGAAGGGAGGATAGAACTCCTGGAGAAGCTCCCTCCACCGGACGTCTCCTTCTTCGATCCGATCCAGCTCCTTCTCCATGCCACTGGTGAAGGCCACGTCAAAGAGGTCCGGAAAGACCCGGATCAGTAGCTTGGCCACTGTGTCCCCCAGGGGCGTGGGGACGAACCTGGCCTTCTCCACGTCCACGTACCCACGTTCCTGGAGGGTGGAGATGATCTGGGCATACGTGGATGGCCTCCCGATGCCCAGCTTCTCCAGCTCCCGCACCAGGCTGGCCTCGCTGAACCGCGGCGGCGGCTGGGTGAAGTGCTGGTTGGGCTCGAGCTCCCTCAGAGCGCTGAGGTCTCCCTTGTTCAGCTCCGGAAGAGGCTCCAGGTCGTCCAGCCGCCTGTGGTCGCCGGCTTCCGTCGTGTCCAGGTAGAGTCGGGTGAACCCCCGGAACTTCACCACCGATCCGGTGGCCCGGAAGAGGTACCGGGTCCTGCTGGCACCCTCCAGGTCGAAGTCGGCGGTTGTGGTGTCATACACCGCCGGCGCCATCTGGCTCGCCACGAATCGAAGCCAGATGAGCCTGTAAAGCTCGGCGTCGTCCTTGTTGAGGAACCTCCCGGCCTCGTCCGGGTGCAGGCCCACGTCCGTGGGGCGAATGGCCTCGTGTGCTTCCTGGGCACCCCTCTGCTGCTTCCCATGATAGAGGCGGGGCGTGGAGGCCAGGAACGGCTTGCCGAACTCCTCCTGGATCCAGCCTCTGGCCTGCTCCACGGCGGAGGAGGCCACCCGGGTCGAATCGCTGCGCATGTAGGTGATGAGCCCTACGGATCCCCGCCGGCCCACCTCCACCCCTTCATAGAGCCGCTGAGCGACGGTCATGGTACGGCGAGCGGAGAAGCGTAGACGCTTGGCGGCTTCCTGCTGGAGGGTGGAAGTGGTGAAGGGCGGAGAAGGGTTCTTCCGTCGCTCCCTCCGTTTCACCTCCGAAACCCGGAAGGGACGGTCCTTCAAGTCCGAGAGGACTCGGCGGGCCTCCTCCTCCGTGGAAAGGGAGAACGCCTTGCCGTCGACCTGGTGGAGCTTGGCATGGAAGGTCTGGCCGTCCTTCACCAGGTGAGCCACGATGGACCAGTACTCTTCCTCCTGGAAAGCCCTGACCTCGTCTTCCCTCTCACAAATGAGGCGGAGAGCCACGGTCTGGACCCGTCCTGCCGAGAGACCCGGGCGGATGGGCTTCCAGAGGAAGGGACTCACCTGATAGCCCACCAGGCGATCCAGGATCCGCCGGGCCTGCTGGGCCTCAACCTTCTCCATGGCAAGCTCCCCTGGGCGCTCCAGAGCTCTCTGGATAGCCTCCCTGGTGATCTCGTGGAAGGTGACGCGACGGAACCGGCCCGGCGACCGGTCGTACCCGAGCTGTTCGGCCACGTGGTAGGCGATGGCTTCCCCCTCCCGGTCCGGGTCGGTAGCCAGGATCACCTCGTCAGCCGCCCTTGCCTTTTTCTTCAGCTCCTGGAGGATCTTTCCCTTTCCCCGGATGGTGACGTACTTCGGCTCGAAGCCTCGCTCCACATCCACCCCCAGCTCCTTGGCCGGCAGGTCCCGCACGTGGCCCACGGACGCAGCCACCTCGTAGTCCTTCCCGAGGTACCGGCTGATGGTCCGGGCCTTCGCCGGCGATTCGACGACGACCAGGCGCTTCCCCTCTTTACCTTTTGCCATTCCCCTCACGCCCGTTGAACGGGAGGCGCGGAGATTCCACACCCCCCCTCGTTATGGAGTCGGGGGCGAGGCATGCCGCGCCCCCCCCTTCCTCCGGAAGATGGATGCTGAAAGGGGCTTTCGAATGGTGGAAACGGGCTTCCTGGCCCCACACAGACGCCTCCCCGGAGACATTCAAGCATACGGGTTGCAGCGGTGCTGTCCAGGGGGCCCGAGTCACTCCACCGACCTGGCACCGGCCCCAAAGCCACCGAAAACCCATGCGTGCCAAGACGCCCCCTGCGAGTCGGCAGGAGGCGTCTCCATCGAATGAAACCGGGGGCCCGGAGCCCCGGGCGTCTATCGGTTCGGGTGATACTTCAGGATTTCGCTCTTCCTCACCGGCACCACCACCACCCCCTCGGCGGAGGTCACGGCAAAGAGCTTCACCACCACGCAGGCGTCGTCCGTAATTCCACCGGCAGGAATGGGCAGCACGAAATCCCCGTTCTGGTAAAGTTGCACGGCACTTCCGATGGGATTCCCGGCCTGATCCGTCACCGGCACCGTGGGGCAGTTCAACCCTGCGTTGTCCTCCGGGAAGGGAAGGACGGCCCGCAGGGGCCCCGAGACTACGTCCCGGAGGGTGACCTGTCCGATCCGCATGAACCTCCAGGTGTCGATGATGTCGATGTTCCCTTCCGCCGTTCCAACAAAGGCCAGATGGGTGTCGGGACGATACTGCCCTCCCGGGTTCTGCCCCGTGGCCTGATTCGCGTGGAGAGGATGAAGGGCCGCCCCCACGCCCCCGGCGGTCCCGGGCAGCTCCACCCGGCCGCTGAGCTGGAGCTCTGAGTCGAAGAAGTAGGTGCTCATGCCCCGGGCCACGCCCAGGGTGCCGTCGTAGTTCAACCCCACCCCCCGGACCACGTCGGCGACGTTGATGACCTCGTCCCAAACCCGAAGCCTGGAAGAGAGGGCGGTGGTATCGCCCCGGCTGGCCCGGTACATCATGACCCGGCCCGTGGGGGTGGTGCCTCCCTCACCCACCAGTACCCAGCCGCCGTCCCCGGAGGCCGTCACGTAGGTGGTGTCGGAGAACCCGAAGGAGGGAATGTCCCACCTTGCCCCAGACTGGAGGAAGACGTCGGACCCCTGGGCCTTCAGCTCGCTGACGGCCGTCTCCACGGGGAAGGGGCTGGTGATGGAGCCCACCCCTTGGATGACGCTATTGGGGAAGCCCGGGAGATGATCGTACAGGGTGATCCCCTCCCCGCCCCCGATGCTGTCGATGTGGGCCAGGGCCCAGTAGTTCTCCGCCAGCCTGTTGGCGCCGTGCTCCACGAAGAGCTTCACCTCCGGGTGGTCGGAGCCAGGCATGAAGTAGGCCTTCCTGGCCGTGCCGATGTCACCCACGGGGGTGGTGCGGGTGGAGTAGATGAAGTTCCCCAGGGAATCCACGGCCAGGAACTGGGGCCGGTCGCTGAAGGCCGGGGACTGGGGCTGGGGGAATGGATGGATGAGGAACCGCAGCCCCGAGTCCGAGGCTTTCAGCTCCACGTCGAAGATGACCACGTCCGGGGCGAAGAAACGGCGGGAATCCACCTCCCTCTCCAGGTCCAGGTCCAACTCGGAGATGTTGACACCCCCGGAGTTGGCCACGAAGAGGCGGTTCCCGGACCGGTCCAGGGTCATTCCCCAGGGCTCGGACCCCACGCCGATGGCCGGGGCGAAGACTTCCGTGCCCAGGCGGAAGACCTCCACCTGGTTCCTCTCGATATTGGAGAGGAAGAGGTTCCTCCTGAGGGTGTCCACGACCGCATCCATGATCCGGCCGCCCCCTGGCAGGTCGATGGTCCGGCCCGATACCACCACCCGGTTCAGGGAGAAGCCGCTCCGGTCCACCGCTGTGGTCTGACCCCCGGGAAGGGTGGTGCACCCCAGGGACATGGACGTCCCTGCCTCGACTGCGGCGGCGCAGTTGCCCTCGGCATCGTACCCCCACCCGGTAATCTCGAAGACCATGCTATCAGGGAGGCTCAGGGGGTCCACGTTGAAGGGGAAGACGTCGAAGGTGACCGCCACGTTCCCGGTCCGAGGCGGGCTGAAAGTCCTCTGGCCCGTCCTCACCAGGGTGTCCCCCCTTCGGGGAGAGATGGCCTTGATGGTGTACCCTGCCCGGGCAATCCCGCTCCCCTGGGGGTCGTCGGCCCCGGAGACCACCACCTTGATGGGATCGTCCAGCTCCAGCCT